>HF972680.1:4309-61778 GCA_000432995.1 Clostridium sp. CAG:1013
TCAGCTGGCGGTACTGCTTGTTTCAGGCAATCCAGAATGGGGTTGGGAACCTGAAAAGATTGGAAAAATATGTCGAAAAATAGAATTTATTTCTTGTTGGGGGATTTCCCCTTTGCTATAATGGAGAAGGAAGTTAGGAAGGTAATGGAAAAGAGGTTAAAAACATGGGTTTGGGAAAGAAGAAAAAGCAGCAGGGCAAGGACTTGCTAAAATCCGTAGTGGTAAAGAACTACTCCGTCCCTGTTTGGGGACTTGGTGCGTTGATTTTGGTAATCGTGGTCCTGGTGGTGGTATTTATCGTAGTGCCCGCCGCCCGGAACAGCAAAAAGCAGGCAGAGGTCCTCACGGTCTCCACGTTGGAAAAGATCATTGACGTCAGCGAGCTTTCCACTTTTACCGCAGTCTACAACGGTATCGCTCAGGTGGTGGATGAGGAAAATCCGGAGTCCGTGGACTACTACGTGTCCTACGAGGCCAAGGTGAACGCAGGCATCAACTTTGATGAGGTGGGCATCGAGATGGAGGAGGAGAGCCAAACCATCCGGATTACCGTGCCTCCCGTGGAACTGACCGAGGTGAACGTGGACATTTCCTCCCTGGACTTCATCTTCTACGACAAGAGCCTCAACACTTCCGCTGTGACGGAAACGGCATTCAAGGCTTGTGAGGAGGACGTGGAAAAGGAGAGTCAGGAGCAGGAGGCCATCTATGAACTGGCCCAGCAGAACGCCAAAAATGTGCTAACCGCCCTTGTAAAGCCTATTGTGGACCAGCTGGACACCGAGTACAGCCTAGTAGTGGAGTGAGGAGGATGAAGGCGATGAAAAAATGTGTATCTTTGTTTTTGGCATTGCTGCTATCCCTCTCATTGGCTTCCTGTGGGGTGGGGATGCCCAAGGCCTCGGATATGGAACCTGAGGTGTCCCAGATGAAAGCCATCTGTGAGTTGGCGGTGATGGACTGCTACTACCACAATGTGGCCAAGTTCAAGGAAGAGGACGCGGAAGGGTTTTTGTTCTGGCAGAAGGACAAGCAGTTTTGGATCGAGTACAGCGGTGTGGTGACTCTGGGAGTGGATGTGTCACAGGTTACTGTGGAGGTAAAGGATAACCAGGTGACCATCACTCTGCCCGCAGCCAAGGTGCTCAGCTGCAAGGTGGATTCCAGCTCCCTGACCAAGGACTCCTTTATTGTGGCGGACGGCTCCGCCAGCATCAGCGCGGAGGACGAGGTGGCCGCCTTTGACGCTGCTCAGAGCAAGCTTCAGGAGACTGCCGCCGGTGACACGGTACTGTTGGCAAACGCCCAGCAGCGGGCGCAGTCTCTGCTGGAGGACTACGTTACCAATGTGGGAAATGTGGTGGGCAAGGAGTACACCATCCAGTGGGTTTACCTGGACGAAGAGGGCGAACAAACTACAGCACCGGTAAGCGGGGTGGAGGAGTCAGCGTCGGAGGAAAGTGCCGCTGAGTAATGCTCCGTCAGTCCGTTTAGAAAAGAAATAGTAAGAGTACAGGCATCTGTCTATGGACAGGTGCCTTTTTTCATGCCCTTCTTACGCGAAATTTGCAAGCCCTGTTGCGGGATGTGATTTCGACGCGAAAAAAACTTGACTGCACGCGGCGTGCAGTTTTACGGTAAGGAGGACATGAAAGTGGAGCATACATTGCGCGAAATCTGTACCCGATTGGGGATCACCCGCAGGACGGTGCAGGGCTATGAAAAATGGGGACTTCTGGCCCCCACGGACAAGAACAAATATGGGCATTTGCTGTATGATCAGCTGGCAGTGGAGAGAATTCAGACTATCCGGTTTTACCAGCGGGCGGGATTTGCCCTCAAGGAGATCAAAGAGCTGTTGGACGCGCCGAATCATGTGAAAAAAGCGGCGTTTCAAGCCAGGATGATCCTGCTGGAGGAGGAGCACCGGGAGCAGGAGCTGCTGATTCAACAGGTCAGGACGTATATCGAAAACTTGTAAATCTTGTGCGGAGTCACATCCCGCATTATTTTCAGGAGGTAGAGAGTATGAAAAAAATCATTCCATTCCTATTGGCGGGCTGTCTCTTGGCATCCCTTGCCGCCTGCGGTCCCACCGGGCAGTCTTCAGAGGTTTCCGATAGTTCCCCCGTTTCTTCCTCGGATGTTGTCAGTGCCCAGGAGTTGGAGAGCTCTTCGGAGGTGGAATCCTCCCATCCGGTCCAGGACACGGTCCCCAGTTTTGACACCACCGGGACCATCCAGGAAACCGTGCTTTACGAGGAAAATGGGGTGAAGATCACCGCCACAGACTTGGTTTGTTCCCTGACCGGTGCGGAGATATCCCTCACCATTGAGAACAACAGCGCTCAGGATCTGTCTTTCTCCAGCGGCACGTTGGGGTACAGCTGCAATGCGGTCAATGGAGTCATGGTGGATGACGGTTATTTAAACTGCGATGTGGCCGCCGGAAAGTCCGCCAACGAAACCGTGAGCTTTTCTTCCCAGGAGCTACTGCTGTATGGTATCGATCGTGTAGCCGATTTCCAGCTTGGTTTCACCATAACGGACTCGGATTACAACAGCACCCATATCCCTCCGATTGTGGTTGCCACTTCCCTGAAAGGGTACGAACAGCCTGCGGATAGCATCCAGACCGCTGTCCAAAGTGAGGCCCTTCAAAGCCTGCTGGGGTATCAGGTAACCTTTTTCCAGACAGATAACTTCTACGACCAAAATGGTGTCAAGGTAGAAACCGCCGGGCGGATGGAAAATTCCAGCGGGGAGCAGATGCTGTTGTTGGAGGTGGTCAACAGCGGGGAACAGTCGGTTTGCTTTGTTACCAACAATATAGCTTTTAACGGTATGGAAGTTTACAGTTATAACTGGTCAAGTGATGTCATCCTTCCCGGTGCCCGCAGAATGGTGACGCTCCAGCTGGAAAATGTGTTCGACAAGGAATACTGGCCAGCCTATGGTCTGGATTCCATCGGCGCGGTGAGCATGAACGTCGCCCTAAACGATCTGGAGGGCAATCCGCTGACAGAGGGAACGCCTCTTCAGGTCCAGTTGAGCGATGTGGAAGCAACTGTGGATTCCCAGGGAATAGAGGTCTACAACGAGGGAGGTATCCGGGTTCTTTCCAAGAAACTGGCAGAAGATGGGAATGGCGACCTTTCCGCGCTGCTGTTGGTGGAGAACACCAGCGGACAGACAGTCACAGCGGGGGTAGGGTACGATTCCTTGTCCATCGGCGGGGTGATGAATGACTTCACCTGTTCCGACCGGAACATTCCCAATGGGGGTAAGGCAGCCCTGGTGATTAACCTGCGGGACCTGGAGGAAAACGGGATTACATCGGTGGAGAACATTACAGATTTAGAATTCCAGTTGCAGATCCGAAACGAAGCTAACTATCAAACCATTGCAGAACCGAAAGTGACCTTGACGTTCGCCGGAGGGACTGCGGTGTAAAGGTGGAGAAAGCCCTCGAGAAAAAGTGAAAACAGGACCGAGAGAACCGAATGGTTCCCTTGGCCCTGTTTTTTTGTTTAAAATCGCCTTTGAAATTATCCCAGATGGTTACTCCGTGCCTTGGTCCCTCTTTTTCAGAAGCAGATAGCTTCCGACGGAAAGAACCAAGAACACGATCCAAAATAGGAAACTGTGAAAGATTCCGATGGGGTAGGGGGAGATCCAACCTTCCCAAGACAGGAGAGTGGCGAGATACCCGGTTATCATGGAAACCGGCATAAAGGCAATCCCAAGGATGTTAAGCCAGTTTACATAGAAAGAGGCTTTAACAGGCGACAAGTACTTTGCTATAAAATATCCTGCGACTCCCACTGCTTGAATGATCATGGAGCCCCAAATGGCAATCATGGTCTGTTCTGCATACCAAATGCCAAACGCGCAGAATAACCCGATGAAAATCAAGGCGGTTGATAGTGTGTAAAGGATTTGGCTTGTCAGATTTTTGTTCTTTTCCTGGTGGTCCTTGACTGGTTCGACGCCTTTTAAAAGATAGTCGGTTGTGACGTGGAAGAACTCGCTCAGGAGAATGATCTTGTCCAGATCGGGTGTGCTTTGTTCGCTTTCCCATTTGGAAACAGCTTGCCGGGAAACGCCGATTTGATCCGCAAGCTGCTCTTGGGAGATTCCTTTTGCTTTCCGCAAAGATTGGATTCTGTCTGCCAGGTTCATAGTCATCGCTCCTTTCTGTTTGTGGAGTCATTCTAGCAGATTGGACGGTTGCGTGGCCACCATCCAGACATGGAAGTGTGTCAACTGGCGGTTGCGGGGACGTTTGCAGCTAGAAAAAGCAGAAAAAACCTGGTGATTCACACCCAGTCCCCTTGACTTCATTGTACCACAAGAAAAGCAGCATTTCTATCAAACTGACTTTTGGATTTGGCAGAAAAGAGAGAAACCTAACGGATCAGCCTCCTGGAAGGTTATGGTGCGTCCCAGCTTCTTAGCTCCTCTTGCCGGATCCTTCGAGAGACTGTATAATAGCACCACTACGGGAGCGTATGATGCTCTCAATTAAGAAGATACTACCACCCAAAGGCGGCCAGCCTTTGAAATGAAATTTGGAGGTGCTTTCTATGAAACGAGTGATTCCCTTACTGTTTGCGCTGACGATATTGTTTACCGGGTGCTCCACAGGTGGCAATGGCGGCTCCTACCAGCAGATCAACCAAGAAGAGGCAAAGAAAATGATGGACACCCAGGAGGTTATCGTCCTGGATGTGCGGGAGCAGGACGAGTACGACAGCGGCCATATTCCCGGCGCGGTACTGCTGCCGGTGGGGACCATCAACGAGGAAACCGCCTCGGCCGTGATCCCTGAGAAAGATGACACTGTCTTGGTCTACTGCCGCAGTGGTAACCGGAGCAAGACTGCTTCCGCAGCTTTGGCAGAACTGGGGTACACCAACATCTACGAGTTTGGGGGCATCAACACCTGGCCCTATGAAATCGAGCCTTGACCTCTCTTTTACCGTCCTTTGCGGGCGGTGTTGATACAGTATTGCGCTGTGTCCATCATGCTGGGAAAATCATTGCTTTCTCGTAGAATAGAGTATGGTTTATATCAGGATTCATGTGATATGTTACTTGAATCTTACGTGGTTTCTAAGGGGGATATCCTCTGCCATATGAGGAATTGCGGACGTTATCCATATTTATCATGACCATCGCAATTTCTCTGTTATTTTCTGTTTTTGGAAAAAGCAAAAGCATTTCAAAATAAGCATAAGATCTCAATAAGTCTGCTTGATAAACGAATAGTTTACAGGCAGACTTTGCCGTTTAAGGTTTGTTAAAGAAAATAGAGGTATGATATAATTATTTAAGACAGGTGGTGAAAAGATGAGAATATTATTAGTGGAAGATGAAAAATATTTGGCTCAGGCTTTGGAACAGGTTTTGCAGAAAAATAACTACGCTGTTGACTTGGCATATGACGGTGAATACGGGCTTGATTGTGCTTTATCAGGAATTTATGATGTAATTGTATTGGACATTATGCTTCCTAAGATGAATGGATTAGAAGTATTGAAATCTTTACGCAACGAAAGAAATAGCACACCTGTTCTGCTGCTGACAGCAAAAAGTGAAACACAGGATAAGGTAAAGGGATTAGATTTAGGAGCAGATGATTATTTGGCAAAACCCTTTAAAACGGAAGAATTACTTGCACGACTACGAGCATTATCAAGAAGAAAAGAAACAATCGTGTTTAATAATGCTCTTGCTTATAACGATATTGAATTAAACACTAATTCTTTGGTGCTGTATTGTGGAACGAGGGAGTTCAAACTTACTTTAAAAGAAAGCCAAATATTGGAGCTCCTAATCCGTATGGAAGATATGTTTGTATCCAAAGACAGCATTATTGAGAAGGTATGGGGATTTGATGGTGAAGCTGGGGATAGTCATGTGGAAGTATATATTTCTTTTCTCCGAAAAAAACTCAAAGCATTAAAATCAACTACAGCTATTAAAACGGTCCGAGGAGTAGGATATTCACTGCAAAAAGAGAGTGGCGAAACATAATGTTTAAAAAACTACGAAAAAAGTTTATTGTACTAAATATGACGATGATTTCAGTGACCGTAATTTTTGCTTTTTTGGCAATCTATTTGATTACCCAGAATAATATAGAAAGTCAGAATAGCTTAAAGTTAGAAAATGCATCCTCCTTTGCATTAAGGCAGATAGATAATTCTGAAGACAATTACAGCCAAATATTGGTAACAGATACATCTTCAGAATATTATTTTCCCTTTTTTAATGCTTTGATCGATGAAAATAATCAGCCAATGATTAGTCAGTCAGTTAGCAATGAAACGAAATCCGCCACATTAAAATTGACAGAACTTGCGTTAAATAGTGATTCCAATAAGCTGGAATTCAATAATCGGAAATATCAATTTTCTATCGAATCTGCATTTGCACAAGTAAGTGTAGAGAGTAATGTGAACGGATCAAATCCAGAAGTTTATAGGATGATAACTTTTATTGATATAACTGACTCTATAAATACATTAAATCAACTGCTACTTACATTTGTTATTATTGGAGTCTTTATGTTGGGGGCGATTTTTCTAATCAGTGTCTTTTTTGCGAGAAAATCTGTTGCACCCATAGAGTCCTCTTATTCCAGACAGAAACAGTTTATTGCGGATGCTTCCCATGAACTAAAAACCCCTGTGGCTTCGATTGGTGCGAATATAGAAGCCATTGAGTCTAATCCAGATGATCCTGTATATCGTCAGAAAAAGTGGATTGACTATATAAAAATTGAATTGGAGCGAATGAATAAGCTCATTAGTGATTTGCTTTCTCTGGCTAAATATGATAATTTACAAACCACATTCAATATGACTGCGGTGAATCTAAGCGACATTGTCAATGATTCTCTATTGACCATGGAAGCCTTTGCATTTGAGAAAGGAATAGAAATTTGTTCTGATATTAAGGAAGATGTTATTGCAGTCGTAGATGGTGAAAAATATGAACAGGTAATCAAGATCCTCTTTGATAATGCTGTTAAATATGTAAATGAATCTGGAAAGATTGACATTACTCTGAAAGAAAATAAAAACCACGCTATATTTGAAATTTCCAATACGGGAGACGGAATAGCCCCTGAGCATTTGAATAAGATTTTTGACCGCTTTTATCGAATTGACTCGTCCCGGGAAAACAATGGCAGTTATGGTTTGGGATTATCCATTGCTAAAACAATTGTTGAACATATGAATGGAAAGATAGCTGTTAGCAGTGCCTTAGGGCAGATCACTACATTTACTGTAACAATAAACAAATAAAACTTGAATTGCAAAAAAGCCTTTCATTGAAAATGAAAGGCTTTTTTTGTTCCCCATATTTTATAGCAATAAAAACCTATTAAAGGTTCATTAAAGATTTCACACTTATACTTAGCTGGAAAAATAAATGGAGGACTTCAAAATGCAAACACAAAAACGGTTCAAGTTGGCCTTGTGGATTGTCTCAGGTTTCATTTTTCTGATTGGTATCATTCAGGTTTTTTCATTTTTGCCTGGACAATTAGAAGCAATGAAACAAGCGGAAGCACAAGGTGTGGCAGTACAGCAAATATCAAATTTCTTTTGGCAGCAAGTTGTACCACAACTTTTAAGCTATGTAATGTCAACTGTAGCCTTTATTGGGATTCTGTTTTCTATCGGTATGCTCTATGAAAAAATGGATTGCATGGTAACTCAAACGGAAACATCTCAAAAACAACTGCCGTATGCTTCGCAGCATCAACAAGAAAACGACATGGACACTTTCTTTGACGATTTTGAAATCGTTGAAGACGAAAATAAAAAGGAGTATTGATATGTATATCTTAAATAATGCGCTTAAAAATTTGTTGCGCAATAAAGGGCGAAATATATTGCTAGCAATTATTATGATTGCAATTCTATCCTGTACAGCGGTAGCCATTATCATCAACAACACATCCGATGGAATCATTGAAGATTATAAAAACAGGTTTGGCTCAGAGGTGTTCATTCAGGCAAATCAAAAAAAGCAGGATCAAATGCTTGCAAGTGGAAAATATGATCCCAGTGCTTTTAATATATCAAATGATGTTTATGAAAAATTAGCTCAATCCGAATACGTGAAAAATGCGGTTATGAGTTCCAGCTTTAGAGGTTACAGTGACACTATTAAAGCATTAGACCAAAAGGATATTCCTTCTAATGGCGGTGCAGGTGTTTCTATTATCGGACCAAACGGAGGACAAACATCTGAAGATTATAAGATTCCCAATTTGAATATTTTGGGAGGATTGACACCTGCGGGAGCAAAAGAGTTCGAAAATGAAACCAGAAAAATTGTAGAGGGTAAATTTGCTGAAAAAGACGGTGAAGCTGTAATCAGTCAGGAATTTGCAAAGTTGAATCGCCTAAAAGTTGGCGACGTTATGAGAATTAAAAATCCCAATGATAGTGAAAAGTCATCCACTTTGGACCTGACTGTTTCGGGAATCTATTTTGATGGAGCAAAAAGTGAAGATGTAGGAATTACCCACCCAATGCTTAATCGAAAAAACGAGATCATAACCACATATAATACGCTGAAGAAATACAATGATGAAGTCAACGGCGATGTGGTAGCTATCGAAGCAAAATACTACCTTAAAAGTCCTGAACTGGTTGACTCCTTTAACAAAGAAGCTCACGAAAAAGGTCTCAGTGAACTGTATGATGTTTCCGTTGATGCAAAGAGTTACAACAACATTGTAAAACCTGTAGAAGGTTTGAAAGGTATTTCTACTACATTTATGGTTGTGGTTTTAATCTTTGGAGGAAGTATTTTAGTCCTGATTTCTGTTTTAGCGACTCGTGAGAGAAAATACGAAATCGGCGTTCTCAGAGCAATGGGAATGAAGAAAGGTAAAGCAGCACTTGGATTGGTATTTGAAACTTTGGCGATGATAACCTTCTCTCTGGTTATTGGTTTGGGGATCGGCAGTGTGTTAGCGCAGCCTGCCTCAAATATGCTCCTCAGCAGTCAATTGGAAGTTCAGGATGCAATGAACAATACAAACTCATTTACATTTACTGTAGGGGCACAGGAACAGGTAGAAAAGCTTGAAAGTATTGATGCATTTTTAACGGGAGATGCAATGATCACGATTGCCTGCATTGCTCTTCTGTTGGGAGTCATTTCCGTAGGTATTGGTATTTTGTATATTAACCGATATGAGCCTCGCAAGATTTTAACAGAAAGGAACTGAGCCCGTGAGTGTATTAAGTTTGCAGAATGTATCTTACAGATATGACGGTTCAAAAAAAGATGTTTTAAAAAACTTAAGTGTGGATTTTGAGAAAGGAAAGGTATATTGTATTATTGGCAAATCGGGTGCTGGTAAAAGTACGCTGTTGTCATTGATTTCCGGATTGGACATTTGTAAATCAGGAGAAATCCTATACAAAGAAAAAAGCCTGAAAAACTTAGATAGAGACCGTTATCGTGCCAACGATATTGGGGTCGTTTTTCAAGGATATAATCTTCTCTTAAACGCCACGGCGAAAGAGAATATCGTGTTATCAATGAATATCAGCGGCGTAAAAACCAGAAATAAAACCGCACTGGCAGAAACATTATTAAGTGATGTTGGAATTGATTCAGATAAAGGGAATCGGAAGGTTCTGAATCTGTCAGGTGGTGAGCAGCAGAGAGTAGGTATCGCACGGGCTATTTCCCATGATGCGGATATTATCATCGCAGACGAACCTACTGGAAACCTTGATTCAGAGACCCAGAGCGACATCTTAAGGATTTTTACAACACTAGCACATGAAAAGGGTAAATGCGTTATTATCGTTACCCATTCCAAACAAGTAACAGGAATTGCAGATGTCATTTACACACTTAAGGATGGTCACTTGATAGAAATCAGAAAAAGACTCAAGGATAATTTGATAGAAACATATCCTACCAAATAAAAAAATCTTTTGGTGGGTGAAATAAGCGCGGCATAAAAAATCCCTCCAGCCTTTTTTGAGGTTTGGAGGGATTTTTATGTGTGGCACTAGAATAATCACGCTGGTGCTCATCCAGGACAGTAATTAGGAGAAGATAAAACTATATTAGAATAACACGCCTGCTCGAAGGTATTAACAATCTTCAAATTTTCTAATAACAAAAATCATGACTGTGACTTACCCACCATAAGGCGACTTGTTTGACACCGGTGAAATGCTGTAGGCAACGATAGCTTTGTTATACAGCATATTGGAAAAGTTGAAGGTTTAGGTTTTTATGAAAAGCTGTCTTCAGGTATCAGCATTCTTCGTCCGGTGCTTGCCCATCGTGGGCCAGCCATTTGCATTCGGTCATTTCCATGTTGGTGAAAACCGCACGGAAGGAGGAATCTTCCGGACTGCAGGCGTAAATGCCAAACTGAATTTCCCCCTGCGCCTCATGAAGATGGCAAACACGCATCTGACGGAAAACAAACCCATCCTCGGAACACTCGATACAGAAGTCATCCTCTCGACGGCTCAGGCGATACCACATGGATTTGATGCTGGCGGGAATCTCTGTGGTTGCCCAGTCGGAGTAGCCATGGTTGGTGACCACGCTTCCCAAATGCTGAAAGCGCTCATTCTCGTACTCAATGGAGCCTTTCAGCCAGTTTTCGGAATCTAGATACAACACCACACCGCACTGGTCAAACCGATGGTGGCTTTCGGGAAACTCCGTTTTGACCACAAAGGAAAAGGACTTCTCCTGGGTGGCCATCTGAAGCACCGGAGCGTTGTCGTTGCGGAAATGATAGTAGGTCCTCTGCCACAGATCGGTGTGGGGCTGGGTGACGATCTCGATGCGGTCCGGCGAGATGGTACAGCTTTTGGGCTCTCTTGTCCATTGCAGATTGTTTACATCAAATTTCATTGTTCCTTCCTCCAGTCTTTCTTGTTCTCTTTTGTCATTTTCGCAGCACACGGTAGGGGGGCGGCGATCACTCCATCCAGAATATTCCGATTGACAACATTTCACATGCCGATCACGGTATTGATCCCAATACAAATGCTGGGCAACCCGGTGCATTATCTGTTCTTGCTCAAGCAATATGAAAACAGGTCTGCCAGCTTGTTGCTTGCAGACCTTATGGAACATCAACACACTATAAATGCCGGTCCGGGCACGATAGGTCCGCTTTCGTTTTCTAAATCGGCATGGATTTTTGTATTATTCATTTTCTTTGTTCCTAAAATTTCAGTGTTAAACGTAATACCCTGTTTAGGAACTGAATCTTTTTTGCAAAGGGAATGTAGATGAATTTTAGGGTATTCATTCAGAAAAGGGGGATGCAAACTCAGAAGCTGCAATTAGTGCTCAATAATAAACGTCCAGTTCTGTTGTAACTTTGCGGGCATCAACGAGGCTAACTTTTCAGCGTCTTTTCTCAAAGCACGCTTATTTAAATCAAAAAAGAAGAATTCTCCATGACCGTCATTATAGCCAAGCTGAAATTCAATTTCAACATGATAGCAAGCAAAGGCAGGACTTAATTTTTCGTCCACAGCATTCACAACGGCCATCCTATCTGTTTTAGATGTGGCAATAATCCATTCCTCGTTTTGCTCAAACCAAGCCCAAAAGAATTTCAGCATTTCTTCGTCTGCTTTTTTACGAAAAAACATAGGCAAGCCCTCCGTTTCTTCCTGATCATAACATAATAAAAGATGAATCTCAACGACAGGAGCAGAAAAATCTCACACAGAAACTCCTATTTTTGAAATGCTACAGTATGATTGCAATTTTGATTTTCATCATTGCGACTGTACATATTTTAGAATAACATGGGGGACACACAGTGGTGCGGAGCTTATGCGTAGTACAAGCGTTTTGTTGAGCGAAGGGTTAAGCTGCCCTTTGTGTGGTAGAGACGGTGGGATTCGGACCCACGTGCCGGCTCATCACCGACAAAACGATTTCGAGTGCGTATGGAATTTCCGAACTCAGCGGAATTTGATGGAAGATGGAAGAACCTGGAGGAAGCCAAAAAAGCCAGTGTTTCTGCGGATTTTGGAAAGTAGGAAGCAAAAAACGCAGAAATTTCCAGGTCTGGAAATCCACGGGGGGACAGCAAAATTCTAACGGAATTCTAAGAAAATCCCCGTAGAAAACCAGTAGAACCAGAGGCAAAATCGCCCCCAAAACTCACACGTGGGCAGTGCGCATTTTGGGGGTGTTTTGGCGGGTCAGTCTCCATGTGCGGTGAAGAGGTCGGATTTTTTGAGTGGTGGGACAGTCTTTCTGCAAATGTGTATCTGAACCATACGGCATGACGGATGTGATGTTGCATCCGTTCTCTGACTGAGCCATAATAGTCCTCTAAACGAACGTTGACAGGAAGCATCGCATGGTATAAAATTTATAGCAGTAAAGCGAGGTGAGCACGATGTTGTTCGGAAAATTCTGCATTGATTTCGGCTCCGTTCAAATGGATATCACAAAACATTGTGCGGAGCCTTTTAGGAATGTCGATCTGTAAAACCGGGAGGCCAGGGCAGAAACTTGCTGCCTTTGGTTGTTGTACCCTTTTTGCAGACTGATAGGAAAAGATAGATGTTGTATGGCCGCGGACGATGTTTTGTCTGGGGCCTTTTGTTATGCTCATTTTAGGGGCAATGGAACAGAGGGCACACAGTAAAGTGCTGCCCTCTGTCTTTTTGAAAGGAAGATGTTACATGACTCAAGAACAAAACTTTTTGACAGGGAGTGTGGCGAAAAAACTGCTTGGGTTTGCCTTCCCGCTGTTTCTGGCCAACCTGCTGCAAGCTCTTTACAATGTGGTGGATATGCTGGTGGTAGGGAAAATTGTGGGCGAGACCGGCCTGGCCGCCATCAGCAACGCCTCCATGCTGTGCTTTATCATCAATTCCCTCTGCATCGGCCTGACCATGGGCGGAAGCGTTTTGGTGGCCCAGTACAAGGGGGCGGGCGACCAAAAAGGGCAGCGTGATACCATCGGAATGCTGTTTCTCCTGTCGCTGGCAGCCTCCGTTGTGGTTACCCTGGCAGCCTCCGTTGTGGTTACCATGCTCGGCCTAGCCGTCTATGAGCCTCTGTTCCGGGCACTGGGTGTTCCGGACGAGGCCTATTCAGAGGCCTGCGGCTATATGGAAATTATCTGTTGGGGGACTCTATTTGTCTTTGGCTACAACACGGTCTGCTCCATCCTGAAAGGACTGGGCGATTCCAAAACGCCCCTCTTTTTCGTGGGTGCCGCCACACTTCTCAATGTCATGCTGGATGTGCTGCTGGTAGGGTCGTGTTCTATGGGCACTGCAGGAGCGGCCTGGGCTACGATCACTGCTCAAGGTGTTTCCTTTGTGGGTTCGCTGCTCTATTTGCGGAAACATCAGTTAAACTTTTCCCTCAAGGAGGTTGCCCTTCGACGAGAAATCCTGCTGGCCATAGGGAAGGTAGGTTTGCCCACCGCCATCCAAATGGTGGTGGTGAACACAGCCTATTTGCTGGTGACGGGTATGCTCAATCCCTTTGGCACCTCGGTGGCCGCTGCTTCCGGCGTTGGACTGAAGATCAATACTTTTGCCGGAATGCACTGCTGGGCTATTGGCCAGGCCATCACCGCCATGGTGGGCCAGTGCGTGGGGGCGGGTCAAATCCGGCGGGCACGCCAGGTGGTACGGTCAGGCCTGTTGCTTAACCTTGCGGCTACAGCGGTGGTAGTCGTGACGGTCCAGCTTCTGGCGGAGCCGCTCATCTGTCTGTTTGATAGTACCAGCCCGGAGGTGATCCGGGTGGGAGTGTTGTATCTGCGCCTGTGTTGCGGGGTCAACAGCCTGGTCTATGCCGCCATGTACACGCTGGATTCCTTTGCCATCGGCGTGGGTGCAGCCCATGTAGCCATGGTCAATGCCCTGCTGGACGCGGTGGTCGTTCGCCTGCCGGTGGGATGGCTGCTGGCCTTTTGCTTCTCCATGGGTTTTACCGGAATCTATCTGGGTCAGACCCTTTCGCCCATCTTGCCCGCCTTGGTTGGGTTCCTCTACTTCAACAGCAGAGGATGGGAAAGAAAGAGATTGGTGCGTGAGACTTCAAAAGCGGGCAGCCTAAACAAGTAAGAGGAGGAAAAGAATATGAACCCATCAACCATCTATCCCCGGACAGGAGATACTCAGACGGTCTATCTCAACCAAGTGGTAACGGATCCCAGTATCCTCGTAGGGGACTACACCATGTACAACGACTTTGTCCATGACCCCGTGGAGTTTGAAAAGAACAATGTACTGTATCACTATCCTGTCAACCACGACCGGCTGGTAATTGGCAAGTTCTGTTCCATCGCCTGTGGGGCGAAGTTCCTGTTCAACAGCGCCAATCACAGTATGCAATCCCTCTCCACCTATCCCTTTCCCATTTTCTTTGAGGAGTGGGGACTGGACCGGAAGCAGGTGGCCAGAGCCTGGGACAACAAGGGTGATATTGTCATCGGAAATGATGTGTGGATTGGCTACGAGGCGGTCATCTTGGCAGGCGTTACCGTGGGAGACGGAGCTGTTATCGGTACCCGGGCTGTTGTGACAAAGGACGTACCGCCCTATACCATTGTGGGTGGAGTTCCTGCCAAGCCGATCCGAAAGCGATTTTCTGAGAACGCTATTGCCGCGCTTCTGGAGCTGAGATGGTGGGACTGGCCAGAGGAACGGATCAAGGAGAATTTGAATGCCATTCAGTCGGGACGGCTGGATCAAATCAGATGACCTTGCTTTACAGCTAATCCAAGGATGTCGGTGCCCTGCATTTTGATTGATGTGAAGTGAAAAACACCGCCCTCTGAAACTTTAGGTTTTCAGAGGGCGGTGTTTATGTCTCGTTCTGTTTCCAATGGTTCAGCTTTGGAAGCTGAGCTACCAAATAAGCTCTGACCTGCTCCGGGGGAAATGCTTCGTTCGACATGTGACTTTCCAGAAAGTTTATCAGTTCTTCGAGGCTTGTGTAGACAAATTTCCCGTCGGCATAACACCACTTGCAGTATTCCTCGTTGAAGGTGCCGTCCGGCTCTCGGCTGATGCTGGCATCCTCCAGGGGCATACCGCAGCATTGGCAGATCAGCTGTCTGGGAGAACCCAGCAGGGTATTGATGGAGACATCGAACAGTTTGGAGAGCAGTTTCAGGGTTTCTGTATTGGGCACCGTTTCGCCGGTCTCCCAACGGGAAACTGCCTGCCGGGATACATGCACCTGCTGTGCCAGCTGTTCCTGAGAGAGGCCGCGCTTGGTGCGCAGTTCTAGAAGGGTTTCTTTGGTATCCATGTTGATCACCGCCTTGCCTGGATTGTACCACAGCGGGAGCGAAAAGCAAAGCAACTCTCTGTTGCTCCCATCTTACTTTCACAAATGTACCAACCTAAGGCTGTCAGAGGTTAAGGCGGTATGACCGTAGGTGCGGATGTATTCCAGCTCCTCCTTGTGCTTGGCATATTTGTAGCCGGAGTGGCTGAGAAACGAGGGAATGATCTCGCAGGACTCATACTTCACGCGGTCCACACCGGTTACTCTGTACCCCGAGCACTCTTTTTCAGAAGCAGATAGCTTCCAACAGAAAAGACCAAGAACACGACCCAAAACAGGAGGCTATGAAAGAGCCCAACGGGGTAAGGGGAGATCCAGCCTTCCCAAGACAGGAGAGTGGCGAGATACCCGGTGATCATGGAAACCGGCATAAAAGCAATCCCAAGGAGGTTGAGCCAGTTTATATAAAAGCAGGCTTTCACGGGGGACAACAACCTGGCTATAAAATATCCGGCAACGCCCACCGCTTGAATGATCATGGAGCCCCAAATGACTTCCATAGTCTGTTCCGCATACCACCCGCCAAACGCACAGAACAACCCAATAAAAATCAAGGTAGAGGATGCGATGTAAAGAATTCTACTTGTCTGATCTTTTCTCTTTTCCCGGTGATCCTTGACCGGTTCGATGCCCTTTAAGAGATAGTCGGTTGTGACATCGAGGAAATCGCTCAGGAGAATGATCTTGTCCAGATCGGGTGTGCTTTGTTCGCTTTCCCATTTGGAAACAGCTTGTCTGGAAACTCCGATTTGATCCGCGAGCTGCTCTTGGGAGATTCCCTTTGCTTTCCGCAAAGATTGGATTCTGTCTGCCAGGTTCATAGTCATCGCTCCTTTCTGTTTGTGGAGTCATTCTAGCAGATTGGACGGTTGCGTGGCCACCATCCAGACATGGAAGTGTGTCAACCGGCGGTTGCGGGGGCGTTTTTTACTGGAAAAAGCGGAAAATATGCGGTGGTGCACTGGAATTTCATTGTACCACAAGAAAAGCAGCATTTCTATCAACCGGACTTTTGCGTTTGGCCGAAAAGAAAGTGACAGGACAGCTCAAACTCTTGCCGGATTTACCAGTAGCCTGTATAATAACACCACTGCGGGAGCGGATAATGTCTCCCGGTTGAGAAAATCCTATCACCGAAAGGCGTCCAGCCTTTGAAAGGAAATGGAGAGGTGCTTTGCATGAAACGAGTGATCCCCTTACTGTTTGTGCTGACGATGTTGTTTGCCGGGTGCTCCACAGGCGGCAATGGTGGCTCCTATCAGCAGATCAGCCAGGAAGAGGCCAAGGAGATGATGGACACCCAGGAGGTCATTGTCCTGGATGTGCGGGAGCAGGACGAGTACGACAGCGGTCATATTCCCGGAGCGGTGCTGCTGCCCGTGGGGACCATCAACGAGGAAACCGCCTCGGCCGTGATCCCTGAGAAAGATGACACTGTCCTGGTGTACTGCCGCAGCGGCAACCGGAGCAAGACTGCCTCCGCAACTTTGGCAGGGCTGGGATACACCAGCATCTACGAGTTTGGGGGCATCAACACCTGGTCTTACGAAATTGTGCAGTGAAAAACCACCACCCCGATCTGGGATGGTGGTTTACTTCTGATGAGCGGAAAACAAAGAGCAAAAGTTTGGGTCACTTCAAAAGTCCGTTGCGCTCAACTTTCCTTGCAGAGAGCAACAGGCCGACATATTCCTTCCCAGTTTTGGGTTACAGACTGGTATGCTTGTTCCAAATAAGGCAGATGAGATTGATGGGAAAACAGAAAGTAGTAGCGATTTGTATAGAGGGGATATTCCAGCAACAAGGTTTGATCAGCCTGCAGATAGGTGTTCTGAAATTCTAATACCCTTTGGATACACGATTCTTTTTTCGTCCTTTGTGGCCGATGTTGATATAGAATTACGCTTTGGCCACGTCGATAATAATCTTGTACTTCCGACCAGGCAACGTGTTTAGCAGTTGCCCTTCTCCGTTGCGCCATGTTGTAAGTCTCCAAACCGTTGTCCGGATCGAGAAAAACCACTTTCTCAGCAGCGGTTTCTTCCAATGCCTTCCGGTGCCACTGGGGTCTGTCTGCCTTGATTAAGGGGTTCGCAAAGAACTTGGCATTCAGAATACCGCTCTCCTGTAAGGCGTCCAGACAGCGATTCTGTGTCACGATTTGAATAAGGCAATCGAACAGTTCGGGATCATAGTGTCGATACTTTTCCGGGTTACCGAGGTAGGAAATGTATTTTCCATCTCCCCGAATGGAGGAAAGCGTCTTGGGAATCGCACACTTTTTCTCGTGTGGCTCCTTGGAAATCACATGGTACCAGTTGACGGCCAAAGACAATCCCGAAGCAGTAATGGCCCGGAGCAGCCCATATTTTCCATAGTCTCCAATGTCTCCCACATAATTGTCTTGCATAGGTATCCTCCTAGTAGGCGGGTGATTGGTCCGCTGTCAATAATGTTCATAGCTGGTTTGGCGATGAGCGGATAGGCAGCCTGATGATTTCCTACTTCCTTGTAAGGTTCTCGCCCAACCGGTACCGGCAGAGCCCGAATCCAGTTTCGGACCGTTCCAGAATGGTTTCCGGGATTTGTTTCAGATACTTCCGACCAAAGCTGGTGGTGCCGAAGTATGCGTCAAAGTTGGCCACCGGCAGCACCACCCAATCCGTGTCCTCCGGTTTGTTGGCAAGGTAGTAGGCTACCAGCGTTTCCACCATCTCCACAGGCACTCCCTTGGGCGTGTAATAACGGATCCGCTCTGCCATTTCAGAGGGCAGTTCTGGCTCCTCGTCCCGGAGGGGACCAAGGTCCAAAGCCTGGGCTAGAAAGCTATCAAACCGCAAGCCCCACTGACCCTTGGTGGTGGGGGCGAACAGGGGAACTTGCATCTGGAGCACCTTGTCCCGCCATGCCTGGTCAAAGCCTTTCTCAATGGCGGCGCACTTTTTCTGAGCGCTGCTGGATACCTTCTCCGGATTTTCCCGGGCAAAAACTGCAACACGGTGCACATGGCGATGGAACCACCCACTGCCGTTTTCCTTCACTAGGTGGGGAAACTCCTCATGAAGCTCCCCAAACTCACTGCCAAACTGCCATGCCTCCCGAGGCGTGGCTTTTTTGCTGTCCGGCACACTGCACCAGGCACACAAGCCCCGGCGCGCATAGTCGACGCGTTCCCGAGGTGCTTCCACTAGGCTGCCGTCCTCGTTGTGGAACAGAAACCCTCGGGCCAGGATGGTTAGCACCCGATTCAGCCCTTCAAAATCCAGGATGGTGTCGAAGGTGAACCTACCCAGGTAGGTGGTGTCCTGTTTGTTCCGGGCGGTGTAGTTCACGTCACCGATGTAGTCCTGAAATTCCTTCCACTCATTCAGCATGGTTCACCTCCAAGACATGTTCCTCAATGTGGTCCTGCAGCAAGTCCCACAGCAGATTCCGCTTGCCCAAAGCCACCACATAGGGCACCGCTTGACTAGGACGGACAATTTTATTCAGCAGCTTACGGCATACCCGGGACACGGTTGCCCGCTCATTTCCGCTGAAGGGAGAGGATAGATACGCCCCCATCATCTTTTGAAAAGCAGGGGAGTCTGTGGGGAGGAGGAGCTGTTTGCGTTTCCGGGCCGCCTCCAAGTCCTCTACATCGCAGACCAGATCCCCCAGCATACGAAACCCGCCGTGGCGGAAGTCGGCCAACAGGTCGTAGTAGTCCGCCCCTTCCGGGAGGTACTCTCGGAGAAAATCTTCTCTCTGTTCCTCTGTCAACAGGTGCCATTGCCGTTCCATGAGCGCCTGACGAAGGCCGGTGATGCGCTCGGGAGAGAGCTGCTGAAAGAAGGCATACAGCTCGTCGCTGTCATAGAGCTCCTCCTGGCCTCTGGCGTAGAGAATGCGGTCAATGTCTGTTTTTCGCTGTTGTCCTTTCACCGGAATGCGGCAAGCCCGAATGCGGGAGAGACAGCGTTGGTAGTCCCGCAGCAAATCAGAGACAGAAGAAAGAATGGCCTTGTCCAGCTGTTTCTTCCAATCTGGAGCTTGGGCAAAGTCAAAAAGCTCCTTGTCCGCGGCTGGTTTTTCCTGGATTTTAGGAGTGTGGAGTTCCAACTGACGGGCCAGCCAGGGCAGACGTTCCACCGGAGATTCCACCTGATTCCAGTCGATCTTGGAAAAGAAGGTCTCCAGCCGTTCCCGGTAAGTGGGTTCATACCAGGCGCGGCGGCGCTCCTCTGCCCGCTCTACCAAATACTTGTACTGCAGAAAGGGCGTACGCTTTACCTTCCTCTCGCTGAGGATTTCATCCAGATTGGGACGCACGCCGGTCTTGGCCGCGTCAATCTCCAGGCCGCTGTAGATGGCTAGAGCTTCCAGATCCCGGCGGCACTGTTTACGCTCCTCCGGGTCTGCGTGCTCACTGTAGGCGATGACGCTGCGGTCCAGAGCCGCGTTGCAGATCTGCCCAATTCGGGCTGCAAAGGTGTTCTCCACAGTCTTGAAGCGGGCCTGCCAGTCGTTGGCGTTGGACATTGGTGCGGACAGAGTGGGGATCTTCAGCAACGGCAGGTTGACTTTATTAGAGAGCCACTGGTGGACCTCATACTCATAGTTGCGCTTTACGCACCGGTTCAGAATGGGATCGGCGATGGTCTTGATCAGGTCGCCGTCGTAGTCGGCACCGCCCAACCGCTCCGCTGCCAAACTGTCGGCGGACACCATGACCACATCGGTGAGGTGGCCTAGGTAGTGTTGGCGCAGGCTGTCTCCCTCGGGATAGACAGATAGCTGGAGTTCCTCGTTCCGGGCGATGTGAGGGTTGCGCAGAAGGGTGCAGCTGTCCTCGTGGTCATAGGCCGTGCCGGGGGCGAAGAAGCTGTTCTCCGCAAAGGAATCCAGTATCACCTGTCTTTGAAAGTTCTCTTCCTCTCTTGTTGGTGGCAGAATTCCGGAATAATGCAGCTGCAATCGCAGCAGTTCCAGCAGGTCACCGGAGAGAAACCGGTTATCTCCCGGTACCAGCAGACGGCCTACGGCATAACCCCGGAGAATTTTCCGAGCCTGTCCATCTAACTGTTCCGTATAGATGGGTTCCCGGAGAAACCGTGGGTTCTTTTCCAGTACCCGGGCCATGATGTTTGCCTGGCTCCTCTTAGGTTGGTTCAGCCCTTGATCAAAGTAAGTTCGGCGGAAATGCTCGTTGACCTGAAAGTTAAAGTAGGCTGTCTCGGTGGCCTTGGTCAGCCATTGCCGTGGGTCCTCTTCTGGACTGTGCGTCCAGCCGTCCGGCAGGTCGGCTGGACGGAATTCCTCCGGATGAATGGAGAGGGTGGAGAGAAACTGATAGTTGAGTTCCACCAGTGTCTCCGGCTCTGTCTTGCTCAGATTGGTAATGTACAGGGCGTGATTGTATTCCCGAAAAGCGCGCCAGTAGTCTTTCCAGGTCATCCTGTTTTCTGTCAGCCAATGAGATCCTTTGAACATACTCTCGGTGAGAATGATGTCCACACTGGAAACAGAGTGAGAATTTCCCCAGATGTCCGTAAGAGTTCGGATGCCGCTGCGCTTCAAAAAGTCCTTGAAATCCACCTGGTGAAGCATTCCTTTGATGTAGGGCATTCGGATTTGAAAGGAGGTGTGAACGTGGTTGCCGCAGCAGGCATTGTCCACCACCTCGGCGTACTCTTTAGAGATGAGGCCCACGCCGTCAAAGCAGGTGACGTCCATCTCCTCCAGCGTTTGGTGGAGATAAAAGCTTCCTGGTTCCTTGTCTGGCCTCAGGGTGATTATTGGAATGCGATCTGCTTTCTTCTGAGGATTTCTTATAACGATGACCCGATGGTTTTTGTCAATATGGATCCCGTCCACCCGGATTCCGCTGGAGAACATGAGCCCGTTGTAGGCGTAGAGCTTGCTGAGCTGACAGAGGCCCAGTTTCATATTCAGCATGATTCTTTGACGCATGGGCTCGTACAGATCTGCCCGGATAAAGGAGAGGCGGGACTGACGGCTCATACTGGCGGAGCGTTCAAAGGCCACGTAGGGGTGGGGGCCATCTCCAAAGTCCAGAGTGATCCCCTGGGGGCGGAACATATCTTTGGCCTTTTCCCGACGGGCTAGCTGCGTCTTTCCGGTCCCCCGGCGGTCAAAGATCGCGGAAAAGTCCATGTAGAACAGCACCTTGGAGAGATCCGTGATTTTCCCTTTTTTCCGTTCCCGCCAGCCCTTCCCGTGAAGTTGGTACATCAGCTGGTGGAACATGGCGCAGCTATCTTGCTCGTGCTTGGCTCCCGGTACCTTGCAGTGCTCGGTGGCGCTGCGGTTTAGCGTGAAGGTGTAGATGTTGTCCTGCCTCGAAGCGTAACTCATTACCGCCCGGGCGGAAAGTTCGTAGATCTGATAGGTCGCCATGGCCTCTCCTCCTTTTGCTTTATTCTATCATAAACTGTTTCAAAATCAATATGGATACTGCTCCCACCTTTCGGCAGAAGGGTGGGAGTTTTTGTGCCCATCCCCTTTGCAAAAAGGCTGGGGAAACAACGGAGAAAGCATCCGGCTTCGGTTTGGAATCGTCACGGGAGGCTTACCGGAAAGGGAAAGAACTTAACACCGAAAAAACTTGGGCGCTTACAGCGGTTCTTCCCATCCCGTTCTGGAGGTGTCCCGGGAGGGGGATTCCTTTTCTTCCTCTGCCTTTTTGCAATATGAATACTACTCCCACCTTTTTCAAAAAGGAGGAAGGGGGTGGCAGAAAAATACTTGCGAAAAGGAGGAAAATTACCTATGGCACAAAAGAAACTGGAAGCCATCAGCGGTGAAGAATTGATGGACATGCGGCTGGAGCCTTTGCGCTTCTGCGTGGACACCTTGCTGCCCCAGGGTATGTGTGTTCTGGGTGGAGCGTCCAAGATCGGCAAGTCCTGGATGGTGCTGGACTGGTGTGTCCGCATCGCCAAAGGAGAGCCGGTGCTGGGCCAAGCCACCCATGGAGGCACCACATTGTACCTGTGCTTGGAGGACACCTGCCGCCGGGTCCAGGACCGGCTCAACCGCCTAACCAATGAGGTTCCTGCCAACGCCTACTTTGTCACCGGGTCGGAAACCCTCCACCAAGGCCTGCTGGATCAGATCCGATCCTTCGTGGAGAAGCATCCCGACACCGTGCTGGTGGCGGTGGACACCTTGCAGATCATCCGGGACACGGAAGGGGACCAGTCCTACGCCAACGACTACCAGGAGATCCGAATGCTGAAAGCTCTGGCGGACGAGCTGGGCATCACCGTGCTAGTGGTGCATCACGTGCGGAAGATGGGGGACCAGGATCCCCTCAACCGGCTCACCGGTTCCACAGCCATCAGCGGTGCGGCGGACACCATCATGGTCCTGGACCGCAGCCACCGCAGCGCCGACTGCGCCACGCTGTTCGTCACCGGCCGGGATGTGGAGGTCCGGGAGCTGGAACTTCGGTTCCGGCGGGAGACCTGCTGGTGGGAAGTGCTCTCCGACAGCCTGGAAACCCCGGAGGTTCGGCTGCCTGGGGAGATGCAGGCCCTGGTGGCGTTCATGGAGAGTGAAAAGCTTTTCAAGGGTCCCAATGGGGTGTTTGCCCAGAAGTTTAACGACTTCGCCGGTACCGCCCTGACCGCTAAGCAGCTGAAACAGAAGATGAACCAATACCGCTATCTGCTGGAGGATCAGGGCGTGTACTTTGAGAACCGTCGCAGCAACGGCCAGCGGATGGTGGACGTTTACCTGTGCCGTGTCCAGGACGACGGTGACGACCGTGACGCAGAAAACCTGGGGTGCCCTTGCGACCCTGTCTGCGTTCCTGAAAGCTGATACCCAGCCCATGGAAAGGAGGTGAGAACCATGGTATCAGGCCATTTTTGTGGGAGCGCGGCCTGGTTTTCGGGGCGGATAACCGTCCCAAACCGGGGTGTGGAAAACCAGCGACCCTGTCGGCACTTGCGGCCCTGTGTGGCCCTGTGAGGCGGTTGGAGAGCTACCTGGAGGAACGACCCGCCTGAGGCGGTGAAAAGCCCGTTTGGGCCCTTTTGGGGCCGGTTTTGGGGGGCGGACAAACCCAGGGCCAGCGCCGGGGCTGGGAGGGCCTTTTTCCCGGACGTTTGTCCGGGGCAAGCAGAGCGCCTGGCTGTCCTGCCTGGCGCAAAAGTTGGGGGCCTCGCCCCCCAGCCCCCGATAACCGTTACAAACAAGAAGCGAAAAGAGAAAGGAGAAAACCTATGGCGAAACCAAGAAAACGAAATCAAACTTTGACCGTCCGGCTCACGGAACAAGAGAAGGAGCGGATCCAGACCCAGGCCAAGAAAGCCCGGCGCTGTGTCACCGACTATCTGGTGGCGCTGTCCTGGGAAACGCCCATCTGCCTGGGGGAGGATGTGAGGCCTTTGCTGGTGGAGCTGAAGCGCATCGGCAACAATGTCAATCAGATCGCGGCGAAGGTCAATGCCGGGGCCTTCCGCTCCTACAACTTCCAGGAGGTCATCGACGGCCTGGGAGACATTCACCGGGAGCTGTGCGCCATCGCCCGAAAGCGCCCATGGCAACGGTAACCTACATCCCGGAAAAGAAACAGACTCTGGGGGCCATGAGGGGCGTCATGGACTACTGCTGCCAGCCCAAAAAGGTGGAGGACCCGGCCACCGGGCAGAGGTTTGTCACCGGGGTTCACTGCCTGGGAGACCATGCCTTCCAGGAGTTTCTCACCACCAAGCACACCTATCACAAGACTACCGGCATGAACTTTTACCAGTACGTCCAGTCCTTCTCTCCGGAGGAGCAGGTCACCCCCCAGCAGGTTCACGCCATCGGTTTGGAGTTTGCTCAAAAGGCTTGGCCCGGCTTTGAAGTGCTGGTGGCCACTCATTGTGACGCGGACCACCTCCACTCACACTTTCTCATCAACTCGGTGAGCTGGGAAACGGGCCTAAAGCTGCGCCAATCCCCCAAAACCTTGCAAAGCCTGCGGGCCTTGAGTGACGAGATCTGCGCCGCCCATGGCCTGACCGTTCTGCCCCGGTACCAGAAGGAGGGAGGCAAACTCTCCACCCGGGAGTACCGGTCCGCCCAGAAAGGGGAGAGCTGGAAGTTCCAGCTGATGGCTGCCATCGGGCAGATGATGGACCGCAGCGGCACCCGCCAGGACTTTCTCCGGGGCATGAAGCGGCGGGGGTATCAGGTGGCCTGGGTGGACCATCACAAGTACATCACTTACACCACACCCGGCGGACGAAAGTGCCGGGACATCCGACTACATCAAGACAAATTCAGAAAGGAGAACATGGAGTATGAATTCGCAATCCGAGAAGAAATCCTTCGACAGTTTGGTAGACGCCTTGGTGGAGAAGAACGGTCAATCCATGGCGGAGATCGAGCTGAAGCCCTACACGCCCACGGTGTACGCCATCCCGGGCCCGATTTGGGCGTCTATGATAGAGATGCTGAAAACCGCCTGCACCTTCCAGCCCACCCTGTACAAGAAGTTAGAACCCCTGGCCACCAGGGACGAATTACAGGAGTATGTGGAGAACATTCGGGAGCTGGAAGGACAGTACATGCAGATCACGGTGGACCACCTGACGGGTATTCAGGACGAGAACTTGAACCAGATCCGGAAGCTCCTCCGGCTGGAACAAACTGCCCGGGAGAACTTCCAGAAACAGGTTGGGAACGCTCAAGAGGAGTTTACTTCCAAAGTCTCCAAAGACTTCTCCGCTTGGAAGAAGGAGCTGGAGGCTTTTCAACAGGAAACCGAACGTCGGTGGCGGTCGCTCCGGCGGCGGATCACCCTGGGACTGGTGTTCTCCTGGGCCTTGGCCTTCGGGGCGCTCTGGATGCTGCTTCGCTGATCCAGAATGAAGAAGAGGACGAAGAACAGCGCCGTAACCGCATCCAGGCGGAAGAAAACGGCGAGGACTTGGGCGCTGCCCTGGGGACCATCCTGGGGCTGGCGTCCACACTTTTGGATGACCAGGAGATTCCTCCAGAGGAGGAGTCTCCGGACTTTACCATGAAATTTTAAGGAGGTGTGCCTTTGACAAAACGTGAGATCACCAAATCCCTGAAAGAGTATCCGGCAGCGCTCACTGTGAACGAGCTGTCGGAGATCCTGCGGGTGAGTACCAAGACCGTGTACAAGCTGCTGAAGGAGGGAGACATCCCCGCCTGCAAGGTTGGCCGGGAGAACCGGGTGGCCAAGGTGGAACTGATCAACTTCCTTCGGGAGCGTGACAAGAGGGGAACGAACCCCAAATGTGTCCAAACTGATAACTCTTGAGAAAAGGGGTGGACTTCCGGAAAGTTTTGGAGTATGGTTCCGGTTGCCGGAAAACAAAAAACACAGAAAGGAGAGAGGCAGCATGGCAGCAAGACCTCACTTTCATGGCAGCAAGACCTCACTTTGCCGCCAGTGTCCAGAGCAAGAAGGGGCGGCTGTACGCGGTGATTCAAGTGAAAAAAGACGGGACCACCAAACCGGTGTGGCGGACCTTGGGACTGCCCGAGGGGGCCAACAAGACCAATGTCAACAAGGCCTTCCGGGAGGTGGTGGCCCAGTATGAACAGGAGTACTGGGAGAACCTGGAGCGAGAGGGGAGACCACCGTCAGACATTCCCGTGTACCGGTACCTGGTGGAGTTTTTGAAACGGGTGGAACCGGAGCTGCAAAAGAACACCATCGTCAGCTACCGGGGCATGATCAACGGAAAGATCCGCCGGTACTTTGAGGCCCGGCCTCACCTGACCGTGGGGAACCTGAAACCCAAGGACATCGAAGGTTTCTATCAAAAGCTCTTCGGGGACGGGGTGGTGGCCAATACGGTGATTCACTACCACGCCTTGCTTCGGCGTGCTTTCCAGCAGGCCTTCAAAGACGAGCTGATTGATGCCAACCCTTTCGACCGGGTGGGGCGTCCTAGAAAGAACAAGTTCCACGGGGAGAATTACACCCAGGAGGAGTTGCTCACCCTGCTGAACCTGGCCAGAGGGGACGTGATCTACCCGGCCATCCTGCTGGCGGGAGCCATGGGCCTGCGCCGCAGCGAGGCCCTGGGAGTGCGGTGGTCCCGGATTGATTGGGAGAAGCGCACCGTGCTTCTGGACACCAAAATCGTAGAGTACCGGGAGAATGGGAAAAAGGTGGTGGAGCCGGTGGAGGAGATGAAGAACAAATCCAGCCGCCGGACTCTGCCCCTGCCGGACCCGGTGTACGAGATGCTCACCCTGAAACGGGAGCATCAATCCACCTACCAGAAGATGTTCAAGGGCAGCTACAATAGGCAGTATTTGGACTTCGTGTGCGTCAACCAGCTGGGAGAACTGCTTCGCCCCAGCTACGTCACCGGACACTTTCATGAGCTGCTGGAAAAGTACGGCCTGAGGCACATCCGTTTCCACGACCTTCGGCATACTTTCGCCAGTCTGCTCATCAACCAGGACGTGCCGCTGATCAACGTGTCCAACTTCCTAGGCCACTCGGACTTGTCCACCACGGCCAACATCTACGCTCACCTGGACAAGGCCAGCAAGCAGGCCAGCGCTGATGTGATCTCTGGAATGTTCCAGGAGAGCAAGGTCGAGAGCGAACCTGACACAAGTGAAAAGAAAACGTAAAGGGCGCCCCGTTTTGGGACGCCCTCAATTTTTAGGAGGTGCATTGTATGAAATTGCAGGGAACAAAGAGGGCGCGCTGCCGGGGGCCGCCTGTAGTTACTGAATTTCCTGTTCCAAAGTTTGGAACAGAGGATCGTCAAAGAACTCGGTGATGGTCATGTCCAAGCCGTCACACAGCTTCTTCAATGTGATGACGGACACATCTCGGCGGCTGGGATTCATCAGACTATACACCGTAGAAGGGGTTACCCCGGACCGGTTGGCCAGCTCGTTGTATCGAATGTTTCTCTCCGTGCAAAGCTGTTGCAGCCGCAGAACAATGGCGTCTTTAATCAACATTTTCCTCACCCAAGCAAATTGTAAAGAAACATTCGCACGAGCGTGTACGCACTTGCGTAATAGATTCTGCCTTGCTACAATTATTTACGCAGATGCGTATATAATTCGGAGAGGGGTTTAGAAAAATGAAACTTGCTATTATTGGTTCCAGAGGATTGTGGGTGGAGAATCTGGGAGACTACCTTCCTCCAGGGGTGACGGAGATTGTGTCCGGAGGGGCAAAGGGCATTGACTCCTGTGCCAGGGAGTACGCCCAGGAACACGATTTGAAGCTGACGGAATTTTTGCCGGACTACCGCCGGTACGGCAGAGGAGCGCCCTTGAAGCGGAACCTGGAGATCATCGCTTACGCCGATCAAGTGCTGGCCTTCTGGGACGGTAACTCTCCGGGGACCAAGCACGTAATCGATCAATGCAACAAACAAAAGAAAAAAGTGACGGTCCACTTGCTGTGACCGCCACGGAAAAGAGGAGCCTATGAAACCCAAACCCATGTTATCTGGAAGCCAGTTGCGGCAGTACCTCCACATCTCTACCCGCAAGCTGAAATATCTGATGGACCACAATTACATCCCCCACGAGGATACTGGTCAGGCAACCTACCGATACCGTGTCCGCTGGGAAGACGCCGTAGCCTTTAAGCAGCGAATGGACACCGATCCCAGTTTCTTGAGCGAGCTGGTGGGGATGTTCAACACCCACCGTCCGGCCAAACCGAAACCAAAACCAGAGCCAGTCCTCAAGCCAACCCAGAAAAACTGTCGGCTGTTCAAGAAGTGGCTCACCCAGCGCTGGGCCGATGAGCCAGACGCCCTACCCACCCAGCGAGTGGCGGAACTGCTGGGTTGCTATCCGCAGAAGATCCACCGCTGGGTGAAGCTAGGGCAGCTTCCAGCGGAGCAGGTGGGGAGATTTCAGTATTGCAGTAAGGCGGAGCTCATCTCTTTTTTGGCCACACCGGAGAGAATGATGGGGTGTGGGGAGGTGGTAAAGGAGTTTGCTGGACAATTAATTTAAAACGAAATGTGTGAATAACGAGGCAGCAGCCCCAAGGCCAGGCTGCTGTTTTCGTTGTTTTTCTTTGGGAGGAATGATAAACTTACTCTATATAGTTGTAGATAGAAATCATGGAGATGTGTCTGCTATAGTGATGATTTCAACTTGCCGCTACTTAAAAAGATTTCCAAAATCTCTCGGTGAAAATTTGCTGAATTCGCGAGGATGGTGAGCTAGTATGAAAAGCAATTTTGATTTTCTGGAGAAAGAGTTTCCTGTCTTGGCCCAGTTCGGTAAAAAGGCAGAAGCATATCTGTATTCGGATTCCAATTCTTGCTTGATGAAATTGGGGATGATCGGGGAAACCATTGTCAACTTGATGTTTACTTACGATCATATTGCGTTTCCAGTGGAAAATACGGCTGCCAATCGTATCACCGTCCTATATCAGGAGGGTTTGCTGACTCGGGATCTTGTTGAGATTCTCCATGCGCTGCGAAAAGTTCGGAACAAAGCTGTTCACGAAAACTATGCTTCTATCTCCGAAGGCAAGGTCCTGCTGCAAATGGCGTACAGCTTGTGCGAATGGTTTATGCAGACCTATGGGGATTGGAATTACCAAAATACTCCCTTTATCATGCCCACTGAGTCGCCTGAACCAGATCTGGAAGACGCTGCTGCAGAATTGATTCAGGAGGAACATCTGGCAAAGGAAGCGGAAGAAAAAGCTGCTGCTTCGGAGTCGGTTCCGAAAGAGGAGCGCCGCCAACAGGCAACAAGAGCGGCCAGCCAACGGAAAAAGACAGAAGCAGAGACACGGTATCTCATTGATCAGCAGCTCCGTCAGGTGGGATGGGAAGTGGATTCAGAAAATCTCCGCTTTTCCAAAGGAACGTGCCCTGTCAAAGGCCGGAATATCGCCATTGCGGAGTGGCCTACAGATTCCACCGTGGGGAACCATGGCCGTGCCGACTATGCGCTCTTTATTGGCTTAAAATTAGTGGGTATCATCGAAGCAAAGGCGGAACATAAGGACATTCCCTCCGTAATTGACTATCAAGGGAAAGACTATCCCCGCAATATTCGTGGGGAAGACGCAAAATACCAGGTGGGGACCTGGGGCCGTTATAAAGTGCCATTTACCTTTGCAACCAACGGGAGACCGTATTTGGAGCAGTTTAAGACAAAGTCCGGGATTTGGTTTTTGGACCTCCGGCAGCCATCCAATGTGCCAAAAGCGTTGCGAGGCTGGATGAGTCCGGAAAACCTAATGGAATTGTTAGGGAAAGATATTGAAACGGGAAATCGGGCACTGGAACAGTTGCCCTTCGATCTACTGCGGGATAAAGATGGCTTAAATCTTCGAGATTATCAGTTGCGGGCGATTCAGGCAGCCGAACAAGCCATCCGGGAAGGAAAGAACACGATCTTGCTGGCTATGGCCACCGGAACTGGAAAAACTCGTACGGTGCTGGGCATGATCTACCGCTTTTTGAAAACAGGCCGTTTCAAACGAATCCTGTTTCTAGTGGACCGCACTGCTCTGGGAGAGCAGGCATTGGATGTGTTCAAAGAGGTCAAGCTGGAGGATCTCATGCCTTTGGCGGACATTTACAACATCAAGGGGTTGGACGACAAAAAGATTGAACGGGAGACCCGCATTCAAGTGGCGACGGTCCAGGGAATGGTGAAACGCATCCTCTACAATGACGGGGATTCTATGCCTGCTGTCAGTGACTACGATTTGATCATTGTGGATGAGGCTCACCGTGGCTACCTGTTGGACAAGGAGATGGGGGACACCGAACTTCTCTATCGGGATCAGCGGGACTATCAGAGCAAATACCGCAGTGTGATTGAGTATTTTGATGCGGTAAAGATTGGTCTGACGGCCACTCCTGCTCTCCAGACCACCGAGATTTTCGGCCAGCCGGTTTTCAAGTACGCCTATCGGGAAGCAGTCATAGAAGGGTATCTGGTGGACCATGATGCCCCGCATCGCATTGAAACAGAGTTAAGCCAGAACGGAATTCACTATAAGCTGGGGGATACCGTTGTTGTTTACGATCCTGTAACAGGGGAAGTTACCAACAGTGAACTGTTGGACGATGAGCTGGATTTCGATGTGGAGCAGTTTAATAGACGAGTAATCACCCGGCCTTTTAATGAAGTGGTGTTGGCTGAGATTGCCCAGGACATTGACCCGGAGAGCCCGGAGGAACAAGGGAAAACCCTGATTTTTGCCGTGAATGACCAACACGCCGACATGATCGTGGACATTCTCAAGAATCTCTATTCGGAATATGGTGTGGACAACGACGCCATTATGAAGATCACTGGCAGCGTAGGGGGAGGAAACCCCAAAAGGGTTCAGGAGGCCATTAAGAGGTTCAAAAACGAGAAGTACCCCAGTATCGCGGTAACTGTGGATCTGTTGACAACCGGCATCGATGTGCCGGAGATTACCAACCTGGTGTTTCTGCGCCGGGTGAAGTCCCGTATTCTGTTTGAGCAGATGCTGGGTCGCGCTACCCGCTTGTGTCCCAAGATTCACAAGACCCACTTTGAGATTTATGATCCGGTAGGGGTTTATGACTCCATAGATCCGGTGAGCACCATGAAACCTGTGGTGGCCAATCCTTCCACTTCCTTCGGACAGTTGTTGGATGGCCTAGAAGTGGTGGAAGAGGAAAAACAAGTCCAGTATCAGATCGATCAGATCATCGCCAAACTCCAGCGGAAAAAGCGGAATTTGGATAGCAAGACTTTGGAGCATTTCGTCAGTATGACGGGAGGGATGAACCCCACCCAGTTCATCCAACAGTTGGAACAAGAACCGCTTGAGCAGCGGCGCAACCAACTGTTAGTCCATCGGGATGTCTTTGCGTTTTTGGAGGAATCTGGCCGCTCAGGGGGCGTACCGATAGTGATCTCGGACAAGCCGGATAAGTTGGTCAGCCATACCCGGGGTTATGGAAAAGGCAGCCGCCCTGAGGACTACCTGGACGCTTTTGCGGACTATGTCCAGACCCATCTCAACGAGATTGCGGCCCTGAATATTGTCTGTACACGCCCCAAGGAACTGACACGGGACAGTTTGAAGGACTTGCGCTTGACTCTGGACCGGGAGGGTTTTACCACGCAGCAGCTCAATACGGCCATATCGGAACTGACCAACGAGGAGATGGCGGCGGACATCATCAGCCTGATTCGCCGGTATGCTATTGGCTCCACGCTGATCAGTCATGAGGCTCGTATTCGCCGCGCTGTGGATAAGCTGAAGAAGGCTCACAAATTCACCGCGATTGAGCAGAAATGGATTGGCCGGATGGAAAAATACCTGCTGGAAGAATCCGTGCTCAATGTGGGCGTTTTTGACGAGGATTCCCGGTTCAAAAGTGAGGGCGGATTCCAGAAAATTGACCGGATTTTCCAAAATAAATTAGAGAGCATCGTGCTGGAACTCAATGAGTATCTGTACGATGATGGAGGAAGAAGTGCATGACCACCCAGGAAATCGTATCCAAGCTTTGGAATCTCTGTAACGTGCTGCGGGATGATGGAATCACCTACCATCAGTACGTCACAGAGCTTACCTATATTTTGTTTCTGAAAATGGCCAAGGAGACAGACGCGGAAAGTAAATTCTCCGAAGGAGTTACCCTTGCGGAGGGAGATTCCCTATCCCCGGAGCAGGAAACCCAGAACGCCGAAAAGAAAATTGTTCTGGGCTACAGCTGGGATGTGCTGGTGAGCAAGTCCGGTTTGGAGCTGTACCGGTATTATAAAGATTTGCTGCGTCTGTTCGGCACCTACTGCACCGGACGGGTTCGAGAAATCTACCAGGGCTCTGCCACCAACATTGACGAGCCGAAAAACTTGGAAAAAATCATCTCCACTATCGATGGCCTGGACTGGTTCTCCGCCCGGGAAGAGGGGTTGGGCAACTTGTACGAAGGGCTGCTGGAAAAGAACGCCAGCGAGAAAAAGTCTGGCGCCGGGCAATATTTTACCCCTCGTGTTCTCATTGACATGATGACCCGGCTGATGAAACCCCAGCCCGGGGAGCGGTGCAATGACCCCGCCTGCGGGACCTTTGGGTTTATGATCGCCGCCCATCAGTATGTGAAGGATACCACCGATGACTTTTTCGACTTGGATGCTGACCAGGCCAAGTTCGAGCGGGAAGAGGCCTTCACCGGCTGTGAGCTGGTCCACGATACCCACCGGCTGGCGTTGATGAATGCCATGCTCCACGGGATCGACGGCCAAATCCTGCTGGCGGATACCCTGTCCAATCAAGGCAAGGCCCTTCACGACTTCGATCTGGTGCTCACCAATCCCCCCTTTGGCACCAAGAAGGGCGGCGAGCGTGCCACACGGGATGACTTCACCTTCTCCACCAGCAACAAGCAGCTGAACTTTCTCCAGCACATTTACCGCAGTCTGACTGACGATCCCAAGCGCAATGGCCGGGCCGCTGTGGTGCTGCCCGATAACGTGCTCTTTGCCGACGGCGATGGGGAGAAGATCCGCTGTGACCTGATGGACAAGTGTGATCTGCACACCATCCTCCGGCTACCCACGGGTATTTTCTACGCCCAGGGCGTCAAGACCAATGTGCTGTTCTTCACCCGGGGCAAACGGGAAAAAGGCAGCACCAAGGAGGTCTGGTTCTACGATCTGCGGACCAATATGCCCAGCTTTGGCAAGACCACTCCGCTGAAAAAGGAACACTTTGCGGACTTCGAGAAGGCGTATGAAGCCCAGGATCGCCACGCCGTGGAGGATGAGCGCTGGAGCGTCTTTACCCGGGAGCAGATTGCCCAAAAGGGCAACAGCCTGGATCTGGGCCTCATTCGGGATGACTCGGTGCTGGACTACAACGACTTGCCAGATCCGGCGGAGAGTGCGGAGGAGGCTGTCGCCAATCTGGAGGAGGCCGCCGACCTGCTGATGAGCGTGGTGAAGGAGTTGCGGGCGCTGGAGGTGCAGGACTGATGGCGAGAGGAAAGAAAAAAGAAACCCTGACGCCCGAAGAGCGCTTACAGGCGACACTGGTGCCGGAGAGTGAACAACCTTATCCGGTGCCAGGGAATTGGTGTTGGGTCAAAGTAGGTACCATTTCTAAGGTAAAAGGAGGAAAAAGACTTCCTAAAGGACGAACTTTCTTAGGCGAAAAGAGCGATTATCCGTATATACGGGTTACAGATTTTGATAATGAAAGTATCAGCATCGAAAATGTTAAATACATTGATTGTGACACTCACATGATGATAAAAAATTATACCATTTCGAGTGCAGATATATATATTTCTATTGCGGGAACCATTGGAAAAGTCGGCATAATTCCGGAAGAATTAGAGGGAGCCAACCTCACTGAAAATGCAGCAAAAATCACAGACATTAATGGCGCGTATCAATTATATTTAATGCTATTCCTAAAATCAGAAGTTGCCCAAAATCAGATGAAAGATTCTACAATATCAACAACTCAACCTAAATTAGCTTTATTTAGAATTGAAGATATTTTGCTTCCACTCCCTCCACTCTCTGAACAACTGCGTGTTGTTGACCGCATTGAAAACCTATTTGTCAAGCTGGATGAGGCCAGGCAAAAGGCCCAGGATGCGCTGGACAGCTTTGAAACCCGAAAAGCTGCTATCCTCCACAAAGCCTTCACCGGCGAACTCACTGCCCAGTGGAGGAAAGAGCACGGAGTGGGGATGGAGAGTTGGGAAACAAAGCCGTTAGGTGAATTTCTAGAATTAATAACATATGGATTTACCAATCCGATGCCAGATGCAGATATAGGCCCATGGAAAATTACAGCTAGAAGCATTCACGATGGTTACATCGATTACTCAATTTCCAGAAAAACGACACAGGAAGCGTTTGACAATCTCTTGACTGATAAAAGTCGTCCGCGTGTCAATGATGTGTTGCTCACAAAAGATGGTTCAATTGGGCGTGTTTCCGTTGTTGATCGTGCTGGAATTTGTATTAATCAATCTGTTGCCCTATTACGACCAACATCGAAAGTTAAACCGGATTTTTTAAGAGACTTGTTACAGTCTCCAGAAAAGCAGAAGATTATGGAATTGCAATCTGGGGGAACCGCTTTGAAGCATATCTACATTACACGTGTGGATAAAATGGAGATTTCAGTTCCATCTTTAGCAGAACAAGTTGAGATATGTAATCTTGTTAATAATTTTATCGCCAAAGAGCAGCAGGCCAAGGAAGCCGCCGAAGGGGTGCTGGGGCAGATTGACCTGATGAAAAAAGCCATTTTGGCCCGGGCATTCCGTGGGGAACTGGGCACCAACGACCCCAGGGAGGAGAGCGCGGTGGAGCTGCTAAAGCAAGTCCTGTAACCACGGCATTCCCCGCAGACCAGCCTAGAAACCATAGTTTTCCTTGAAAGGAGGCCCAGCATGGCCATTCCAGAGGTAGAGAAACAGGATATCATAAACGCGCTTACATATATTGACCAAAACGGAGTGCCGTTTCCTCACCAAAGCACCAAATATGAGCTGGTGTCGGAGGAGGGAAAGCGGTATCCGCCAAAATATGTCCTGGCGGTGGCGGCTCACCTGGCAAAGGGAACGGATATCCAGACGGATTCCTTCCACGCCGGGGAGGCCAAGAGCTTTTTGGAGGGCCTGGAATTCCGGATCGACACAAAACTGCTGGAAAAATTTCAGCTGTCGATTTCGGCAGAGGACGTCCAGTCCACTGATGAGCGCTTTACCATGGACAACTTGAACCTTGGCGACGGGTATAAGACTCTGTCTGTGTACCTAAAGCGGGGGGATGGGACGATTGTTCGCCGTACCTATCGCAAGGGCGAGCGACGTAATTCCAATCAAACCATGGCGCGCATTGCCTTTCAGGTGTTTGAAAAGCAGATCGCCGCCTTGTCCACAGAGGAAAAAGAAGCGTTTCCCATCTGCCAGTATACTCCGGGCAGCGGTGTGATCCGCGGGATCTATCCCAGCGTGGAGGAATTTCGGAAGTACCGCAAAACCATTGAATATTCCACTTATTACAGCTATGCCCTTGGCAGGATGTTTGTGATCTATTGCTGGAACGTTTTTTCCACTATTTTGTTTGTGCAGGAATGCCTGAAGCGGTTTGGGCAGCCAGGGGATCAGTTTGTTTTGACCTATCGGGAGAAAACGGAAAAAGAGATCAAAGATGCCAAGGCTGACGAAACGTTTGAAGAGGAACTTGCCCAAGAGTTTCAGGAGTCTTTGGAGCCCTATTCCTCGATGTTGATAGAATCGAAGAATCTGATTTTTCGCGGTGCACCGGGCACGGGAAAGACCTACCTGGCTAGGCAGATCGCTGCGACAGTTGTCAGCGACGGCGATTATTCCGATTACGAGTTGCTCACCGATGGGGAAAAATCACGGGTGGAGTTTGTGCAGTTCCACCCCAGCTATGATTACACGGATTTTGTGGAAGGATTACGTCCCAAGCTCAACGAGGATGGGTCCATGGGCTTTGAGCTGAAAGACGGCATCTTTAAGAAGTTTGTAACCCGTGCCAGGAAGAATTATGAGGATTCCAAGAAGACCCAGGAAGATTTGGAGCAAGAACTCTCTGCCCAGGAGGCCATGAGCGACTTCTTTGAGTCGATACAATTTGGTGTGGACACCTTCCAGACGGTCAACGGCAGCGAGTTTTCCATCACCGATGTGGATGACTTCCACATTTATATTGCCATACCGGGGAATGCTTCTTCCAACAGGTTGACTTTGAACCTGGAGGAAGTTAGGCAGATGCTGGAATCGGGAGAGTCCTTTGAGAAGGTCAAGGATCTCACTCTGTTTTTTGGGAAGACCTTTGCTACACAGGGTTACTCCTATGATTTTGCCATCTATAAAGAGATATTAAAGCGGAAAAAGAACCCGTCCAAGGTCACCTCTAAAGTGGGCAAGCTCAAAAAATACGTCTTTATCATTGACGAAATCAACCGAGGGGAGATTTCTAAAATTTTTGGAGAGCTGTTCTTTGCCCTGGATCCGGGATACCGGGGCAGAGCTGGAGAAGTCACTACCCAGTATGCCAATCTCCACGCCGATCCCAATGAGAAGTTTTTCATTCCGGAGAATGTCTACATTATCGGCACCATGAACGACATCGACCGGTCGGTGGACAGCTTTGATTTTGCCATGCGCAGACGGTTCCGATTTGTGGAATTGAAAGCGGATGAGCGTCTGGAGATGTTGGCAAACCTGGAGGACGAGGAATTGGAAGAGGAGGCCATCCGGCGGATGACTGCTCTGAATAAGGAGATTGCCCAGGTGGAAGATCTGAATGAGAACTATCAGATTGGCCCGGCCTACTTCCTAAAATTAAAGACGCTTTCCTTTGACCAGCTTTGGACGGATTACCTTGCGCCTCTTCTGCAGGAATACGTGCAGGGTATGTATGACGAAGCGAGGATCCTGCAGCGGTTTGCCGAGGCCTATGGCTATCCGGATGCCACAGAGGGTGATGGGAATGAAACTGCTCAGAATCAAGGATAATTCCAGATCCCAAAAATCGTTTTTCTTCCCGATTGAGAATTTGACCGCCAAGATTTCCGATAAGACGTTGGAGCAGCTGGAACGGGAGGGAGTGTTTGTCTTTCCGGGAAACCTGCAGCGTATGGAGGACCTAACAGGGGAGCAGATGATTCTCCAAGGGATCAACGACTCTTACCAAACTGGTAACGTAATGGGATTCCTGGGATGGGGCGATGAGCGGCTGATCATCGAATCCAGATTCTGTGGGGAAGAGGGAGACTTCTTATTCCAGTATCTGATGGAACGGGTGATGGGATTCCCAAACCTGGTGTCTCTCCAAACAGATGTAGGCCAGGAAAATTTATTATTTCAGCTGCTTGTGTTTCTGTTTCCTCAATATTTGAAAGCTGCTATGCGAAAGGGGATTTTCAAACAGTATACTTCTCAGGCGTACAATGATGAGAAGATCAAAGGTGTGGTGAACGTTCCCAGGCATCTCAAACAGAACACACCCTTTTACGGCAAGGTTGCCTACAACCAGAGGGAGTTTTCCTTCGACAACAATCTGATGGAACTGGTGCGTCACACCCTGGAATTTATCAAAGGGAGACCTTACGGAAACCACCTACTTTCCCGTGTCAGGGGAGAAGTCCAGCTGGTTCGAGGGGCTACGCCCGGCTACAATCCCTGCCAAAGGCAAAAGATTGTAAAGGACAATAGGGACAACCCTGTTCAACACGCTTACTTCCGGGAATACGGTGCTTTGCAGCGGCTTTGCCTGCTGATCCTACAGCACCAGAAGCACCAGATCGGTTCCGGGTCACGACAGATTTATGGGATCTTGTTTGATGGGGCCTGGTTGTGGGAGGAGTATATAGCTTCTTTGTTGGGAGATCTGTTCTATCACCCTAGGAATAAGGCGGGGAAAGATGCACAGCGGCTGTTTGCTGGTGGAGTGGGACTGATCTACCCGGACTTTCTCAGTAAGGACTTGGAAAATCGGATCATTGCAGATGCCAAGTATAAACCCATCAACAACATTGGAAATCGGGACTATCTGCAAGTGTTGGCGTATATGGTCCGGTTTGAGGCCAAAAGAGGGTACTATCTCTACCCGGAAGTGGGGGAGACTCAAGATGTGCGTCTGTGGCTAAACCGAGGTTCCACCTTTGAGAAAAATGTTACGGCAAGAGAGGATCTTTGCGTGGTGAAGCATGGCTTGAAGATCCCTTCCACCGCCCATTCTTACAAGGAGTTTGTTGCAGAACTGAGGGAAAGCGAGAACAAATTCAAACAGGAATTCATATCTGGTGGTTTGGGGATGAGTAGATGAATTCAAACAGTGAAAACCCCAAAGTTGGGAAGGCCTTTCAGCTGGCTGTGAAAGAGTGGCTTGAGCGGGCGAGAAAGGTTTCCTACCAAATGGAAAAAGCGATCCCAATTGGAACTCCAGAAAAGAACCACAAATTTGATCTTGCGGAAGCCACAGGAAACGTGGTGGTTGAATGCAAATGCTATACCTGGACAAAAACAGGAAATGTACCCAGCGCAAAAATACGGTCCGTAAATGAGGCAGCCTTTTTCCTTTCTTTCCTGCCGGACACAATGGAGAAAATCATTGTTATGGCAAAAGCCACCCACCCAAAACACAAGGAGACTTTGGCGGAATATTATCACCGTTCCTATGGCCATTTACTGAGGACGACACGAGTGATGGAATATGACGTGAGCACTAAAACTATGAAGAACATAGGAGAGAAACCATGATTGAAGTAGTCGCAGCCCTCATCTGGAAGGGCAACCAATTCATGATCTGCCAGCGTCCGGCCCACAAGGCCCGGGGGCTCCTGTGGGAGTTTGTAGGCGGCAAGGTGGAGCCAGGGGAGACCAAGGAACAGGCTCTTGTCCGGGAGTGTCGGGAGGAACTGGCCGTTACGGTTCAGGTGGGAAAGGTTTTTATGGAAGTCACCCATGAATATCCGGATCTGACGGTCCATCTGACCTTATTCCACGCCTCTATTCAAGAGGGGGCTCCCCAGCTTCTGGAGCACAATGACATCCGGTGGATCACCGTGGAGGAGATTGATCAATATTCCTTCTGTCCAGCAGATGAGGTGATTTTGGAAAGGCTGAAAGGGGAAGGATCCCCCAGGTGATGGCCTGCTTGGGGGCCAGAGGTATTGAGAGAAGATCATTGATGAACACAGAAAAACCGCACCCAGTTTTTTCGGGGTGCGGTTTTTGTAATGTGTGTTCTCCAATTTGAGGACGACTGACAGAAAAGAAGAAGTGGTTTTGCGTAGCTTCTACTTTAGCGTCACCAGGGTGAACTCTGTATTGATCCATTCCGCTTGGTTGATACGAACACCTTTATAGGGATTCCTCGGCTTTTACAGCTGTCAATTACGCATTTTGTTCCCCGGGAGATGCCATCCCAAAATGCCAATACAAGGTCTACACTTTCAATAATGGTAATATTACGTTTCAACGGGGCGACTTTCCCGTACTTTTCATATTCCGGCAGATACTCTGTTAATTTGATCCCTCTGGAGAGTGCGTATTCCTTCGCACAGGTATCGACTCCCTTTGCGCCTCCTGATACGATTTCCGTTACGTTTTCCGGGAGATACTTTCCTAGGTCGGAAACCTTTAATCCTCGAGAACCCACGATTGCCACCTTCATTATTGAAACACCCCAGACACGCAATAAAATTGTTGTAGATATACTGTATATCTAATAAGGCGATTTTACCACATACTGGCCATAAAATAAACACACAATATATCCTGTTGGGGTGGTTTTATGGCAATTAAGAGTGTATCCATTCGCATCGAGGAAGAAATGCTGAAAAAACTGGGATTTGTGGCAGACTACGAAGGGCGTTCCGTCAACAGCCACATTCTGGTGTTGATTCGGGAGAGCATCAAAGCCTTTGAGCAAGAGCATGGCGAAATAGACGGCGTCATTCGTCCGGACGTGAATGTGAAACCTGCTCGGAAAAACTAAACTAGGTGAATGAACCATCCGCTGGAATGGTTTGGTGTCCCGAACTTTTTGGAAAAAGAAAAACCGCACCCAGTACAACTGAGTGCGGTTTTTTCAATGGCGGAGACGGTGGGATTCGAACCCACGTGCCGGCTCATCACCGACAAAACGATTTCGAGTCGTTCTCGTTACGACCACTTCGATACGTCTCCGTATATGCATCCCAACAAGGGAAGGTTTTTGCAAATCTTAGAATTTCCGTTAGAACAGGGGCCGCCTTAGAACTGCCCCGAACCCGGAAACCCGCAGTCTAGAGCCATTTCTGGAAGCTCAGGTTCCCAAAATTCGAGAGAATTTCGAGTGTGATCAGCGGGTAGTATCTCCATGGGCATTTCCGGTAAAGGAAAGTTCTTGGAATGTAAAACCTAAGTCCTGGCGGTTCTGGCGAGAACAGAAACAATGATTCCGCAAATGGCTACTAAAATTGTAACTGCCAGGGAATCTTGGAAAATAGCATACGCTTTATTGTAGTCTGGAACTAGGAAAAAGTCAAGGTCTTTTCGGGGGAGTTGACAGGTACGGGGCTCTCAGGGTAAAATAGGATCGATCATCCATGAATGATGGGCCATTCTGCCAATTTTTAGGTGAGGATGGTCCTCTTAACAGGAAGGGGTCTTAGTATGTTACGCAGATCAAACGCTATCAAGCGTGTTTTGGCCGTGATGATGGCCATGCTCCTAGTATTTGGAGCGTTCGCCGGCTGTTCTCAGATGGACGATTTGGTTTCTGGCGTCACTGCCTCTGGGGAATTCCCCGTAGATGTGAACGGGGTCACCATTTCTTCCCGGCCTCAGCGGGTTGTTGTATTGTCTCCCAGTCTGGCGGATGTAGTCTTGGCTCTGGGCTGTGAGACTCAGTTGGCGGGTGCCAGCGAAGAGTGCACTCAGAGTGGTTTGAATGAGCTGGAAAAAATCTCTGCTAGCGATGTAGAGGCCATTAAGGGACTCCAGCCAGACCTGGTGCTTTTGGATCCTACCAGCAATGCCGCTCAGAGCGCATTGGAGGAAGCAGGGGTCACGGTGCTTTCCGTGGATCCCGCTACGGATCGGGAGGATTATGAGAGAATGTTCTCTCAGGTATCCTCCGCCTTCATGGGCGGCGGTTCCGGATACCAGGAGGGTATCGACACTGCTCAGGATATTTTTATCACTTTGGACACTATCAATCGCATTGTGCCTTCTGATAGAGTCACTACCGGCTGCTACCTCTACGATTTGGAGAGCAGCGCTGTGACAGGGGACATGTTTGCCAGCACGATTATGTCCTATGCGGGTGTTACCAATGTGTTCGACAGCGAAGAAGGCGGTACCTATGATTTTGATTCCCTGCGGATCTCCAATCCCAATGTGATCTTCTGTGCGCCTGGTTTGAAAGAGGAGATCGAGAACGACAGCCGTTTTGACGATTTCCAGGCGGTGAAAGATGGCAAAGTGGTGGAGCTGGACACGTCCTTGATGGAGTGGCAGGGCCGCACGGTGATCGAGACTGCCTATGAGATCAGTGCTGCCGCGTTCCCGGAGCTTCTGGAAGAAAATTCCACCGAGGTGGAGGATCCTACGGAAAAGATCGAGAATGAGGTCAGTTCCGCACTGGAGACGCAGGCTCAGTACGAAACTTTGGAGGAAGGTGACCAGGGCGACCAAGTGCTGGCGCTGCAGGAGCGGTTGGCAGAACTGGGATACCTTACCGATGAGTTCGACGGGCATTACGGCGCTACTACTTCTAATTGTGTCAGCAATTTCCAGACTGCCAACGGTCTGGAACCCACCGGTATTGCGGATCCCGCAACTCAGGCGGCGCTGTTCGCCGAGGGGGCTCTGCGGGCTGACGGTACACCGTTGCCGGAGGAAGCCGATGCCGCTTCTTCTCAGGAATCCTCTTCCAGCCAGGAGGACAATTCCGACAGCGAGGGCTCCACTTCTTCTGAGGACAGTTCCAGTTCCAGCTCTGAGAGCTCCGCGTCTGAAAGTTCTTCCTCGGAGAGTTCCGATTCTGAATAAAACAATGTAGTTCTTACTTGAGGCTGNNAATAAACCAATGTAGTCCTTCCTGGAGCCTGCCGCTGACCGCGGCGGCCTCTTTTTTGTTTCGAAGAACTGGGCGGTCAAACGGTCTTTACACTGGGAAAACCCTCGTGTATAATGAGATTTGACCGCGAAACGCGCGGAATTTTTCCCGAAAAAAGGGGAGGGGAACATGTCTGTTTTTACGAAAGACCGGAGCTTTTACCGGTCCCTGTTTTTGTTGGCGGTGCCCATCTCGCTGCAAAACCTGGTGACGTATGCGGTGAGCTTCGCTGACAACTTGATGATCGGCGCTCTGGGTGACGATGCCATTTCCGGAGTGTATGTGGGCGGGCAGCTCCAGTCGGTGCTGCAAATGTTCGTGGGCGGCATCGAGGGTGCTATCTTGATCCTGGCCGCTCAGTATTGGGGTAAAAAGGACCGGGAGAGCATCCGGAAGGTGGTGTCCATCGGTGTGAAGTTTTCCTTCGTGGTGGGACTTCTCATGTCCATAGCCGCGGTGGCCTTTCCCGAATGGATGATCCGCGCCTTCACCCAAGAGCCGGGTGTGATCCAGGAAGGGGCAGCCTACGTGCAGATCGTGGGCTTTACCTACCTGTTCTTCTCCGTGTCGCAGGTGATGATCGCTGCAATGCGCAGTGTGGAGACGGCAAGGATTGGGCTTTACATATCCCTGATGGCTATGGTAGTGAACATCGGGCTGAACTATGTGTTCATCTTCGGTAAGCTAGGCTTCCCCGCCATGGGTGTTCGGGGCGCCGCCATTGCTACCTTGATCTCCCGGATCATGGAAATGTGTGCCGGGGTGGGGTATGTGTTTTTCGTGGACAAAAAGCTGCGCTTTGGTTTGCGGGATCTGCTTCACACGGACCGGCAGCTTTTGAAAGATTTTATCCGCTATGGTTTACCGGTGATTGGCGGCCAGGTGGTGTGGTCGGTGAATATGCTGGCAAACACCAAGATTCTGGGCTGTTACAGCGCCGGAGTCATTGCTGCCACCAGCATCACCGGTATGCTCCACAATCTGATCTACGTGTGGATGAATGGACTTTCTTCCGCGGTGGGCATCATCACTGGAAAGACAGTGGGCGCCGGGTTGTACGACAAGATGAAGGAATACTCCAAAACGGTGCAGGTGATCTTTCTGTTTGTGGGATTGATCTCCGGTGCGCTGGTGTTTTTGGCAAGAGATGGGTTCATCTCCCTATACAACGCGAGCCCTGAGGCTCAGGAGTATTCCCGGCAGTTCATCAATGTGATCTCTGTCACCATTATCGGCACCTGCTATCAGGCTGCTTGCCTGTTCGGGCTGGTGAAGTCTGGCGGAGACATTTCCTTTGTGTTTAAGAACGACAGTATTTTTGTGTTCCTGGTGGTGATCCCCTCCGCGTTGATCGCCATGTGGTTGGGAGCTCCTCCCTGGGTGGTGTTCGCCTGCCTGAAGTGTGACCAGATCCTCAAGTGCTTTGTAGCTATTGTGAAGATCAACCGGTACAACTGGATGAAGAACCTCACTCGGGATACCAAAACTCAAGAGGAGGGTGCGGCCCATGGAGCGTAATCATTCCCAGCTGCGGGGCGCTTCCCTGCTGACTCTTACCGCTCTGATTTGGGGCGTGGCCTTTGTGGCGCAAAGCGTGGGCATGGATTATCTGGGGCCCTGTGCTTTTAACGGAGTGCGGAATTTTATTGGCGGTGTGGCGTTGCTGCCGGTGATCGCCTTTGCTTCCCGGCTTCGCAAAGCGCCTCCCACGGGAGAGGAGGAAACTTCTCCCGCCCTGAATCGGAAACGGACATTGCTGTGGGGGGCTGTTTGCGGATTGCTGCTGGGCAGCGCCAGCCTTCTTCAGCAGGCGGGTATGCAGACGGCTTCCGCTGGAAAGGCCGGGTTCCTCACAGCTCTCTACATTGTGATCGTCCCGGTACTGGGTATGGTTTTAGGCCGCAGGCCTGGGTTGAAGGTCTGGGCAGGCGTAGTGCTGGCGTTGTGCGGAGCCTATCTGCTCAGTGTGAAGGGCGGGGAAGGCATCGCCCTGGGGGATCTGCTGGTGATATGCAGTGCGCTGGTGTTTTCCCTGCACATTGTGGTGATCGATTTTGTTCCTTCCCAAGTGGATGGAGTGAAGCTGTCCTGTGTCCAGTTTTTTGTGGCCGGGGCTCTGTCCATGGCTTTGGCGCTGGGGTTGGAATCTTTCACTCTGTCGGATATCCTATCCGCTTGGGTGCCTCTGCTGTACACTGGAGTGATTTCCAGCGGTGTGGGATACACCCTTCAGATTCTGGGACAGCGGACGGTAAACCCCACGGTGGCTTCTCTTATTATGAGCCTGGAATCAGTGTTCGCCGCTCTGGCAGGCTGGGTGTTGCTGCAGCAGCCCTTGTCTCCCCGGGAGATCATGGGATGCGCCTTGGTGTTTCTGGCGGTGGTGCTGGCTCAACTGCCCCAGAGAAGGCCAGGCGTGGAAAATAGAAAGTAGAATCAGAATGAGGCTGCGTCATAGACTTTTTTCTACCCTTGGGTTAAGATGAGGGTAGGACGAGAAGAAAGGAAGAGGTCTGTGATGCGGATCATCGAAACGAAAAATTATCAGAAATTGAGCGCGCTTGCTGCGGATCTGATCGGTGCCCAGCTGTTGTTGAAGCCCCGTTGTGTGCTGGGATTGGCCACGGGTTCCAGTCCTATCGGCACCTATGAGAAGTTGGTGGAAGCTTACCAGGCTGGCCGGCTGGATTTTTCTCAGGTCCGCACCGTGAATCTGGACGAATACTGCGGCCTTTCCGGAGAGAATCCCCAAAGCTACCGCTATTTTATGGACAAGCATCTGTTCAGCCAGGTGAACATCCTTCGGGAGAACACCCACCTGCCCAACGGCGCCGCGGCTGATCCGGAGGAAGAATCCCGCCGGTATGAGGCGTTGGTGGAAAGCCTGGGAGGGGTGGATCTTCAGCTTTTGGGGATCGGCCACAATGGGCACATTGGCTTTAATGAGCCCACGGACAGCTTCCCGCCTGTGGTTCATCCTGTGGAGCTGACCGAGAGCACCATCCAGGCCAATTCCCGGCTGTTCGACAGGATCGAGGACGTGCCCACCAAGGCTATCACCATGGGCATTGGCACCATTTTGAAGGCGGACAAGATCCTGCTCATCGCTGGGGCTGACAAGCGCGCCATCCTTGAGGAAGCTCTCACGGGCAAGGTGACCCCTTGGGTTCCGGCCTCTGTGCTGCAGCTTCACCGTGACGTGACTGTCATCACCTGCCGAGAAGGGTAATCTCCCTGAGGCGGGACCGGTTCCCGCCGGAGAAGGGAGAATATTATGGGAAAGACGAAACGCTGCCTGCTGGATCTGGGGCTCGCACTGCTATGTGTGGGACTGGGCTTGCTGCTGCCCTGGGCGTTCCAGTGGGTGAAAAACGGGGAACAGGTGTTGCTCCTGCTCCATCTGCCGGTGCTGCTGTGCGGGATGCTCTGCGGGCCGGCCTATGGTCTTTCCTGCGGGATGCTGATCGCCCTGCTGCCCGAATTTTTGCCGGGAATCGCAGGGGTGTCCCTGTCAACTGGGCAACTTTGGGAACTGGCGATTTATGGATTCCTGGCCGGGTTGCTTACCTACCTGTTGGCGGCGGCGCCTCCGGTGCTCAACGTGAGTGTTTCCTTGTTGGGGGCCATGCTGTTGGGCCGGGTGTTTTGGGGCTTGCTGGAAGCATTTGTCTTTTCACCGGGCTACACCTGGAACATGTGGGTGAGAGAATCCTTCGTGGTCTGCCTGCCGGGGATCGTGCTCCAACTGGCAATCATCCCTTTAGTCACTTTGGCGCTGCGCAGATGCAATGTAGCTGCCAAACCCTGACACGAACCTCTCGGCTGCTATACATATGAAAATGAAAAGGACCTCAAGCAAAACGCTTGAGGTCCTTTTTTGCTGTGTTTGAGGGAGGGGTCAGTCTCGGAGGATTACTCCGTGGCCGTCATACATGCGGGAGGGGGAAGCTGTCAGCAGCAACACGCCTTCCACAAAGCCCCAGATGGCCACGACGATAGTGGCCAGCCCGCAGGTGAACACGCCGCCGATGAGAGAGACCAACAGCTGTACCACGCCTCGGGTAGTGAAGCCCAGGTAGAAGTTGTGGATACCCAGAGTTCCCAACAGGATGCCCAGAAGTCCGGCGGCCATCCGGCTCTTCTGCATGTAGCCGGCGGGGGGGACGTTGTACTGGGGCTGATAGTAGGTCTGCTGAGGAGGCTGAGTGTATTGGGGAGGCTGGTACTGGCCGCCGTTGTATTGGGGCGCGCCGTACTGAGGAGCTCCATATTGCGGAGCTCCGTACTGGGAGGCGCCGTACTGAGGCGGCGCCTCATAAGCTCCTGTCTGCTGATACTCCGGCTCCGGCTGAGGAGGCACGGGGGCCTGGGGAGGTTCCGGAGTCTGGAAAGGATCGCCCTGGTAGGGGATTCCCTCGTTGGGATCAAAGGTCAAATGGGGCACCTGCTGTCCGTAAGGATTAGCGTTGGGCCGGACAGGTTCCGCCTGCTGGGGCTCCTGAACAGGCTGGGCTTGCTGAGGTTCCTGAACGGGCGCGCTTTGGACGGGCTGTTCCTGAGGCTGAGAGGCGGGTTCCGGCTGAACGGTCTGGGATTCCTGGCCTTGCAGCTCCTTGTTGTCAAAATCAGTCATAAAAGTTCTCCTTTTCAATACTTCAAGGGTGAGTTAGTCTTTTAAAAATACGCCGTTAGCGTCGGTATTGATGCGTCCGTCTAAAATGCGCACACCGTCCACGATGCCCCAGATAAACATGATGATTGCTCCAATGCCGCAGGTGAACAGTGTCAGCAAAACCTGCATCAGGCCCCGAGAAGTGTTTCCCAGATAAAAACTGTGGATGCCGTAGGTGCCCAGCAGGATTGCCAGGATTCCGGCGGCCATCCGGCTCTTCTGAGCGTAGCCGGGAGGGGGATCCATGCCGGCTTGGGGCTGGTATTGGGGTGGATTGTACATGGGCTGCTGATTCGAATTTTGGTTGTAATTGTAATATTCAGGCATAGAGATTCCATTCCTTTCCCGTGGTGCCGGGGCCAAGCCAGGACCCACGGCGAAGTGTATTCCAGCGGTGATGACATGGGATATGTTTCACTTTCAACTTTATCTTACACTATGGGTTTTTATAAATCAAGACGACGGTCCTCAAAGTAAGATAAAATTAAAGACTGAAAGATTTTTTTCATTTTTTTTCGAAAAGTTGTCCTCCAGAGGACAACTTTTTTGGGTTTTGTAGGGGGGGATGGAAGGAGGTTTCCAAGACTCCTTCCGGAAAGGAGGAAACGATGCTGGGATTCCGAAAGAAGGATCAGACCGCGGCGCTGAGCGTTCAGACCCGCCCGGAGGAGGCTTTCCGTCTGGGCAGGGACATCTCCCCTGGACCCGGGGAGCGGGCCCTGTACAGGGCCCTGCGGGAGAGCGTCCCCATCATTGACGCGTCCATCAACAAGCTGCGCCGGCTGCTGGGGAGCTTCCAGGTGGAGTGTTCCGATCCACAAGCCCAAGAGGGACTGCGGCACTTCTTGGAGGATGTACAGGTGAACGCCGCCGAGCAGGGAATCGACGCCTTTTTGGGGGTGTACTTCGAGGAGCTGCTCACCTACGGCAACGCGGTGGGAGAGATGGTCCTGGGAGCCGGCCAAGTGGCGGCCCTGTACAACGCCTCTCTGGACAGTGTGGAACTGGAACAGGCCGGGCCCTTGGAGGTGAAAGCCTCGGTGTGGGAGGGGACGAAAAAACGAAGTTGTCCTTACCCGCAGCTGCTGCTCATCTCCGCCTTGAACCCGGAGGCAGGTTCTGTTCGAGGGACTTCTCTGCTGAGGGGGCTTCCCTTTGTCAGCGAGATCCTGCTGAAGGTGTACAAGACCTTGGGCGTCAACTGGGACCGTCTGGGGAATGTGCGGTTTGCCGTCACTTGTAAACCGGACCCCACTGGGCTTTACGCCGGAGAACGGGCCCGCCAGATGGCGGAAGAGTGGAAACGGGCCATGCGCAGCGGAGAGGTCAGCGATTTTGTGGCGGTGGGAGACGTGTCTATTAAGGCCATCGGGGCGGACAACCAGATTCTGGACAGCGATGTGCCGGTGCGCCAGATGCTGGAACAGATCGTAGCCAAGCTGGGAGTGCCCCCCTTCCTGCTGGGGCTTTCTTGGTCGTCCACCGAGCGGATGTCCAGTCAGCAGGCGGACATGCTCACCAGTGAATTGGACGCCTATCGCCGGGTGCTCACCCCGGTGATCCGAAAGATCTGCCGCACATGGCTGACACTGGCAGGGTACGATCCCTGGTGCAATGTGGAGTGGGACGAGATCACCATGCAGGACGAAGTGGATCATGCCAATGCCCGGTACCTGAACGCCCAGGCAAGGCAGCTGGAACAAAAGGAGGAGGAGACATGAAGGAAGGCTTGGTGGAAAAAAGCCTGACTCAGGGGCTTTCCGCCCCGGACATGGAGAAAATCAACCAATATACCCGCAGGGCGTACAGCCCGGAGGAGGTGTATGCTTTTTCCCTGGTGCTGTGCGACAACGAGGTAGACCGAGACTTTGAACGGTTCTCTTTGGAGGCTTTGAAGGGTCTGAAGGAGCTGTTCCCCGGCAAGACCTGCCTGTTCGACCACGAACGGCGAAGCGCCAGCCAGACCGCTCGGATCTATGATACGGCCTTAGAGGAAGAGCCGGGAAAGACAACCCAAGCAGGGGAGGTTTACACGAAGCTCACCGCGAAAGCCTACCTGCCCCGGACGGAGAAGAACCAGGAAGTCATCGAGCTGATCGAAAGCGGCATCCTGAAGGAGGTGAGCGTGGGGTGCAGCATGAAGCACTCCGTGTGCTCCATCTGCGGGAAAGAGCACTGCGGTCACGTCAAGGGCCGGACCTATGATGGTCAGTTGTGCCATCATGTGCTGTCTGAGCCCGCAGATGCCTACGAGTGTTCCTTCGTGGCGGTGCCTGCTCAGCGGGCCGCCGGCGTGGTAAAGCGCTTTGAGGAAGACGAGCCCATGGATCTGGAAAAATGCCTGGAAGCCGCGGGCAGCCAGGGACTGCGTTTGACCAAGTCCCAGGCGAGGGAGCTTCTGGCTGTGGTGAAGGAATGGAAGGAACAGGCCCGGTGGGGACGCTCCTACCGGGAGAAGCTCACGGGGGACGTGCTACGATACAGCGCCATCCTTCAGCCGGAGCTGCCCCGGGCTGTGATGGAAGCAGCAGTGAAAGGACTTTCTGTAGGGGAGCTGTCCCAGATGGCCCAGACCTACGAGAAAATGGCAGGCAAGAGACTTCCCCTGCGGCCCCAGCTGGCCGTGGATCATCCCCGGGAACATACCCAGGACAACGGGGAATTTCGTATTTGACAAACTTTAAAGGAGGATTTTATTTATGGCAAGATTTGAACAGATCACTCTGGAAAAGGGAATGTATAACGTTCCCGGCAAAACCTTTACTCAGGTGCTGGAAGAACTGGACAGCTCTGAAAATTATCGGGGCACTCCTTTGGAGGGCCTGGACGCCTTCCAGCGTCAGCTCAAGCGCTTTGACATCAAGGTGAGCGGTCCTGGTTCCGACCCTGTGGAACAGTTCTTTGCCACCACCGGCGGCGCGGCCCTGTTCCCGGAATACGTGGCCAGAGCAGTGCGCCAGGGTATGGAGCGCGCCAGCAAAGTAACCGACCTGGTGGCCACGGTCACCAAGATCGATGGTTTGGACTACCGCACCATCGATCCCGACGGCGGCGAGTGGGATCCTACTGTTGTGGCTGAGGGCACTGCCCTGCCTCAGACTACTCTGCGTACCAGCGCTGGTCTGATCACTCTCCAGAAACGTGGTCAGGTGCTTTCCACCTCTTATGAGGCACTGCGCCTCCAGAAGCTGGACCTGTTCACCGTCACTCTGGGGCAGATCGGCGCAGGCATTGCCGCCGCTCAGATGAACGACGCAGTGGATACCCTGATCAATGGTGACGGCACCAAGGAGGGCATCTCCTTCGCTTCCAGCACTTCTCTGAGCTACGCAGACTTTTTGAAGCTGTGGGCCAGCCTGGCGCCCTACCAGCTGAACGTGATCGTTGCTGGCACAGACGGTATCCAGAAGCTGCTCCAGATCGAGGAGTTTAAGGATGCTCAGGCCGGACTGAATTTCCACGGTACCGGTAAGCTGTGCACTCCCTTGGGTGCCACTCTGGTGCACGTACCTGGTATGGAAGACGGCAAGATCATCGCGCTGGACAAGAACTGCGCGCTGGAAATGGTCCAGTCCGGTGACGTGTGCATTGACAGCGGCAAGCTGGTGGATCGTCAGCTGGACGAGATCGCAATCAGCTCCACTGCGGGGTTTGCCCGGATCTTCTCCGGTGCTGCTCAGGGCGTGAGCTACACTGCGGGCTAAAAAGGACAGGCGGGAGGAGGGGGACGGCTGTCCCCCTTTTTCCTTATTTGAAATTTGATGGCGGTGTGGAACCGTCGGAAAGGAGGAAGCTATGGAATTAGATCTGACGGCGGTGAAAACAGCCTTTCAGCGTTTCAGCGGGGAGACCGCCAACGAAGAGGGGACGGATCGGGAAGCCTTGTGCGGGGCGCTGTGCGCTCAGTGTGCCAGGCAGATCCAGGGACAGCTTCGGCCAAGTCTGACAGAGGAGGAGTTTGCTTTGTGGGAAAGCGCCTTGGAGGAGCTGGCTGCAGCGGAGGCTTTTTACCAGCTGCTGCTCACCGACGAAGCTGTGACACCTCAGAGTTTGACGGCGGGAGACCTGAAACTCACCGGGGGAGAGGGCAGCGGGAAAGCGGCCCGGCTGGCAGAGGAAAAACGGAGAGCGGCGTCCCCGGCCCTGATGGAAACCGCCTTCTATTTTGGGGCCATCAGGAAGGAGGTGCCCCATGACGCCAAGGAGTGACATTTTGTTTCGCAGAGTAGGCACTGTGACCTTGACCCGTACCGATGGCAGTCAGGCTCAGGGGTTTGGAATGGTGATCCCTTGGGGGGAGGAGCGGTCAGACATGTGGGGCCAGCGCTCAAACCCGTTGGGAAAGTTGACGGCGCCGCTATATCGGTTTCTGGGCAGCTTTCCAGAGATTTTGGAAGCTCGAGGTGCCAAGCTGACCCAAGGGGATCAGTCCTACCGGGTACTGCTGCCGGAGACGGTGACCCTGGCGGGAAAGCGAGTCTTTGAGAGGGCTCTTTTGGAAAGGTGGGAGAGCGATGACGGGAACTGAGCTTTTAGAGCAGCTTCTGGAGCTTTTGGAGGGCCAGATGGCTGGAGTGGAGTTTCGACGGGCTTGGGCACCTGGATGGGGCTCCCGGCTGCTGGAAAAGCCGGTGGTAAGTGGACAGGTAGCGTCTCACCGCCGGTCCGGCGCCACAACGGAGACTGAGATGCGGCTTTCCGTATTCGGACCGGAGGCGTCTCAACGAGAAGAAACAGTTTCCGCTGTGGAAGAGGCGGTGAGGGTGAATTGCCCTGGTTGCGGAGAGCTTTCCCGGGAAGAAGAACAGGTGGACAGCGTAACGAAACTGCCCTTCCTTCCTCTGAAACTGGTTTTCTCCAGCGGGAGTGACGTTGGCGTCCAGGGGCTGACGGTGATCCTGGGTGGAAAAAGTTACACTGCGGCGGGCGCTACGGTGTCCGTGTCCCTTTCCGGGGAGGAATTGGTGTCTGTGGGGGAAGAAGTCCCTTTTGGTGTGCGAAATTCCCAGACACAGTACCAGGTGGAGCTGGAAGGCATTGACACCACTGGCTTGGAAGGGTTAGCGGTATTCACCGCCCAGGTGGGAAGCAAAGTGTACACAGGATGCCGGTGGAAAAAACTGGACTTGCAAGGAGGCAAGGCCACTTTTCTTGCCGCAAACTGTGAGGAAAAGGAGGACGGTCAATGAACGAAGAACAAACCGTTGAGACCCGGGACAGTGCTGAGAGGATCTCCCGGGAAGTGGAGCGGGACAGCCGGCGGTATCCGGCGTCATTTTGACGGGAAGGAGGCGATCAAATGCGGCTGATGGGCATGCGCTTTCGGGATTTTACCTGGCGGGACAATCCCGTATCATTGAAGGTGACCAGCTCCCGGAACGTGCTGGAAACGAAAGTCCCCTACGGAATGGCCAAAACTGAGGAACTGGGCAGGGAGCGACGCAAAGTCACCGGGGAGGGATACTTCACTGGAGAGGATTGTATGGAGGTCTGGGACCAGCTGCAGGCGGCTTTTGCACAGCAGGGACCGGGGATCCTCCAACTGCCGGGGGTGACCCCTTTCTGGGCGCTGATGGATAGCCTGGAGCTGATCGGCGCTCAGGGAAAGGATCTGATCCGGTATGCGTTTACCTTTACGGAGTGGGATGCTCAAGGGGAATTTCTGGGAAGCGGCGTCTATGTGGCGCAAGGCGGTGAGAGTCTGTGGGACTACGCCAACCGTTGGGGCCTTTCCGTGGAGACTTTGGTGGAGGCGAATCCCCAGGTAAGGGATATCTGCGATTTGAAAGAAGGAGAGAAGGTGGTGATCCCATGACATTTTGGGGCGAGTTGACAGACGGTACAGAGATGCTGCTGGGAGATCCCACAGAGGCTCAGCTCTGTTACGACAGCGACGCTCCCGCCAACCAGCTGACTGCGGTATTCCCTGCGGAAAAGCTGTGGGAGGATCTGGCGGTGGTTCGAGTGTTCCATGAGGGGGAAGTGGTGTTTGGCGGCATTGTAGACGAGCAAAACACCCGGCTTTCCGGCGAGGGTTTTTCCGTGGAGGTGGTTTGCCGCAGCTGGGAAGCCCTGCTGTTGGACAACGAGGCTCAGCCCGCCGTGCTGAAAACACCTTCCCTGGCATCCTTATGGGAGAAATATTTTAAGTCCCTGGGTTTTTTGGACATCCTAGGGGATATGGAACCGAAAACGGCGGAGCTTACTGTGGAAAAGGGTGTGAGCTGCTGGGAGTTGCTGGAGAATTTCTGCCGGGAGTATCTGGGGACTGTGCCCTATGTGGATGGAGCATGCGTGCTTCATTGTGAGGGGATTCCCGAAAGCCGTATAACCGCTGGCAGGGTCCTTTCTGCGGAGTATGACCGCCAGCCCTGCAAACAGTTGAGCACGGTATGGCAACAGAGCTTTCGAGGTACTTATGATACCCCTTTTCGGAACACAGCCGCCTGGGGTGTGAAACGACAGAGGTATGTGAGCATGGAGGAAAGCCGGGATCCCAGAGAGCTTTTGAAAGAAGGCGAGCAGGAAAGCCGGCTGCTTACGGTGGAATGCCTTGGAAATTGCTGGCCTGGCCGGGGGGCGTTGGTAACGGTGGAGGCCCAGAAGCTGGGAAAATTTACGGCCTGCCCCGTAAGGTCTGCTCGCTATACCCGAAACAGTAAGGGAGAACGAACAAAGCTGGTCTTAGAAGGAGTGAGTGTCTGATGTGGCTGACAAAATTGGGGATCCGGTCCGGCGGAACAAAACTGCGCCGTGGAGAGGTTTCCGGCACAGGGGAAGAGCTGCGGGTTCAAGGGGAGAGTGAGTACCACTATCCGGAAATGATCTTTCCCTATGGGTACGCCAGCGCAGCGGAGAATGGCAAACGAGCCGTGATGCTGGACGGTGTCTGCGCGGGGATCGCTGCGGTCCCGGACGAACAGCTGGCCGAAGGCGAGGTCAGACTCTATTCCGCCGGAGGGGCGGAGATCCTGCTGAAAAACAACGGGGAAGTGATCATAAATGGTCAGAGCTTCCCGGCAAAAGCCTGAGAAGGAGGGATCAGGATGGACCTGAAATGGGAACCAGGAGGAGTGGCGCTGGGGCCCGGAGGTATCCCGGAACGGGTGGATGGTCTGGCGGAGATGCTGCAAAATGTGGCGTTGAAGCTCAATCTGCACCGGGGTGGGCTGCCCTATGACCCGGAATTGGGAAGCGGGCTTTTTCAGCTGGATCCCCAGGAGGAGAACAGTGTCCAGCGGGCCTGGGCTCTGGCCAATGAGACCTTGATGGATACCCCCGGCGTACGGGTGGTCCAGGCAAGCTACGATACAGAAGAAAAAATGTGGATTTTCGCGGTGGAAACACCCCTGGGCAGGGGTCAGGTGGCAGCCCGCGGGAAGGAGGAGACAGATGGATCGTTTTGAGGAGATCCTCCAGCGAATGGAGGAAGCGTATGAACAGGAAAGCGGGTGCAGTGTGGAGGCTGTCTCGGAAGTAGGGCTGCGGATACGAGTGCTGGCCGGGGAGCTCCATCGACTGGACGCTTCACTGGACTGGTTGGAAAGACAAGCCTTCCCCCAAACAGCGGAAGGAGAGCAACTGGATCTTCACGGTGCCCAGAGGGGCGTGACCCGGCGTGCTGCGGTAAAGGCGACCGGTGTGGTGTCCTTTTCCAGATATTTGCCCTTGTCGTTTGACTTGGTAGTGCCAAAAGGAACCATCTGCGCTACCTCTGGGGAACCGGTGGTGGAATATGAGACCACCCAGGAGGCAGTGCTGAAGGCAGGAAAATTGACCATAGATATCCCTGTGGAGGCTGTGGTAGCCGGTGCGTCCGGCAACGCCGCCGCAGGTTATGTGACCACGCTGGTCAATGCCCCCACGGGAATCAATTACGCGGCTAACAAGGAGGCGATTACTGGCGGAAAGGATCCGGAGGAGGATGAGGAGTTCCGCCAGCGGGTGCTCGACGCTTATAGTCTCAGCTCCAGCGGCGCCAACGCCGATTATTACCGGCAGGTGGCCGAGAGTCAGGAAGGGATCACCCAAGTTCAGGTGGTGCCTCGTGTCAATGGGGCAGGCTCGGTGTTGCTGTACTTGTGGGGCGACGGAGCGGCGCCTTCCCAAGAAGTTATGGATGCCGTAAAAGCAGAACTTGACCGACAGCGAGAGATCGGTGTGACTGTGACTGTAATGGCCGCACAAAAAACTGCTATCAGTGTCCCTGTCAAGATCAAAGTGGCGGATGAGGTGGACCTGGAGTGGGCCAAGGAAGAAACGAAAAAGGCGGTGGAGGCCTATTTCGAAAGCCTGGGTATCGGAGACGGGTACTATCTGGGAGAAATCAGCAAAGCTATTTTGAACGCTGTCCCGGTTCTGGAAGTGGACTTTCCCAGTAACTTTGTCAGCATTGACGGTGTGCTGGGGTATTTGATCCGGCCAGGCCAGGTCACAGTGGAGGAGATAGCATGAGAGCGCTGGAACACATGAAGCGGGTGCTGGAAAATATGGGCCTTTACGAGCTGACGGGAGATTCCGCTGTGGAATGGGAACTGGCTGCGTATGACGCGGGATTCTCTCTGTTAGAGGAGAGGTTCGACAGGCTCCTAGGGGATCTGTTTGTGGATACAGCCAGCCGTGAGAGGATCGCCCAATGGGAAGTGCTTTTCCGTGACCAGCCTGCCCAGACAAACTTGGAGGATTGTCGAGAGTCAGTGCGACAGCGCCTTTCTGTCCATCCTGGCTGTTTTACACCCCAGGCGGTAAAGGCGGTGCTCCCTGCCGCAGGGGTGCGGGGACTGCTGTTAGAGGAAGAAAAGAAGCTGGTGGTTCTGTTGGGGAGGTTGATGGGAATCAACCAAAACGAAGCAAACCTGGAACTGGATCGGCTTTTGCCTTCTCACATTCCCTGGTCTTGGGATGATTCCATCACTTGGGTGGCGCTGAACGCCTATCCGGCGACTTTCCAGGATTGGGACGGTCTGGGGCGCACATGGCAGGAGTTGGACCAGATCGCTCGGGAGGACTTGGAAGCGAGTTTTAAGAATTAGGAGGAATCAATATGGCGGCAAGCAATCATTCCCAGAGGTTAGGACTTTCCCTTTGGGAGCAGACGGATCGCCCGGAATGGGCGGATTTTTTGCAGGACAATCAAAAACTGGAGGAGACGGTGGGGGTGCACGTTCAGAATAATGCTCTCCACCTTACCGCTGAGGAAAAGGAGTACCTGAGCCACCGGGCTGCTGTGATGACCTATACTGGTACCGGCAGCGGGGCAGCTACCGTGACGCTGCCTTTTCTGCCCCGGAAACTGACGGTGTTTGCTCAGGGAAAACCGGCCATGGCTCCTCATGACGGTGAGGGATGGGACGTGTTTTCTCAGGTGTGGGTCCAGGGTGATACCCAGGCCTATGGTACCGGAGGCATTCAGGTGACGGAGGAGACCTTGCAGGCTCAGTTCTCCGAAGGGGCTTTCGCAGAGGGCGCGGGGCTATACCATGCCCTGAACCGCAGCGGTGTCACCTACGTGGTGGAGCTGGAAGCGTAAAAGAATTGACGGCGGCGGGTTTCTGTACTATGATAAAGGCTGCCCAGACCATTTGAAAAAAGGAGGGACAGCCTCTTGTATGAAAATGAGATCCGTCCCCAGCGGGCTATGCTGGTTTCGCTGGACACGGGAGAATACGACGCGGAAATCTCTTTGGCAGAGTTGGAAGAACTGACCCGCACCGCCGGGGCAGAACCTGCCCTTACTCTCACCCAGAAGCGCCCCGCCCCAGAGACAGCCACCTGTATCGGGTCCGGCATGGTGGAACAGGTAGCGGAGCTCTGTGCTCAGCAGGAGATCGACTTGCTGATTTTTGACCGGGAGCTGACGCCCACGCAGATCCGAAACCTGGAAAAGGCTTGCGGTGTTCGGGTGATCGACCGCACAACTCTGATCCTGGACATTTTCGCTCAGCGGGCTCGGAGTAAGGAAGGCAAGCTGCAAGTGGAGCTTGCCCAGCTGAGGTATTTGCTGCCCAGGCTTTCTGGTCAGGGCACGGCACTGTCTCGACTGGGTGGCGGTATTGGCACGCGAGGTCCTGGCGAGACCAAGCTGGAGACTGACCGACGGCATATTCGTCGGCGGATCGGCAGTCTGAGAGAACAGCTGAGAGATGTGGAAGCGGCCCGGGAGGTGATCGACCGGCGGCGCAAGAAAGATGGCACAGTGACTGTGGCCCTAGTGGGTTACACGAACGCAGGGAAGAGCACCCTGATGAACCAGCTCACTCAGGCAGGAGTTCTGGCGGAAGATAAACTGTTCGCCACCCTGGATCCCACGGCTCGGGCGCTGAAGCTGCCCTGTGGCAAGACGGTGATGCTCATCGACACAGTAGGACTGATTCGCCGGCTGCCCCACCACTTGGTGGAAGCCTTCAAATCCACTTTGGAGCAGGCGGCCACGGCGGATATTCTGCTCAATGTGTGCGACGCCTCCAGCGGAGAGGCCAGAGATCACCTGGACGTGACCAATTCTCTTTTGAACGAGTTGGGAGCAGCAGGGCATCCCATCATACCGGTGCTGAACAAATGGGACGCAGTGGAGGATCCGGATACGGCTCCCCGTCTGCCAGGAGCGGTGCGTATCAGCGCCCTTACGGGTGAGGGAATCGACCGACTACTGGAAGCCATCGAGGAGAATTTGCCGGAAAAGACTTTCCCGGTAGAGCTGCTGCTGCCCTTTGCCAAAACAGGCCTAGCGGCCAAGCTTCGGGAGGAAGGAGCGGTGCTCTCTGAGGAGTATGTTCCGGAGGGTTTGCGGCTTTCTGCTCAGGTAGACCAGCGACTGTATGGGCTAGTGAAAGACTACGAGATCACCCCCTGAGAGGG
>HF972680.1:61802-62005 GCA_000432995.1 Clostridium sp. CAG:1013
GAATACAAAGAAATCGGCCGGAGAGTTTTCTCCGGCCGATTTTTCATTGTAAAGCTAACTGGCTTTATAGAGATTAGAGATAAATGTCAGAAAAACACTGAATTTGTCGGTGTGCGTAAAGCTGTGTATCTTTACGCGCTGTTTTGAGGTAGCATCAAACCTTCACAGCACGATCGGCTTGTGATTTGTCCTGCTAAGCCCAG
>HF972680.1:62037-73605 GCA_000432995.1 Clostridium sp. CAG:1013
ACTCTTAATGAAAAGAATGTAAGTGTCCATGCCCATGCCCTGTTCTTGAGAACTGCAATCGAAATGGGAATCGTTTGTGGCGCCGGGAGCGGGTTAACTAACGAAGGCTGCTCCTCCAATCCAGGTCAGAGAGTTCCACCGGATGCTCCAGAAGGGCTGCTGCGAAGGTCTCCGCCAATTCTTCTGCCTCCTGTGCGGTAGGGCCCAGTCGGTCGGTGGAGACCCCTACCGCCACTCCCATGTTCTGAGTGGGTTCCACAAATGTGGCCCAGTAGGTATTGTAGGGATAAACAGTGCGCTCTTCTCCCTCGCTGTATATCCGGGCGGCTTGATCTACGGCCGCCCAGACAGGCGTTTCACCAAAGTGGTTATTAGGTTCTTCCAAAAAGAAGATAGCGTCTTGAGCCTCGCAGTTGGGAAGCTCCCCAGGTTGGAAATACAAAATGAATTCCTCCTGCTGTGTCTCTGGGTTTGTTCCGAAAATGGCCAGCTGGTGGAATTCGCCTTGGGAGGTGCTGGCCTTTTGTCCGTAGAGCTGGTAATTTTCCATCCAGGAGAGACCCTCCACTTTGGTAAGATCGGAAAGCTCTTCTTCCGTCAGCGCTCGGGTGATGCCGTCTCCACCGGCCCAGGTGGAGGAGCGCCTGCTGGAGGTAAGATTTTCGGCGAAGTTAAGGTCAGTTGGGCCGGATGGCTCCTCCGCCTGGAAGTCGGTCAGGTCCAGGCCGCCGGAAATCAGCTGATTCACCATACGGGCGGCAAATTCCCTTGCTTGCTCCTCTGTGTCGAATCCCCAACGGTCCACGTACATCTGCAGTGTGATGCCAACCGGCTGATCTCCCTCCAGCACAAACCCCAGGTCCAAGATGATGGAGCCCTCCGTGGGACCAGTGGCACGGTTTTGCTCAAACCGGGTGGCGTAGATCTCTACACCTTCCACGGTATTGTTAGGCTCTGTTAAGAGAGAAAGCATGTAGAGTTCGTCGCCGGGTGGGATTTCTCCGGGCATGGCGGTTAAAATGTATGCGCCCACCAGGTCTTCCTGGGTAAAGGAGCCTCGAACCTTGGCGTATTCCACCGCTCCGTTCTCGTCCAGAGAAACCAACCCCGACAGGTTCACCTCTTTGCCTTCTACCTCCCAGGAAATTCCATCCCACAGGGAGAAGATCTCCTCTTGGGTTACGCTTTGGGAGGATAGTTTCATCAGCCGCTCCTGAGAAATATTGGAGGCATCCAGCTGCTCCATAGTCCCTGTTTTGTATTGGATCTCCGGCAGGGAGTCGGTTTGGTTGCCCTCCGGATCCAAAATGGGGAGGAGCACCGGGTGTTCCAACAGTTGGCAGGTGGCCTTCTCGGCCAGGACTTGAGCTTCTTGGTCCTCCAATCCCCACTGGTCCGACCAAACACCTAAAGCTACTCCCGTGGAATTTTCATCCGCCTGCTGAAACATGGTCCAGTAGGTGGTGCTGTCATCGGAAAAAGATTCCTGGGTTTCCGGGTCAACATAGCCCCGGCCGCTGTGGGTGACGGCGGCCCAAACATCGGTACCGTTCACTTGATTGTTGGCGCTTTCCAGGAAGGAACACACGTCCTGAGCTTCACAGCGAGGAAGCCCGCCGGGCTGCAAATACAGGACAAAAGTATCCATCCCTTGATCCTCCTCTCCCAGAAAGCCTCGGATCATCATCCAGGAGACCTCGCCTTTTGAAGAGATGTAGGAGGTACCGCTTAGCTGGTAGCCCTCCATCCAGGAAAGACCATCCTGCTCCGCCAGGGAGGAAAGCTCTTCTTCTGTCAGAGCCCGCTCTGTGTCTCCGTCGTTCCCTAGTGCCCAGGAGGTGCATTGGCCTGAGCCTGTGTTGTTTTCGGCGAAGTCCAAGTGAGATGTTTGAGATACGGTGTCCTCCAATTCAGGGGTGGATGGTTGCAGCTGGGTGAGGAACAGCCAGCCGCCTACCCCTACGCATACCGCCAGAACTGCCGCCACAGCTGCTACCCAGGGGCCGTGGTGGACTTTCTTAGCCGGCGTGCCCCAGGGGTCGACATCTTCCAACAGCTTTGGATCAATATCATTTAACGCGGTGAGCAAGTCTCTTGCGTTCATTCCAATACCCCCTTTTCTTTTAAGTAGGTCAGCAGTTTTCCGCGCAATCTGGAAAGCCGGGTGGCGGTGTTGGATTCTGTCATTCCCAGCCGGATGGCCAGTTCTTTGTGGGAGCAGGCGTACCAGTACCGGTCCAAGAAAAGGGCACGATCCTTTTTGCTCAGCCCCCTCAGAAATCCTTCTAAAGCTGCTTGGAGTTCGTGATAATCCTGGGTCTCTTCCGGTCCGGATGCACCTGACAGGCATTCTTCCAGCTCGGAATAAGCCAGGTCGAACTGGCTGTTCCGTTTTTGGGCTGTATTCCAGTGATAGCGCTTCAGGCACAGATTCCGTACCACCCGCAGAGCATAGGGCAGCAGCGGATCCGGTTTGGCAGGGGGAATGCTGTCCCACAGGCCAAGATAGGCGTCGTTGACGCATTCCTCTGCGTCCTCAGGATCATGCAGCAGGTTGCCGGCCAGTCGGCGGAGTTGAAGTCCGTAGGTATCCTCCAGGGCGGTCACCGCTTGGGGGGAACGCTCCCAGAACAGCCGGACGATCTCCCGGTCTTTCATCATGGCCATCCTCCTTTCTCCCTCTATCTACATTCTACGCTTTTCAGAAGGAACCTTACAGGTTTTTCTGAAAGAAGAGGATAAAAGAATTTAAACCCACACAGGCTGCTTTTGACTTTTGCTTTCTATATTAATGGAGAAAATGATGCTTCCAAATAAAGGAGAGACTTAAGAGAAAATTCAGAATTTATTGAAGATTTCTTGAGGACTTTCCCTTATACTAATAGAAAATAAGGAAACAACGGGACCAAAATCCGAAAAAGGGGAGCAATGTATGGACAAGCGGGCACAACGAAGAAAGCGGGCGGCAGCCCTAGCGGGGTTGGGACTGTTCGTTGTATTTACAGTAGTGGTTTGCTGGTTCGTGGGGCGGCCCATGATCCAGTTTGTGTCTCAACCTGATGAATTCCGAGGCTGGGTGGACAACCACGGTATCTGGGGGCGGCTGGCTTTCTTGGGGATGATGGTCTTTCAGGTAATCATCGCCATTGTGCCAGGAGAACCTTTGGAGATCGGCGCGGGATATGCCTTCGGCGTGGTGGAGGGTACCATCCTCTGTCTGCTGGGCACCTTGATTGGCGGGGTCATTATTTTCCTGTTTGTGAAAAAATTTGGGATGCGGTTTGTCACCTTGTTCGTTGACGAGGAGAAGATCCATTCTTTGAAATTCCTGCAAAACACTCGACGGCTCCACTTGGTTGCCTTTATCCTCTTTTTCATTCCCGGTACGCCCAAGGATGTGCTCACCTATATTGTAGGGCTTACCCCCATGAGACTGCCCGCCTGGATCCTCATCACCACACTGGCCCGGATTCCTTCGGTGATCACCTCTACTATTGGTGGCGACGCTTTAGGCACTCAGGAATATTTGTTTGCGGTCATCGTGTTTGTGGTCACGGCGATCATCAGTGGGCTGGGTGTGCTGGCGTATCAAAAGATCACCAAGCATCATGCGGAAAAGGAAGCTCTGGGGGAAGGCGGCCGGAAAAAGGACGGACAGGCGTCCAGTGGCTCCACTGTATGATTTTCTGGATATTCTGTATATTCGTTGTGAAATGGGAAAGGTTTTTGCACCTTTCCTTTTCTTTTTTGGCAAATTTGTAACTGGGTTTGTGCGCGATTCTGGCGTTGCCAAAAAACTTGCAAAAAATATGAATAAATATGCAATATGGGCTTGATTTTTCCGGAAAGGGGTGTATAATAGCAACTACAGAGAACAAAACAAGACAATCTTTGAAATTGAAATAAAGGAAGGGACCTATCATGGCAAACGAGATCAAAAAAGTAGTGCTGGCCTATTCCGGCGGCCTGGATACCTCCATCATCATCCCCTGGCTGAAGGAAAACTACAACAACTGCGAAGTCATCGCGGTTTCCGGTGACGTTGGCCAGGGCACTGAGCTGGATGGTCTGGAAGAGAAGGCTAAAAAGACTGGCGCTTCCAAGCTGTATGTGCTGGATCTGAAAGAAGAGTTCATCCAGGATTATGTGTACCCCACTGTGAAGGCCGGGGCTGTTTACGAGAACAAGTACCTGCTGGGTACCTCTTTTGCTCGTCCCATCATTGCTAAGGGCATCGTGGAAATCGCCAAGAAGGAAGGCGCTGACGCCATCTGCCACGGCTGCACCGGCAAGGGCAACGACCAGGTCCGTTTCGAGCTGGCTATCAAGGCTTACGCTCCTGATATGAAGATCATCGCCCCCTGGCGTATCTGGGACATCAAGTCCCGTGAGGAAGAGATCGAGTACGCCGAGGCTCACAACATTCCTCTGAAGATCAGCCGCGAGACCAACTACTCCAAGGACAAGAACCTGTGGCATCTGTCCCACGAGGGTCTGGATCTGGAGAATCCCGCCAACGAGCCTCAGTACAACAAGCCTGGCTTCCTGGAGCTGGGCGTTTCCCCCGAGCAGGCTCCCGATGAGCCCACCTACATCACCCTGCACTTTGAGAAGGGTGTGCCCACCCAGTTGGACGGCCAGACTCTCACTGGCACCGAAATGGTGGAGAAGCTCAATGAGCTGGGCGGCAAGAACGGCATCGGCCTGGCTGACATTATCGAGAACCGTCTGGTGGGCATGAAGTCCCGCGGTGTGTATGAAACTCCTGGTGGCACCATCCTCTACCACGCTCATAACAAGCTGGAAGAGCTGTGCCTGGATAAGGAGACCTATCACTACAAGCAGCAGATCGCTCTGAAGTTCGCCGACCTGGTGTACAACGGCCAGTGGTTCACTCCTCTGCGCCAGGCTCTGTCCGCTTTTGTGGACTCCACTCAGGAGACCGTCACCGGCGACGTGAAACTGAAGCTCTACAAGGGCAACATTATCGACGCGGGCGTCACCTCTCCCTATTCTCTCTACGATGAGGAGATCGCTACCTTCGACGAGGACGAAGTTTACAATCAGGCGGACTCCGCTGGATTCATCAACCTGTTTGGTCTGCCCATCAAGGTCCAGGCCAAGAAGGGCTTGACCTACGACAAATAAACAATCGGCGGATCGCCGGAAGAAAATCCATAGGGATAGGGCGGACGAGCGTCTGCCCTTTCCTGCTTCCCAGGGAGGAAAAGCCGTGGAGCAAGTGGATATATTTGACAGACAGGGACGCCCCACCGGTGTGGTCCGGAAGCGGGGCGAACCTCTTGGCCAGGGTGAATACCTGATGGCGGTGGGCATCTGGATCGTGGATGAGGAGAACAACATCCTCCTGACCCAGCGGAGCCCCGAAAAACGATGGGCCCCCGGCAAGTGGGAAAACACCGCTGGTCATGTGCAGGCAGGGGAGGATTGCGTAACCGCTATCCTGCGGGAAGTGCGGGAGGAGACGGGGCTGGTTCTTTCCCGAGAGCAGCTTATCTATTTAGGCGGTGCCCGATCGGGACACTACCTGGGAAAAAATTATGGGGTGCGTCTGAAAAAGCACCCGGAAAGATTGAGATTCCAAAAGGGAGAGACCTGTGGTGCTAAGTGGGTCACCCCGGAGGGATTGGCGAAAATGAGGGAGGAGGGAGAGTTGTCTCCCTCGGTGATCTCCCATCTGCGAGGCGGTTACCGCGCCGCATTCTTAAAGTTTATCGGCCGTGAAGGCAGCACTTTGTTAGGAAAGGACGAAGTCCCATGAAACTGTGGAAAGGCCGCTTCCAGAAGGAAGCCGATCCCAAGACAAACGATTTTAATTCCAGCATCTCCATTGACAGCCGGATGTACCACGAGGATATTCAGGGCAGCATCGCTCACGCTACCATGCTGGGAGAGTGCGGGATCATCGACAAAAGTGAAAGTGAGAAGATTATCGAGGGGCTGAAAGGCATCCTGGCGGATCTGGACTCCGGCGCTCTGGCTATCGATCCGGACGCGGAAGACATCCACACCTTTGTGGAAGGAGAGCTCACCGCCCGCATCGGCGACGCTGGAAAGCGGCTCCACACCGCTCGCAGCCGGAACGACCAGGTGGCGCTGGATGTGCGTCTGACTCTCCGCAAGGACTGCGCCGGAGTGAAAGCCCAGCTGAAAGACTTCGTGAAGGTCCTGTGCCAGAAGGCGGAGCAGTACAGTGCCACGGTGATGCCCGGCTACACCCACATGCAGCGTGCTCAGCCCATCACTTTTGGTCACCACCTGATGGCCTACGCGGAGATGGTGCTGCGGGATATCTCCCGCCTGGAAGACGCCTTAAAGCGTATGGACGTGATGCCTTTGGGCAGCGGAGCTCTGGCTGGTACCACTTATCCTCTGGACCGGACCATCACCGCCAAGCTGCTGGGATTTTCCCAGGTGAGCCAGAACAGCCTGGACGGCGTCTCCGATCGGGACTTTTGCGCGGAGATCGCCTTTGACGCCTCCTTAATCATGGTGCACCTGTCTCGATTCTGCGAGGAGCTGGTGCTGTGGTGTTCCTGGGAGTTCCAGTTCATCGAGCTGGACGACGCTTTTTCCACTGGCTCCAGCATTATGCCTCAGAAAAAGAACCCGGATATTGCGGAGCTGATCCGCGGCAAGAGCGGCCGGGTATTCGGCGACCTGATGGCCCTGCTCTCCATGATGAAGGGCCTGCCTCTGGCCTACAACAAGGACATGCAGGAGGACAAGGAAGCGGTGTTCGACGCGGTGGACACCATCAAGCTGTGCCTGACGCCTTTGATCCCTATGGTGGAGACCATGACCGTGAAAGAGGACAAAATGCGGGCTGCGGCAGCCGGTGGGTTCATCAACGCCACCGACTGCGCCGACTACCTGGTGGCAGAGAAGGGCTTGCCCTTCCGTGACGCCTATAAGATCACAGGAGAGCTGGTGGCCCTGTGCATCCAGAAGGGGCTCACTTTGGAGACCTTGCCTTTGGAGGAATACAAGAATATTTGCGACAGCTTCGACGAGGGTGTGTATCAGGCCATTTCGTTGGAGAAGTGCGTAGGCGGACGGAAAGTGCTGGGCGGACCCGCCCCGGAAAACGTGAAAGCCCAAGCCAAGCGTGTTCTGAAGCTGCTGGAAGAGGAGGTCAACTGACATGGAAAAGATCAAAGTTGGCGTGGTGGGTGCCACGGGCTATGCTGGCAGCGAGATCTGCCGGCTGATTCTGGGCCACCCCCAGGCGGAACTGACTGCCATCAGTTCGGTGAGCTTTGAAGGTATGGCCCTCAGCGAGGTGTACCCCGCCTATTACCAGCTGTGCGATATGGTCTGCGGTACTCAGGAGGAAGTGGTGGAGAAAAGCGACGTGATCTTCGCTGCTCTGCCTCATGGACTTTCCCAGGAACTGGGAGCTCAGTGTTACGCCTTGGGAAAGACCTTCATTGACATGGGGGCGGACTTCCGCCTGGAAAGCGAAGAAGAGTATCAAGAGTGGTACGGCGGGACCTACCAGGACAAGGCTCTCCACCAGGAAGCGGTCTACGGTCTGCCGGAGTTTTTCCGGGAGAAGATCAAGGGGAAGAAGCTCATCGCCAACCCGGGCTGCTACACCACCGCGGTGCCTCTGGCTCTGGTTCCTGCCTTGGAAGCGGGTTTCATTGAGCCCCAGGGCATCATCGCAGACTGCAAGTCCGGCGTCACCGGCGCGGGCAGAAAGCCCAGCCAGTCCAACCACTACCCGGAACTGAACGAGAGCTTCACCGCCTATAAGGTGGCCAATCATCGCCATACTCCTGAGATCGAGCAGACTCTGTCCAAAATCTCCGGCGAAAAGCTGAAGCTCACCTTTGTGCCTCACCTGCTGCCCATCAACCGGGGAATTCTGGCTACCTGCTACGCCAAGCTGAAGCCCGGCGTCACCGAGGAACAACTGTGGGACGCCTACCACGCCCGCTACGACGGAGAATACTTTGTCCGCCTGCTGAAGAAGGGCCAGGTGGCTAACGTGAAGAACGTCCACTACAGCAATTTCTGTGATGTGTCCCTTTTTGTGGACAGCCGCACCAGCACTTTCGTAGCCATCTCCGCCATTGACAACATGGTGAAGGGCGCCGCCGGCCAGGCTATCCAGAATATGAATTTGAGTTTCGGTTTGGAGGAGACCACTGGCCTGAAACTGGTTCCTCCCGCGTTTTAAAGAAAGCGTTCTATAAAGTTAAGTAGAGAGGGGAAATGACCCATGAAGATGATCGAAGGCGGTGTGACCGCGGCCCAGGGCTTTGTTGCCGGGGGTATTCACTGCGGCATTCGCAAGAATAAATCCAAGCCCGACCTGGCTATGATTTACAGCGAGACGCCCTGCGCGGCAGCTGCTGTGTACACCCAGAACCTGGTGAAGGGCGCGCCTATTCTGGTGACCAAGAAAAACATCGAAAACGGCTACGCTAAAGCGGTGATCTGTAACTCCGGCAACGCCAACACCTGCAACGCTGACGGTGTGGAAAAGGCGGAAGCTATGTGTGATCTCACCGCCAAAGCCTTGGGCATCGATCCCCAGGACGTAGTGGTGGCTTCCACTGGCGTTATCGGCCAGGTGCTTCCTTTGGAGCCCATTGAGGCTGGCATCCCGGAGCTGGTGAAAGTCCTGAGTCCGGAGGGGTCCAACGGGGCCGCTACCGCTATCATGACCACCGATACCATCGCCAAGGAAGCGGCGGCGGAGGTGGAGATCGGCGGCAAGACCGTGCGTATGGGCGGCATTTCCAAGGGCAGCGGCATGATCCATCCCAACATGGCCACCATGCTGTGCTTTGTCACCACCGACTGCGCCATCACTCCCGCCATGCTGGACAAGGCCATCCATCAGGTGACGGACAAGACCTTCAACATGATCAGTGTAGACGGGGACACCTCCACCAACGACACCTTCGCCATTCTGGCCAACGGCGCCGCCGGTAATGAGGAGATTACCCAGGAGGGGCCGGAATACGAAGCCTTTGTGGAAGCTCTGGAAGCTGTGTGCCGGAAGCTCTCCAAGCTGATGGCTGGTGACGGTGAGGGCGCTACCAAACTGTTGGTGTGCAAGGTGGACGGCGCCGCTGATCTGGATATGGCAAAGACCGTTTCCAAGAGCGTGATCTGCTCCACTCTGTTTAAGGCTGCCATGTTTGGCGCCGACGCAAACTGGGGCCGTGTGCTGTGTGCCATCGGGTATTCCGGGGCGGCGGTGGACGTGAATAAGATTGACGTGTCCTTCCGTTCCGCGAAAGGTCAGGTGGACGTATGCAAAAACGGTGCTGGTATCCCCTTCTCTGAAGAGGAAGCCTCTCTGGTGCTGGGCGAACATGACATCGATATTTTGGTTCACCTCCATATGGGCGAGGTGAGCGCCGAGGCTTACGGCTGCGACCTGACCTACGACTACGTGAAGATCAACGGGGATTACCGCACCTGATGACCGGAAAGGGGGAACGTCCCTTGAACGTAAAGCGGAAAGACCAACCGGGGCTTGGACCTTGGGACATTGCCGCTGGAGTCATGGCGGGTCTGCTTTTTCTGGATCTGCTCAGTTTTCTTGTCCTTCTGGTGGTGGGGGTGGATCTGCTGCTGATCTACGCTCTGGAAATGGGCGTGGTGACGGCGGTGTTCCTGCTGCTGGGAATGGGATTGTATTTCGCGGGAAAACGCAGGTTGGTCAAGGTGTGGCGGCGGGTCCTGCTGGGATCGCTGTTCGCCGGCGGGGCCATGATGGTGTTTTTCTGCGCAGCTTTGGTGGCGCTGATCGCATTTAGTTCCAGTCTCTAAGCGAGGAGAGAGGTTTTATGGAAAAGAAAGAGCCCAAACCCCGGAAACTGCGATGGGACGGAAAGCCTGCTTTCTGTGTATGGGACGGCTTTGGCGTGGTGATGAGCCTGGTGCTGATTGCTTACCCTATCTGGTTCTTCCTAATGATGGCCAGGATTCTGCCCTCCCCAGCGGACAGCGGCCCTGATATTTCTCAGGGCATCCTCAGTGGGGCGCTGGCTGCGGTGGGATTCGTGTATTTCCTTGTTCGGTGGAAACGGATGCTGAAAGTTACCAGCGCTTTTGTGATGGTGGGCGTGATCCTGTGCATGATCGTCGTTCTGTTCTATTTGGTGTATTGGAGCGCGAGTATGTCCATAGAACCGTATATCCATGAAAAGCTGTATGGGGATTCTTAAAAGTAAGTGAGGGAGTAGAGCCATGGAAATTTCAAACAACGAACGGGCGAAGGTGCTTGTCCAAGCCCTGCCCTATATCAAGAAATACGCCGGTAAGACTGTAGTGGTGAAGTACGGCGGCAATGCCATGATCGACGAGGGCCTGAAAAACGACGTGATGAACGATATCGTGCTGATGCAGCTGGTAGGCATCAACGTGGTACTGGTTCACGGCGGCGGGCCGGAGATCAACGCTATGCTGAAAAAGATCGGCAAAGAGGGAAAATTCCTTAACGGCATGCGTGTCACTGACCAGGAGACTATGGACATTGTCCAGCAGGTGCTGGCGGGTAAGGTAAATAAAGATCTGGTCCAGCGTCTGGAGGATGCCGGTGGCAAGGCTGTGGGCCTGTGCGGCCTGGACGGTTCATTGCTGAAGGCAGACCAGCTGGATACAGAGCTGGGTTTTGTGGGGGAGATTCGGGAAGTGAATACCCAGATCCTGCAAAACGCCGCGGATAACGGTTATGTGCCCATCGTCTCTACGGTGGCGGCTGGGTATCACGGAGAGGTGTTCAACATTAACGCCGACGTGGCCGCTGCCCGGATTGCCGCCTCACTGTCTGCCATGAAGCTGATCCTGATGACCGACGTACGGGGACTTCTCCGGGACAAAGACGACGAGGACAGCCTGATCCCTGTGGTGAACGTCAGCGACGTGAGCCGCCTGAAAAAGGAAGGGATCATCTCCGGAGGCATGATCCCCAAGATCGACTGCTGCGTTGACGCAGTGCGCCGGGGTGTGGGAAGAGCCCACATCATCGACGGCCGGACACCCCACTCCATTCTGGTGGAGCTGTTTACCGACGAAGGCATCGGCACGATGTTCTATTAAGCAAGTGTCATATAGCCTGTAAACAAGGGTTTAGATGGTTTTTCAGCTTTTTTAGGGAGTGATTTCCATGACGTTTGAACAGATCAAAGACCAAGATCAAGCCTATATCCTCCACACCTACGGCCGGGTGGATGCTGCCCTGGTCAAGGGCAAAAACGCCCGCGCCTGGGACGTGGAGGGGAAAGAATATATCGATTTCACCGCGGGCATCGGAGTGAATGCCCTGGGTTACAGTGACCCCGAATGGGCTGCCGCTGTGGCAAAGCAGGCCGGTGAGATCCAGCACATGTGCAACTACTATTATTGCCCGGAAAACACCGCTTTGGCTCAGGAGCTGAGCCAGGCTTCCGGTATGGCAAAAGCCTTCTTCTGCAACTCCGGAGCCGAGGCCAACGAGTGCGCCGTGAAGGTGGCCCGGAAATATGGGGAAAAGCGGGGCGACTATAAGATCGTCACGCTGGTGAACTCCTTCCACGGCCGCAC
>HF972680.1:73661-73928 GCA_000432995.1 Clostridium sp. CAG:1013
CTTCCACAAGGACTTCCTGCCCTTGACCGAGGGCTTCCTCTACGCTCAGGCGGGAGACTTGGAAGGGATCGGCAAGCTGCTGGACGGTTCCGTGTGCGCTGTGCTTTTGGAAATGGTTCAAGGCGAGGGCGGCGTTATCCCCATGGAGGAGAGTTTCCTTCAGGGGTTGGAGCAGCTTTGCCATGAACGGGACGTGCTGCTGATGATCGATGAGGTCCAGACCGGTGTAGGACGTACCGGCACCTTCTACGCCTATCAGGGCAGCGG
>HF972680.1:74034-76861 GCA_000432995.1 Clostridium sp. CAG:1013
TGGGAGATGTTTTGAAGCCCGGCATGCAGGGTTCCACCTTCGGCGGCAACCCGGTGTCCTGCGCTGGCGCCAGAGTGGTGGTTCGCCGGGTCAGCGACCCTGCCTTCCTGGAAAGCGTGAAAGAAAAGGGCGCTTACCTGAAGGAACACCTGGAAGCCATGCCCCAGGTGGAATACGTCCGGGGCAAGGGCTTAATGCTGGGCGTGAAGTTGAAAGACAAGGATGCCCATGATGTGCTGGTGGAGTGCGCCAAGCAGGGGCTGTTGATCCTCACTGCCAAAGAGCTGGTGCGGTTCCTGCCTCCGCTGACCATCACTAAAGAGGATATAGACCAGGGATTGGCCATTTTCCAAAAAGTTCTGGAACAGTAAGAAATAAAAACGCCCGCTGCATGAGGCGGATGCACAGAAAGGATGAGACCCATGAAACACCTGTTGAAGCTGCTGGATCTGACCGGAGAGGAGATCCTGGACATTTTGAACCTGGCCGACCAGTTGAAATATGAGACAAAGCACGGCATTGAGCATCCCTATTTGAAGGGCAAGTGCTTGGGAATGATCTTTGAGAAGTCCTCCACCCGTACCCGCGTGTCCTTTGAGGTGGGCATCAACCAGCTGGGAGGCTACGCCGTAGCGATGGGGGCCGAGGGTTCTCAGATCGGCCGTGGCGAGCCTGTTCAGGACACTGCCCGTGTGCTTTCCCGGTATGTGGATGGCATCATGATCCGTACCTTTGGTCAGGACGAAGTGGAAGCCCTGGCCCAGTACGGCAGTGTGCCGGTGATCAACGGCCTGACGGATTTCTGTCATCCCTGCCAGGTGCTGGCGGACCTGATGACTATCCGGGAGTACAAGGGCTCTCTGGAAGGGCTGAAAATGTGCTTCATCGGCGACGGCAACAATATGATGAACAGCCTGATTGTGGGCGGCCTGAAAGTGGGCATGAGTGTTGCTGTGGCCTGCCCCGAAGGTTACCGCCCGCCCCAGGAGATCCTGGAGTTCGCCGCTGAATACGGTGATAAATTCCAGCTCACCGATTCCCCCCTGGAAGCTGCCAAGGACGCGGATGTGGTCATCACCGACGTGTGGACCTCTATGGGCCAGGAAGAAGAGCGTCAGAAGCGGGAGGCCGCCTTCAAGGGCTACTGCGTAGATGCAGAGCTGATGGCCCAGGCCAAGCCTGATGCCATGGTGCAGCACTGCCTGCCCGCCCACCGCGGAGAGGAGATCACCGAGGAAGTGTTCGAGGCAAACGCCCAGTACATCTTCGAGGAAGCGGAGAACCGTCTCCATGCCCAGAAGGCTGTGATGGTCAAGACCATGGGCCAGGTGGAAATAGCGAAATAACAGAGCAAAATGTAAGGAAAGAAGGGGCTTTTGCCTCTTTTTTTCTTTGCCCTGAAACAGGCCCGCCCCTGCGGTTGGAAAAAACTTTCCCTTTCGTTTTTTGGCGCCTTGTGCTATCATACTCTTGTTTCTACATTTTTTTAAACAGGTGATCCCATGAGACTGTACGTGACCCGTCACGGCCAAACGGCCTGGAATCGGGAAAATATCATCTGCGGAACCACGGACCTCAGCCTGGACGAGACCGGCATGGAACAGGCCAGGGAGACCGCTCAAAAGCTGCGGGACGTGCCCTTTGACCGGGTGATTTGTTCCCCGTTGCTTCGAGCCCGCCAGACGGCCCAGCTGATCTGCGAGGGAAGGGACCTGCCCCTGACCATCGACAAGAGGATCCGGGAGCAGGACTACGGAGCTTTTGAGGGAAAGCCCCGGTTGGAGCCCGGCTTTTTGGAGACAAAGCGGAATTTCGCTGTCCACTATCCCGGCGGGGAATCCCACATGTCCGCCGCGCAGCGTGTTTACAATTTCCTGGAAGATACTGCCCGGCGTTTTCCCGATGAGACCGTGTTGGTGGTGTGCCACGGGGGGATCTGCCGCATTATCGAAAGTTACTTCCACGACATGACCAACGAGGAATTCTTTCACTTCAATATGGGCAACTGCGAGGTGCGGGAATATGTCCTGGACCTGCCCAAAGGAGAGGAGGGAGAGACATGGTAAAGTTTTACGGTTCCCACATTTGCAGCGGCTGCCGGGAGGCGAAAGCCCTCTTCCAGGAGAAGGGGTTTACAGATTTTGAGTTCATCGAAATCACGGAATGCACCGACAACCTGCGGGCGTTTTTGAAGCTGCGGGACACCCGGGAAGAACTGAAAGAGGCCAAAGAAGCCGGCCGCATCGGGATTCCCTGCTTCGTGCGGGAGGACGATTCCATCACCCTGGAAGCGGAGAACGTGCTGAAAGAGGCTGGGGTGGACTGTTAAAATTTCGGCAAAGCTCTTGAATAACATCCTTTTTCAGATTATAATGGACACAGATTGGTATTCCGGCAGGCGCCCCGCCATGCCGGAAGAAATATGAAACCGAAAGGAGTACCAATATGAACTATTCCCATGAAGTGGAAAATATGTGCACGGTGAAGAAGGGCCCCCATCATGGTCCCGCTCCCATCCCGGAGGAAGGCAAGTGGGTGAAATCCTACCAGATCTCCGACATCTCCGGTCTTTCCCATGGTGTAGGCTGGTGCGCTCCCCAGCAGGGCGCCTGCAAGCTGACCCTGAACGTGAAGGAGGGCATTGTGCAGGAAGCTCTGGTGGAAACTCTGGGATGTTCCGGCATGACCCATTCCGCCGCTATGGCCGCTGAGATCCTCCCCGGCAAGACTCTGCTGGAGTGCCTGAACACCGACCTGGTGTGCGACGCCATCAACGTTGCTATGCGTGAGATCTTCAAGCAGCTGGCCTACGGCCGCAGCCAGACCG
>HF972681.1:0-9856 GCA_000432995.1 Clostridium sp. CAG:1013
CAGAAGAGGGCGCCCTCTTGCGATTTTTCCCGTCCCGAACCCCCGTGTGTTCCCTATTATACTCTTGCCCCCTATAAATGGCAAGTAAAAAAGTTCTACATCCCTCTTTTGGAAGAGAAAACAAAAAAAGGCCCTGAAAAGGACCTTTTCGTTCTACGGAATTTACTCCGTTACATAACCTTTTTCCTGGATGACTTCCACAACGCCATCCACATACTTCTGGCAGATCTCCTCTTCCGGAGCCTCCACCATGACACGCAGGACAGGCTCGGTGCCCGACTCACGCACCAGGATCCGTCCGGTGTCACCAAGCTCCTGGGTCACCTGGGCCACCATGGCCTGAACGGCAGGATCATTCTGGGCAGCGGTCTTATCCGTCACCCGGATGTTCTTCAGCACCTGAGGATAAATCTTCAAGGGGGCAGCCAGCTCGCTCATGGGCTTCTTCTGAGCCATCATCACTTCCATCATCTTCAGAGAGGTGAGGATACCGTCGCCAGTGCTGGCGTACTTAGAGAAGATAATGTGGCCGCTCTGCTCGCCGCCGATCCGGGCGCCGCTCTGCTGCATATACTCATACACATACTTATCGCCCACTGCGGTTTTAGCATAGTCAATGCCCAGCTCATCAAAAGCCTTATAAAGGCCGAAGTTAGACATGACCGTGGTCACCACCGTATTGGTCACCAGCTTGCCCCGCTCCTTCATATAGCGGCCGTAGATATACAGAATGTGGTCACCGGAGATCACGTTGCCCTTTTCGTCCACGCACAGGCACCGGTCCGCGTCGCCGTCGTAAGCAAAGCCCACATCCAGGCCTTTCTCTACCACAAACTTCTGCAATCCCTCAATATGGGTGGAACCGGCATCAAAATTAATATTCAAGCCGTTGGGCTGGTTGTTGATGACGTAAGTGTCTGCGCCCAGAGCGTCAAAAACTGCCTTGGCAATATTCCAGCTGGAACCGTTGGCACAGTCCAGTCCCACCTTCACACCACGGAAGGAATACATGCCCAAGGAGATCAGGTAACCGATATACCGGTTGCGGCCAGACACATAGTCTACGGTGCAGCCGATCTTTTCTTTATGGGCAAAGGGAAGCTCCGGCCACTCCTGACCAAAGGCCACCAGCTTGCCATCCAGGTAATCCTCCACCAGAGCGATGGTCTCTTCGTCCATCTTCTCGCCCTGATCGTTGATCAGCTTGATGCCGTTGTCAAAGTAGGGGTTGTGGCTGGCGGAGATCATAATGCCGCAGTCGAAATCGTCCACCCGGGCGATGTAGGCCACGGAGGGAGTGGTGGTGACGTGGAGCATATAGGCATCCGCACCGGATGCCACCAGACCTGCCACCAGGGCATACTCAAACATATAGCTGGACCGGCGGGTATCCTTGCCGATAACGATCCGGGCAGGACCTTCTTTGGCGGCTCTTCCCTCTTCCGCGGCACGTGCCCGCTTTTCGTTATAATACCAGCCTAAGAACCGGCCTACCTGGTAGGCGTGGTCTGCTGTCAAATTCATATTGGCTTCCCCGCGGAAGCCGTCTGTCCCAAAATAACGTCCCATTGTGGGTACCTCCTGAGTTGAGTAAAAATAGAAGGGATTTTCTCGTCAGAGTGATTATAGCACAAACCTAAGCGCATTTCCTTATTTTTTCACCGTTTTTTCCGGGAAATCTTTTTTTCTTTCTCCTAAACCACATTTTAGGGTAGTTTCTGCCGGATCATTTTGCCAGACACCCACACCACTTTCCTCATCCCCCATTCTATTCTCCCCAGCTCCGGGAAGTTTTCTCTTCTTTCGAAAAATTCTCCCCTTTCAAGATTTTACCGCAAAAAAGCTCCCCTCTTTCATAAAGAAGGGAGCTTTGTTAATACGTTTATGCCGTGTATTTCCGCAGGGCCGCTCGGACAGCGCCAGGACCTTGATTCAGCTGATTGAAATAGTCCACCACCAAACCGCTGAGGCCCACTTCTTTCAGATCCACGCCCCAGACGGTCTTATCCTCTAAGAGCGTACCGAAACTTTCCTGGGTGGCAACGGTTCCAAAGTCCAGCTTTTGGACCATGGGCTGGAACTCTGCCAAGCGGGGATCAGAAGAACACTCAAAGGCATTCCCCTGGTCGTCAATCCCTCTCAAATACCGGAGCCAACCTGCCAACACCAGAGGCATCAGCACCAGATCCTTCGCAGTCCCCTGTTCCCAGTGGCGCTGGATATCCACGCCAAAACGGATGGGCAGCTTCTGGGAGGTATCGGTAGCGATGCGCTGGGGGGTATCCGGAATGAAGGGATTGGGGAACCGCTGGGTGAGCACTTCCTGAAGGAAGGCTTCCGGATCGATGACACCGGGATCTACCACCACAGGCATTCCTTCCTGACGGCTCATTTTGTAGACGAGAGCTTTCAGGTCCTCGTCCGCCATCTCTTTAGCAATAGAAGTATGACCCAGCAAACAGCCAAAAATAGCCAAGGCTGTGTGGAGGGGATTCAAACAGGTGCAGACCTTCATGCTCTCCACCGCGTTCACGGTCTCCCGGGTGGTAAAGAGCACCCCCGCTTTTTCCAGAGCAGGACGGCCGTTGGGGAAATCGTCCTCGATCACCAGGTACTGAGGCTTTTCGGTGTTCACAAAGGGGGCAATGTAGGTGTTCTTTCCCGTCACCTGGATCTCCATACCCTCCAGGCCGTCATCGGTCAGAGCCTTCTGGACGCTTTCGTGAGGACGGGGAGTGATTTTGTCGATCATGCTCCAGGGGAAGGAAAGTTTCGTCTGGGCGTACTCATACGCCGCCTGAGAAACATACCCTTTGTCCTTCCAGCCGTCCAGGATCTGGAAGAACGCCTGCCGCAGCTTTTCTCCGTTGTGAGAGCAGTTATCCGTAGACACCAAGGCCAAAGGCGCGCCGCAAGCCTCAAACCGCTCCAAGCAATACCAAACCAGCCGAGCCAGGAACGTCTTGCTTTCCTGGGGGCTGTGCTCCAAGTCTTCTTTCACGGCGGGAAGCAGTTCTCCATCGCCGCCCCGCACAGCGTACCCCTTTTCCGTAATGGTAAAGGACACCATCTGCAAAGAGGGCGCTTTCAGGATCTCTGCCACACGGTCCCCATCTTCCGGGAGAGCCAGGCTCTCCGCGATGGAGCCCACCACTTCCTTTTCCATGGTCCCATCGGCGAGAAGGCTCACCACAAGGGAAAGGTTATCGTAAGGCCGCAGGAATTTAGTGATCACTTCTTGGTCATAACCTTCACAGCAGATGACGCCTTTATCTGTCAGCCCCTCATCCAGGAGCCTTTGGCTCAGCACGGCGTGAAAAGCTCGGAACAGGTTACCCGCTCCAAAATGAAGCCAAGTAGGATTTTCCACTGTGGCCTCCACCATTTTATCCCGGTCGTATCGGGGCAAAGTGTATCCCTTGGTCCCCAGCTCTTGCAGCGCGTTGCGGTCCAGCTTCATTGCAGTTTACCTCCCTTGTATAGGCTTTATCCCCGGTTGGAAAGATCCACGGCTTCCATCTGGGCTCTTACGCACAGTTCCGCCGCTTTCAGGGCATGCTCCTGAGTCATGGCGTTCTCCGTACGGTTGATGCAGTCCAGAACCAGCTGGCCAAAGAAGGGGAATCCGGTCTTACCAGTGCAGTTCAGATAATGCTCGCCTTCCTGGTCTACCCAGTACAGGTTGTTCTCCTCCTGGCTGCGGGAAACATCCACATATTTGCGCATCTCGATATAGCCGTCGGTGCCCAGGATGAAGGTGCGGCCGTCGCCCCAGGTGGAAAGCCCATCGGGAGTGAACCAGTCTACCCGGAAATAGCCGGTAGCGCCGTTGTCCGCCACCAGGGTAGCGTCGCCGAAGTCGTCCAGCTCGGGGTAGTCGGGATGGTTGTAGTTAGCGATCTTGGCGTTGACGATCTTGGCGTCTTTAGCGCCGGTATAGTACAGGAACTGCTCGATCTGGTGGCTGCCGATATCGCAGAGGATGCCACCGTACTTTTCTTTCTCAAAGAACCAAGCAGGCCGGGAGGGAGCGCTCAACCGGTGGGGTCCCATGCCGATCACCTGGACCACTTTTCCGATGGCGCCGCTTTTCACCAGTTCCCCGGCGTAGACAGCGCACTCCACCTGAAGGCGTTCGCTGTAATTTACCGCATACTTCCGGCCAGTTTCAGCGATAGTCTTTTTCACTTCCTCCAACTGCTCCAAAGTGGTGAGAGGAGCCTTATCGGTGAAGTAGTCCTTCCCCGCTTTCATCACTCGAATGCCCAGAGCGGCACGTTCGCTGGTGACGCAGGCGCCGGCAACCAGCTTGGTCTCCTCATCCTCCAGCACCTGAGCTTCAGAAGAGGCCACCTGTGCCTGGGGATACTGTTTGCAGAAGGCTTCCACCTTCTTGGGATCGGGATCGTACACCCACTTCATGGTGGCGCCGGCATCCAGCAGACCGTTGGACATGCCGTAAATGTGACCATGGTCCAGGCCGATCACCGAGAACACAAACTCGCCGGGCTTCACCACAGGATCGGGCTTACCCTTCGCTGCGTAATTCATTCCTTCTTTTAATGCCATGATGGTCTCCTCCCTTATTTCTTTTCCTCATAGTTGCCCACGGTGATGGTGTCGGGGGCAAAATTTTCCACGCTGCCGGTCTTTTCGTAGAAGTGGGGCACGTGGGACAACAGGCCCTGGAAGGTGTAGAAGTCATCCTCAGGAGCAATGGGCAGGGTCACGGTCTGACCCAGAGCGCCGGACTTGTAAATAGCCGTGATCAGCTCGATGGTCTTGCGACCGTCCTCTCCGGTGATCATGGGACGAGTGCCGTTCTCCAGAGCAGTGAGGTAGTTGTCGATCTCCCCGGTGTGGCCCTCGTAGGGCAGGTGAGGCAGCTCCTCATAATAGGAGGTCAGGTCCTTCTCCAGTTCCTCGTTGCGCTCCGGGAAACCGTTGCCCTTGCTGGTGGAGGCATAGCAGCTCCAGGGGGCAGCCAGCTTGGCCTTCTCGCACTGGAGAACGATGCCCTGCTCCTCCCCATGGTGAACCACGGAAGCGGTCACCTGGGCCACGGAGCCGTCACCATACTGCAAGGTGGAGAAGGAAAGGTCTTCCACCTCAGCGTTGTCGTGCATCACGTTGGAGAGGATGGAGGTCACCTTCTGGGGCAGCTCCCCCTTGAACCAGTTGATCATGTCAATGTGGTGAACGGCGTGGTTCAGGGTACAGCCGCCGCCTTCCTTTTCCCACAGGCCACGCCACCACAGGTCGTAGTAGCAGTGTCCACGCCACCACAGGGAGTTCACATGGGCAACCCGCAGTTTGCCTGCCTTGCCGCTTTCCATGGTCTCTTTCAGCTTGTAGATGGAGTCACGGAACCGGTTCTGGGCGATACATCCCATGGTGACGCCATTGCGGCGCTCTGCTTCCAGCATCTCGTCGCACTCTTTCAGGCAGGTAGCCATGGGCTTTTCCACCACCACGTTCTTCCCCGCGTCCATAGAGTGGATGGCAATCTCCGCATGGGTATAAGGGGGAGTACACACGTGAACCACATCAATGTCCAGGCCAGAGGCCAGCATCTTCTGATGGTCGTCGAACACCTCACAGGAAAGGTGGTACTTTTCCTTCATGGCCTGGGCCTTCTCCGGATAGATGTCGCACAGAGCAACGATCTGGCAGCGTTCGGGGAACGTGAGCAGACCTTCTACATGGGACGGGGCAATGTTACCAGTCCCCACAACAGCGATTTTCAGCATGGATGGTTCCTCCTCATCAATGACTCATTTTTGTAATAGCTTCCCACAGGCCCAGCAGGTACTGGCTGCCCAGAGCACGGTCATACAGACCGTAACCGGGCATGGCCTGCTCACCCCAGATCATCCGGCCATGGTCGGGCCGCATGATGCCGTCGAAGCCGGTATCGTACAACGCTTTCACGATAGCGAACATGTCAAAGGAGCCGTCGCTGGACAGATGGGCGCTCTCCTCAAACTGTCCGGGAGCGGTGTGCTCCATATTCCGCACGTGGGCGAAGAAAATCTTCCCCTTCAGCAGGTGGATGATTCCCGGCAGGTCCGCGTTGGGATTAGTTCCCAGAGAACCGGTGCACAGGGTAACACCGTTACAAGGGGAAGGCACCATGTCCACCATGCGCCGCAGGTTCTCCCCGCTGGTGATGATGCGAGGCAGACCGAAAACGCTCCAGCCCGGATCGTCCGGGTGGATCGCCATCTTCACGCCGTATTTCTCACAGGCAGGCATGATGGCCTCCAGGAAGTACTTCAGATTGGCCCACAGCTTTTCCTCGTCCACGTCCTTGTATTTCTCAAAAAGCTCTTTCAGGTTGGCCAGACGCTCCGGTTCCCAACCAGGAAGTACGTGTCCCTGGGACCTAGCCTCCATGGAGGCAAAAAGGTTGTCCGGGTCCATCTGGTCGATCACCCGCTGGTCGTAGGCCAGTACCGTGGAGCCGTCGTGACGGGGCTTCGCCAGGTCAGTCCTGGTCCAGTCGAACACCGGCATAAAGTTGTAGCAGATCAGATGGATGCCGCACTCCGACAGGGTACGGATTGTGCTGATGTAATTTTCAATGTACTGGTCACGGGTGGGAAGCCCGATCTTGATATCGTCGTGGATATTGACGCTCTCAATGCCCAGGATCTCCAGACCAGCATTCTCTGCCGACTGTTTCAGGGCCAGGACTTTTTCCTTTTCCCAGTCCTCCCCCGGCATGGCACCGTACAGGGTAGTGATCACACCACTGACACCAGGCACCTGACGGATCTTTTCCAGAGAGACGGTATCATATCCTTCACCGAACCAGCGCAAGCCCATTTTCATAGGACAAGCTCCTTTCTCGCGGTCTTTTACCCACCGCGGGGGAATGTCTCACGTAACAGGATAAAACAAATCACAATGAAACTCTATGCATTTTTCGTTGCGGAAAGGAAAAATTCAACATTTTTTGTCCTATACAGAACTGGAGCTGCCAAGATTTCTTAAAGGGTTGGGATCCACTGTTTCTTCCATGCCGTGGGGGACATTCCCGTAATGCTCTTGAACACACGCTCAAAATGGGTAAGGGTGTCGAAGCCCAATTCCATGCTCACCTGAGTGACGCTTTTCTCTCGGCACAAAAGCTCTTTGGCTCGCTGGATCTTCAAGTGGTTGATATAGCTTACGAAAGTGATCCCCATACACTCTTTGAAACTGCGGCTTAAATAACTGGGGGTGACAAAAAACTCCCTTGCCACTTCTTCCAGACGGAGTTTTTCACTGCGGTGGCTTTTTAAATAGGTGAGCACCCCGGCGATCCTGTCATATTTGGGGTCAATGCTGGGGGATTCTTGAGGAAGGGGCAATCCCGTTTTCGACCAGCTTTCCAGCAGTAAAAGCAGCTGTCCAAAAACAAACCTGGCGTACAGCTCCTGACCAGGTCCGGCAGCCTGCTCCAATTCATAGAGCAGCTCCAAGGTTTTACGCTGCTGGGGGCTGTCAAGCCGCATCACTCGGAAGGGGCCGGTAAACAAAGCCAGAAGTTCATCCGCCCGATCCTGGAACACTTCCCGCAGATACTCCTCGGAAAAGTACATCACCGCACGGATACCATTGGGGGCCTGCCCTTGGAAAGACTGGTGCAGATCGAAACTCTTGATCCACAGCATGTCCCCCGCTTCCAGATGGGTAAACTTGCCGTTGGACAGCAGGTAACGGTCCCCGGAAATCTGGTAATACACCTCGAAGCAGTCGTGATAATGGGTCCGTTCCATATTGGAGGAAGGGTCGTAGCCATTGCACTGAACATCCAGACGCCGTGCCGGTATCTCCTGACTGAACCCTGCGTTGCTCATACCTTTCACCTCTCGATCCTTCCCACGATTCTTTTATGCTGAGTATACCGCCCACCCTGCGGCCCTGTCAATGGCCGCAAAAGAAAAGGACAGTCCTGTGCGGACTGTCCTAATTGCTGCTTGATCATATTCCCAGATAGGGATCAGGGTCCACTCGGACACCGTTGTAGTACACCTCAAAGTGAAGGTGATTTCCGAAGGATTCTCCCGTGCTCCCCACATAGCCGATGATCTGCCCCTGCTCCACATACTGTCCTGGCGAGACCGCCAATGAACTGCAATGGGCATAGCGGGTAGCAAAAGTTTCGTTGTGCCAGATGAGCACGTTGTTTCCCCAGGACCAATGATACTCCGCCTGGATAACCTCTCCCGCCTGAGCAGCCACGATGGGCGTTCCATAGCCAGCGGCGATATCCAAGCCGTTGTGGGGACCATTAAAGTACATGTCACCGAAATGGCCGGAAATGGAGCCTACTCCCACGCCGGGCAAAGGCCACATTGGCGAGAATCCGCTTTGGAGTCCGGGGGTAATGGGATCCACGTCGACACCTTCGGAAGGCTGTCCGTTTTCCTCGGTGCCCTCGCCCCCTTCTTCGGAGACTTGGTTGTTCTCTAAAGCTTGCTGCTCTTTTTTCGCCTGTTCTTCCTGATTGCGTTCCTCGATCAGCTGCTGGAGTCTGGCTTGGAGTTCGGCGTCCTCTGCCTCGTTCTGAGCGATTTGCTCTTGGGCGTCTGCCTGCTGGTTTTCCAAACTGGCTACCAACGCGTCATTCTCCGCGTAAAGGACTTCCAACTCCTCCTGAGCCGCTTCGATATCCTTCTTTGACTGGGCGACTTCCTCCTGGGCGGCCACTAAAGCTTCCCTGTCTCCCTGGGTCTTTTCCACGTACTCGTTGAGCTGATCCAGAAGCGCTTGATCGTGTTGGGCTGTAACCTCAATCAGTCGCTGCTTTAAGAAGAAATCCGACAAGCTGCTGGAATTGAGCAGGATCTCCAGGGTCCCCACGGAACGGCCGCCGCTGACATACACTGCCCGCAGCCTTTGGCTGAACAGATCGATGGTGTCCTGATACTCCTGTTCAGAAAGCTGCAGCTTTTGCTCCAAGGCGCCGATCTTCAGGTTCATGTCCTCAATAGTGGCCCTGGCGTCATCGATCTGCTGCTCTGTCTGGTCGATCTTGTCCGTCAGCTCCGCCTGATAGGCCAAAGCAGCGTCCTCATCTTCTTTCAACTCATCAATCTTTGTTTGCAGGTCTTGATTTTCCTGGGCCAGCTCCTCCTGCCGCTGCTGAACTTCGTCAATGGTGGTAGCGATAACCCGCACTGGGATCACCAACGCCGCGGCCAGCGCTACAGCACAGCACCTCCGCAGCCATATCTTTTTCCATCTCTTTTTCATACGAACCCTCCTTTATCTCCTTTTCCTGCCTTGGCAATTTCAAAGCATCAGGACAAGTATCGTATGAGTTTATGTTACCATAATCCGGCATTATTGGCAACTTAATTGTAAGTTATATCCATTTATTTCCATAAAAAGCACCAAATATAGGCGATAATAATCCTTCTCATCCTTATATAGTTACTTTTATGAACCTGTTACCAGATTCCCAGCACGTGCTGCATCCCCAAGCTAACTGCCGCAATGGCAATCCAGCAGCACAACCCCATAACGATGGGCTTCCCGCCAGTACGTACTAATTTCACCAGGTTCGTGTTCAACCCAATAGCTCCCATTGCCATGATGATGAAGAACTTTGACAGCTCCTTAAACGGCTGAAACGCCTGGGAGGGAACTCCAAGGGACATTGCTACCGTAGTGATGACCGATGCCAAAACGAAAAACAAAATAAAGAAAGGAAATACCTTTTTCAAGGAAAATGTGCTCTCTTGGTTGGCACCTGCTCGTTTTGCCTTGGCAGTCCGCCACAGGGCCAGCACCAAGGTAATGGGGATAATGGCCAGTGTCCGGGTAAGCTTCACAATAGTGGCTTGGTCCAAGGGGTTGGCGCCGG
>HF972681.1:9902-10845 GCA_000432995.1 Clostridium sp. CAG:1013
CCCCAGCCGTAACAGAGGAGGTATCATTTACTGCCGTCCCCGCGAAAAGTCCAAACCCCTGATCGGACAGTCCCAACAGTCCACCCAGCGTTGGGAAAATCAGCGCAGCTGCGATGTTGAACAGAAAAATTACAGAGATAGACTGGGCGATCTCCTCGTCATCCGCCTGGATCACCGGTGCGGTTGCCGCAATCGCCGATCCCCCGCAGATAGAGGACCCCACCCCGATCAGTGTGGAAATATTCCCTGGCATTTTCATGAGCTTCCACAAAACAAAGCTGACAATCAGCGACGTGGAAATAGTAGACACAATAATAGGAAGGGATAGAGCTCCCACTTGAGCGATCTCAGACAGATTCAGCCCAAATCCCAGCAGGACCACTGCGTACTGTAAAACCTTCTTGGAGGTATACGCAATGCCGCTCTGAGTCCTTCCCTTCCTTGTGTAAAACAAAGCAACGACCATTCCCATTAATATGGCGAAAACAGGCCCTCCCACCAGAGGAAACACTTTGCCCAGCAGCCAGCTGGGGATCGCCAGTATAAGGCACAATCCTACCCCAGGTCCTATCTCTTTTACTTTTTCCATGTGATGTTCCACTCCCTCTTGTATGTTTGCTGGATTACCCATCCACTATATCCGAAATTTACCATATTGTAAAATTATATTTCTTTATTTATCTATAAGTATATGTTATTCTAAATAAAGGAGGTGGTTCCATGCTTGATCCTAGAGTAGAGACATTTTTGGCTGTCTGCCAAACCATGAATTTTACAAAAGCCGCAGAAGCGCTTCACATCACCCAGCCCGCCGTATCCCAGCACATTCACGTTTTGGAAGAGCAGTATGGAACAAAGCTATTCCACTATGAGAACCGTCAGCTCTCTTTAACAGAAAGCGGAAGACTTTTTCTCAGAACTGCGGCCACCATGCATCACGACG
>HF972681.1:10898-14974 GCA_000432995.1 Clostridium sp. CAG:1013
GACCACGAAAGATCCTTGTGCTTCGGAGCTACGCTCACCATTGGGGAATATATCATGGCTCAGCCACTGCTTCACCTGTTGGAACAGGAACCTGACATCCATGTACGCATGTTGGCAGCCAACACCCACGAGCTTTTAGAGCTGCTGGATCAAGGAGAGATCGATTTTGCCATTGTTGAGGGCAACTTCGATCGCAAAGCCTATGACAGCCTTACTTACTGCACCCATCGTTTCATTCCCGTATGCGCTCCTCATTACCGCTTTCATCGCACGCCGCGGCTTTTGGAGGACCTGCTGGGCGAACGGCTCCTTGTAAGAGAACCAGGATCCGGAACAAGAAATGTTTTAGAGCGAACCCTGGAAACAAGAAGTCTGTCTGTGGATAATTTCCACCGGAAAATGGAGTTGGGCAGTTTGGACCTAATCAAAAAACTTGTCCAGGCTGGTGCAGGGATCTCTTTCTTCTATCAACCAGTGGTGCAGGAGGAACTACTGCGAGGAACTCTGCGGGAAATACCCCTGAAAGACTGCTCCATTCACCACGATTTCACGTTTCTTTGGCGTCGGGGCAGTGCTTTTTCTCACCAATACCAAGAAGTCTTTTCCCTCCTCCGCCAACCGACGGATACAACCACTATTTAAACCCAGATGCAACAACCTGCCCAGCAGCCGGTTGTTGTTTTTTCTTAATTCTTTTTCAGGAAATATTTGTGCTATAAGCGCAAATATGCTATAATCAAGTCGGTTTTAGTTGAAAAATATTAGCGGATTTAGGAAAACCTTTTACTTAAATTTCTTTTATCCGCTGTTCCCGGAAAGGAATGGTGCTCCATGGCCGCAAAAACTCTGTATACGCTGATTGTCGCCGACGATGAGGACGAACTCCGCGAGGCGGTTTGTACCATGGTCCCTTGGCAGGAATATGGATTCAAGTTATTGGGCAGCGCCAGCAATGGTCTGGACGCTTTGCAGATGGTGGAGCAGTATGAGCCTGACCTTCTGCTTACTGATATCCGTATGCCCTTTATCTCCGGCATCGAACTTGCCCGCCATGTTCGAGAGATTCGTCCTGCCACCAACATCGCATTCCTCAGCGGGTACGATGACTTCGAATACGCCAAACAAGCTATCCAGTACAACATCATCAGCTATATGCTGAAACCCTTGACTTTGGAAGGCATGATAGCGGAACTGCGGATCATCCGCAAAAAAATCGACGCCCAGTTTGAATTGTTCCGCCAGGCGGAATCTCAAACAACCAGCCAAGACCTTCGGACACCCATGCTGATGCCCTTGGTGCTTGACGATTACGCGGAGGCCTGGGACGATTCCCAAGCAGAAGCCTACGGCAGAGACTGCGGACTTCTGCGGGACGAGCTGGACAAACCCTGCTACACGGTGATGGTCTCCGCTTTGCTGGACAAAACCGGCACCAACAAAACCACGCCTTCTTTTGTTGCCCCAGTGGATACTTTGTCGGCCAAGTATTTCCGAGGGGTGAATTTCTTCGCCGCGGGGAAAGTTATCTCCGTCCTCATGGGGAACCCCTCTGACTTTGAGGAATACCTTCACATTCTTGCAGACGAAATTCCTCAGATGGCCTCTCGTATTCTGGGAATGCGGTGCAAGATCGGCGTGAGCCGCATGACCCACTCCCTCACTTCTCTTCACAACGCTTATAAAGAAGCAATGGAAGCGCTGCGCCAAGTGGATGCCTCTGAAAACTACGTTCAGTTTATCAACGACCTTGCCCCTGCTGCAAAAGGCGGGAGCCTGCTCTGCAAACGCGCCCTGGAAGCTCTGGACCAGCGGTACATGGAGGAGGATCTTTCCCTGGTCTCCCTGAGCAGCATGCTGGACGTGAGTCCCAATCATCTCAGCGCCTGCATCAAAAAATACGCTGGTGAGACCTTTATCAATATTCTGATCGGCAAGCGAATGGAAGCTGCTCGGGACCTGCTGATCAATTCCAATATGAAGATCCAAGACATCGCCCGAAAGTGCGGCTACTCAGACCAGCATTATTTCAGCTATTGCTTTAAAAAATACTGCGGTGAGTCTCCCAACGCCATGCGCCGCCGGCTGGAATTGGAAAAGGAGAAAGCCACATGATCAAAGAAAGAATCTACCGCACTGGACTGCGGGTAACCACCATCCTTGTGTTCATGGTAGTGGGGATCGTGGCTGTCATTCTGTGCTGTTTGATCTCCCTCTTTATGAGCCGCTACTGGAAATCCGTGATGCTGGGAGCGCGCACTACCAGTTCTCAGTCGGTCTCTCAAGTCTCCAATACGGTCTCCAACTATCTGACAGACATGAACCAAGCCATGGAAATGGTGGAGCAATCTATGTCTGAAAACGAAAAAGACCGAGACGAGCTGATGAACGCATTCCTCACCTTCCGTCCCGATGTGGTAGCGGTAACAAGTTATTCTTCTGAGGGGGAGCTGCTGCAATGCTGGTCCCCTGGCCACACGCTGCGAGAAGATATCTATCAGAATCTGTCCTTCAACTTGGAGCAAGCGCAAAGCACGAATTCGTCCTTTTTGTCCTTGCCTCATGTTGAGAGTATTTTCGAACGCTATTACCCTTGGGTTGTCACTTTGACAGCCCCGCTTCCCCAGGGAGGAGAGATCGCCTGGGTCTCTTTGGACCTGAGCTTCTCCAGCATCTCCAGCCATATCAATAACGTGAGTATCGGTCAGCACGGCTACTGCTTCTTGATGGACAAGGATGGGAATATCGTGTACCACCCTCAGCAACAGCTGCTTTACTCCGGTCTGAAATCTGAGGATACCGCCAAGTTGGCCGCTTTTTCTGACGGCACCTACTCTGACGACACTGTGATCTACTCCCTGACCAGCGTGGAAGGCAGCGACTGGCGAGTCGTGGGTGTAAGCTATATGGACGAGCAAGTCAACCGTACCGTGCAGGAGATGATTCAGCTTTTAATCCTGGTGGCAGTTATTATTCTTGTCACCGCCTTATTCACTAGCTGGCTGCTTTCCAGGCTGCTGGACCGTCCTCTGCGTGGTCTGGCCTCCGCTATGGAAAGTTTCGAGTCTGATGCCGATCATTTTACATACCACCCTGTTGGAGGTACCCGGGAAGTGCAAGAGCTTTCCAGCTCCTTCGGCCACATGGTCATGCGTATCCAACAACTGATGACCACTGTACGAGAAGAAGAAGTGAACCTTCGCAAAACAGAACTAAAAGCGCTGCAAGCTCAGATCAACCCCCACTTTCTATACAACACTCTGGACTCCATCGCCTGGATGTGTGAACAGGGCCGCAACACGGACGCCGTTAAAATGGTCCATGCGTTGGCTACCCTCTTCCGCATCAGCATCAGCAAGGGCCACGAGCTGATTCCCATCGCCAAGGAGATCGAACACGCGGAAAGCTATTTGCAGATTCAAAAATACCGCTACAAAAATAAATTCACTTATGAATTCCATGTGGACCAATCCTGTCTGGAATACCTCTGCAATAAGATCACCCTTCAGCCCATTATCGAAAACGCCATCAACCACGGCCTGGGTTTACTGGTAGACGAAGGGCGTATCGATGTTTACGTACAGCAGGACGGTGAGGATATTTTGTTCTGCGTGGAGGACAATGGCGTGGGTATGAGTCAAGAACAGATCGTTTCCATTATGGAGCACGGCCCGAAAGACCGTACAGGCATCGGCATCCGCAATGTAAACGATCGGCTGAAAATCTACTTTGGCAAAGAATACGGTTTGCACATTACCAGCCAACTGGATGTGGGGACTCGTGTGGAGATCCGCATGCCCAAAGTGAAGGAGGGACATTATGAAGCGAAATAAATCGATCCTTCTCCTTGCCATCATAACATTCTCCCTGCTGTTTGGATGCGCCTCCTCCTCCGATTCTCCCCAGCACACCGTAACACTGATCGCTAAATCCACGGAAACGGAATTCTGGCTGTCCGTGTTCGCTGGAGCAGAAGCCGCCGCCACGGAGTATAATATGAAGCTCAATATCGTGGGGCCTGAGACTGAAGAAGATTTCGAAACCCAAAACGACATGGTGGAAGAGGCCATGGAAAATGG
>HF972682.1:0-677 GCA_000432995.1 Clostridium sp. CAG:1013
ATGACGGGCTATACCGGCATATAAGAACATCTAAAGAGATAATTAGAAATCTATTAAATGATTTGCAGAAAAATAAGAGAGCTATTCAGCTGTACCAAAAACACGGGTTTGCTGTGGAGCGGGAATATGTCGTCTTAAATTCGGGGGATAGACCAGAGGAAGATGTTCCGTTCCAAGGGGAAGAGAGGGAGTTTTCTCAGTTTGACTTTTCCGCAGTGTCGAATTGCGTCACGGTGAAACCCTGCTTTGAGCATTCCACAGGTGTGCTGCAAAAGAATTCCCATCTCTACAGTGTGCGGTATACCCGGGAAGAAGAAAGAATTTCTTCCTTCTGTGTGTATGCCAAGGCAAACGGGGCGATTCTTCAACTGGGCTATGAGGACCTGTCGGCTTTGAAGCGGATTCTGCAAAGTTTGATTTCCACCTTTCCCAGTGTTGGTGTGAAAAATATTGATACCTCGTACCCTCAAGTGTTGGAGCTTTTGCATTCGCTCCATTTTAAAGAGATGACACGGCAGTTTGAAATGAGCAAAAAACTAATTAGATCTCAGAAGAGTTGAAATTTGATTTTTTATTATAGGATAAGTGAAAACGCACCCAGTATTTTCTGGGTGCATTTATACTAATAATTTCATTGTTAGAATCAACTTCATTTGAAACAAGTCTTTCACCTTTTT
>HF972682.1:732-1543 GCA_000432995.1 Clostridium sp. CAG:1013
TGTTTTACGAAGGAGACGAACTCCAGGAACAGTCCCTCCCGTCGCATTCCCAGCTTTTCGCAAAGGTGCTGACTGGATGTGTTGTAATCCTCGGTGTAGGCGTAGATTCTTCGGGCTCCCTTTTTCCGGAACAGGTAGTCAAAAAAAGCGTGAGCGGCTTCGTAGGCGTACCCCTTGCCATGGTAGGCCTTGTTGAGCATCCAGCAGGGACTGAAGGTGTCCTTGACCGCGCAATCTTCATCGGGGGCCGTGGTCTCAGACACCGCGTCGATTTCCCCAATGACTTTGCCAGTCTCTTTCAGGACAATGGCAAACGTGTATTCTGTTTCTTCGCTGCGTTTCCGCATCTCTGCTTTTGCCTCCTCCGGGGAATGTAATTTCATGCAGGCAAAGCAGTGTACGGCAGGCTCTTTCAGGTATTCATACACATCTGCTGCATCTGATTCCTGAAAGGGGCGCAGGATCAGTCGTTCAGTTTCAATTATCATTTTATAATCCTCCTTTTAAAAGAACTCTAACAAAAAAGCCCGGCTTTTACGTAATCAGCATTACGAAAAAACCGAGCGCACTCGACACCTTATCTGACAGGCGGCCTGCAGGCTATTGCCTACGATCCCCCGTGCTACGGCACACTGTCCTCCGGTGACCCATTTTTTTAGAATTATAGCAAAGGATAGAAAAGAATGCAAGCGTCCAGAAAAATACATTTTGCGAATCTCAATGGAAGGTGTTTTTCAGGAACTAGTGGACAATATTTCCCCTAAGATATACACAAAATACCGGTTTCCCAGGAGCTTTTGTGCTTATATCA
>HF972683.1:0-2793 GCA_000432995.1 Clostridium sp. CAG:1013
CGACCGAGCCGGCAGGCGAGACAGCGCCCCAAGGTCTTATAAGCGCGAAGCGCAAAGGAAAAAGCAGGGGCGAAGCCGCATACACCCATAAGGCAGTAGGCGCGCGCCCCGGACAACTTACACCGTGCCAGCCCAGGGGAACCGGGTGCTTACCGTCCGGGCCCAGGGCTATCGCCTTCGGCGCGTGCGCCCTGCTCGCTGAATTCTCTTCCCGGCTGCGCCGGTTCCAGGTCATGGGGACGCTGTCCCCACACCCCTGCCAGCTTTCTTTCGCAGAAAGCTGGGCAAAGAACCTTCCGCCGCTTCGCGGTTTCTTCACTTCAATGCCAACAGCATTTCCCTTACGATCTTACAAGCCGCCATGGTACTCACGCCGCTCTGATCGCAGGGAGGGCTCAGCTCATTCACGTCGCAGGCAATGACATTGGCCTTCTGGCACACCAGGGTCACCGCTTTCCGCAAGGTATCAAAGCTAACCCCACCGGGCTCAGGGGTACCGGTACCCGGGAACACGCTGGGATCCAGCACATCCAGGTCCAGAGTGAAGTACAGAGGCACATCCCCCAGCTGGTCCAGAGTTTCCTCCAAACCTTCCAGGTCGAACCTGTGGGTGGACACGTGGTCCTTCCCCCAACGCCATTCCTCCCGGTCTCCGGAACGGATGCCAAACTGGAAAATCTTCCCGTCGCCGGTCAGCTCCCAGCAGCGCCGCAGCACACAGGCGTGGGAGAGCTTTACTCCCAGGTAGTCGTCCCGCAGGTCGGCGTGGGCGTCAAAGTGGAGGATCCGCACCTCCGGGCAGCGCTCATACACCGCGCGGAAGGCGCCCAAAGTCACCAGGTGCTCGCCCCCCAGCAGGAAGGGCCGCTTGCCCGCGTCCAGAATCGCTCCCGCCCGCTCCTCAATCTGCTGGAGGGACAGGGAAGCGTCTCCCAGGGGCAGTTCAATATCCCCGCTGTCAAACACAGGGCAGTCCTCCAGGTCCTTGTCCTGGTAGGGGCTGTAACTCTCGATGCCGTAAGACTCCCGCCGGATGGCGCTGCTGCCAAACCGGGAGCCGGGCCGGTAAGAGGTGGTGGAGTCGAAGGGGGCGCCGAACAGCACGGTCTTGGCCTCTTCAAACTCGTTATCGCAGCAGAGAAAAGTTTCCACGTTTTTATTCCACATGTTTCAAAAGCTCCTCCACATAGGCGGGGATGTAAAAGGCTCCCTTGTGCAGGGTGGTGGTGTAATACCGGCAAGGGATGCCCCGCATGTTCCATTTTGTCTCGTCCAGGTCTTTCAAGGGGTGATACTTCTTGGAGGCGAATCCAAACAGCCAGTGGCCCGAAGGATAGGTGGGGATGTGGGCCTGGTACACCTTACTGATGGGAAAACTCTCCACAATATTTTTATGGGCCCGCTGACAGGCCGCCGCGTCCTCGGGGTAGAAGGGGCTCTCATGCTGATTGATGAGAATGCCGTCCTCTTTCAGGGCCTTATAGCAGTTGCCGTAAAACTCCCGGGTGAACAAGCCCTCGCCGGGACCGAAAGGATCGGTGGAGTCCACAATGATCAGGTCGTACTCGTCCTTCCGGGACCGGATATATTTCAGTCCGTCCTCAAAGTGGATGGTGAGCCGGGGATCGTCCAGCCGGCAGGCGGTCTTAGGCAGGTACTTTTTACACACTTCCACCACCAGGGGATCGATCTCCACCATGTCGATGTGTTCCAGGTCGGCGTACTGGGTCAGCTCTCGGATGACGCCTCCGTCCCCCGCGCCGATGACCAGCACTTTCCTCACCCGGGGATGGACCGCCATAGGCACATGGGTGATCATCTCATGGTAGATGAACTCGTCCTTCTCCGTCAGCATCATGTAGCCGTCCAAGGTGAGGAACCGGCCAAACTCTGGGGAATCGAACACGTCGATGCGCTGAAACTCGCTTTTCCCGCTGTAAAGCTGCCGGTCAACCCGGATGGAGAGCTTTACATGGGGGGTGTGGTGCTCCGAAAACCAAAATTCCACTGGGTCAATACACTCCCTTCAACACGTTCAGCCGCCGGATATCCGGATCCTCCGGGCCGGTCATGCTGCATCCTTTTTCCTTGGCGTACTGGATATATTCCACGATCCTCTCAGTGATCCGCTCTCCGGGGGCCAAAATGGGGATCCCCGGGGGATAACACATGACGAATTCGCTGCACACGTGGCCCGCGGTCTCTTCCAGAGGCAAACTGGTCTTTTCCGCATAGAAGGCGTCCTGGGGAGAGAGGACCACCTCCGGCTCGATGTACTCCTGACGCATCAGGCCGGCGGCGTCGGGCTTGCCGAACCGGCGGCGCACTTCCGACAACCGGCGGCGCACTTCCGACAGGGCGCTTACCAGCCGTTCCACTTCCCGGGGCCTGTCTCCGATAGACAGGTAGGCCAGGAAATTGCCCAGGTCGCCAAACTCGATCTGGATATCGTACTCGTCTCGCAAAAGGTCGTAGACCTCGATGCCCGCCAGGCCCACGTTCAGGGTGTTGACGGACAGCTTTGTCCGGTCAAAGTCAAACACGCTGTCACCGTTGATGATCTCTTTGGAGAAGGCGTAGTATCCGCCGATCTCATTGATCTCCTCCCGGGCGTAATCCGCCAGTTTCACCACCTGGGCAAAGGCTTCCTTTCCTCGCAGGGCCAGGTTTCGCCGGGAGATATCCAGACTGGAAAGCAAAAGATAAGACCCACTGGTAGTCTGGGTCAGGTTGATGATCTGCCGCACGTGGCCCTCCTGCATGGCAGGACCGGTAAGAAGCAGAGAACTCTGT
>HF972683.1:2845-16262 GCA_000432995.1 Clostridium sp. CAG:1013
GCCGGCCATATCCGCCCCGGCCTCCATGGCCGACATGGGCAGCTGGTCGCTGAAATAGAAGTGGGTGCCGTGGGCCTCGTCCGCCAGGCAGAGCATGCCGTGTTCGTGGGCCATTTGGGCGATAGCTTTCAAATCGGAACAGATGCCGTAATAGGTGGGGTTGTTCACCAGCACCGCCTTTGCGTTGGGGTGCTTCTTGATGGCCATCTCCACGTCCTCCCGGCGCATGCCCAGGGGAATCCCCAGCCGGTCGTCACAGGCCGGGTCCACGTACACGGGCACCGCCCCGCACAGCACCATGGCTCCCATGACACTGCGGTGGACGTTCCGGGGAAGGATGATCTTCTCCCCTCTCTTGGCCACGGAAAGGATCATGGCCTGGACCGCGGAGGTAGTGCCTCCCACCATCAAAAAAGCGTGGGCCGCGCCAAAGGCTTCCGCCGCCAGCTCCTCCGCCTCCCGAATCACCGATACGGGATGGCACAGGTTGTCCAAAGGCTTCATGGAGTTCACGTCCATGCGGACGCACTGTTCTCCCAAAAGGGCCGCCAGTTCCGGGTTGCCCCGTCCCCGCTTGTGGCCCGGCACGTCGAAGGGCACTACTCTCCGGCGCTCGAATTCCCGCAGCGCCTCGTAAATAGGCGCCCGTTCCTGTGAAAGCATGTCTCTCCCCCTTTTCAATAGATGTTCCTGCCGCTGAAGATCTCAATCATTTCCCGGCGCAGGTTCTGCATGATCTCCAGCCGCACCCGGGGAGGCAGCTCGTACACGTCGGTATTGAACAGGTAATTCTGTAAGTCGATGTCCTTCACCATCATCTTGGTGTGGAACAGGTTGGCTTCGTACACGTTGATATCCACCGCGTCGTAACGGCGCAGTGTATCGGGATCAATATAGTTCTGGATGGAGGCCACCTCGTGGTCCAGGAACAGCTTTTTCCCGTCCAGGTCACGGGTGAAGCCCCGGACCCGGTAATCCATCACGATAATGTCGGAATCGAAAGAGCCGATCAGATAGTCCAGGGTGGACAGAGGGGTGATCTCACCGCAGGTGGCCACGTCGATATCCACCCGGAAGGTGGCAAGGCAAGTCTCCGGATGATACTCCGGATAAGTGTGCACCGTCACATGACTCTTGTCCAGGTGGGCCAGCTGAGTCTCCCCCGCCGGGATCATGGAACCCTCGGCGATGAGAATGGTGACGGACGCCCCCTGGGGATCGTAATCCTGCCGGGCGATGTTCAGCACCTTGGCGCCGATCTTTTCCGTCAGGGTAGTGAGGATATTGGTGAGCCGCTCAGAGTTGTACTGCTCGTCGATGTAGGCGATATAATCCCGCTGCTCCCGGGGCGTTTTAGCGTAACAAACGTCGTAAATATTAAAGCTGAGAGCTTTTGTCAAGTTGTTAAATCCGTAGAGCTTCAATTTTTCTCCCATACCCCAAACCCCTTTGAGTGAAGTAGTAAATAAAAAAGCGGTGCGCTCAAAACGCACCGCTTGCAAAGTCCATGGTATTTTTAGAAAGCGCCCGGGAACAAACCCCGCTTTTTCCCCTGTTTCCCTAGGCAGGGGCCGCGGAGGGCATCCTTCTGGTTTCCAGTGCAAATACTCACTTTGTACCACGCTTATTGACCTTTTACAAGTTGATGCGCAGCAAATGCGCCGGTTATAAAGTGACCAACTTATAAAATTGAGCTTCTAACTCAATCAATAACGACGAACCCAGCGGCGTTCCCATTCTGACGCTGCCCTTCGTCCTTCGGCGATCGACCCGGCTGTCCGTATGGCCTTGACCCAGCGCTCTGGGTGGTCTAAAAGAAGATATTTGCATGGAGCTTTTCAGGACTATCCCATGACAAGTTAAGTATATCGGGAAACCTGTCGATTGTCAAGCCGTAGATTTCTGGAACTCACTCCTCCGTCAGCCGGATAGGCACGCCGTTTACCTCCACGCCTCCCTCGGCTCGGATGAGAATATACCCCGCCCCGTCGATGATCCTGGTCTCCACCAGGTCGGCCCGTTCCGGGTTGACCTTGATGGTCACGTCGGGGGTGCACACCTCGAATTTCTTCTTGTCCACCAAGTTCTGAGGGCAGACCCGGGCGTCTACGCCGAACTCCTCCTCGAACCGCTGGGCAAAGGCTTCCCTATGTTCTTCTTCCACCCCGCTGGCGGAGAGCACCAGCTCCAAAGCGCCTTTGGACAGCACCAAAGGCTCCGGATCCTTGTTTTCCTTGTGCTCTTCGATCATGTTCACAATCTGCCCCTGCACCGACTGCATCACTTCCATGTTACAGTCACTTTCCAGGGTCTCTGTCAGCAAGGACTGGAAAGTCTCCTTCTGGGTGTCTGCGGGAGGGGGAAGCTCCCGGTGAAATAGAGCGTCCACCAGCTCCTGGTGGCTCTCGGCGGTGTTTTTGGTGTAGTACAAAGTCTCGTACAGGTTGGCGCACCGATCGTCAAAGGCGGGGAAAAGAAATCCCGCTTCCGGAGGAGACACCACCCAGTCCACATCCCGGTTGCGGAACAGGTTTTCGGGAATGTGGTAGCTGAGCACCGGCTTGGTCTGCTTTACCGGACACAGGCTGCACAGAATGTAGGAGTACACCGTGTCGGAAGCGTCCTCCAAAGTGCCCCCGTCCTTTCCCCGGAAGGGCACGTCGTAGGAATCGTAAGCCAAGAGGATCAGGTATCCTCCTTCCAGCCGGAAGCTCTCCGCCACCTGCTGGAAAAAGGCCGCCACCGCTTCCTCGTTCCGCAGTTCCGAATCCCGCAGCTCCATCAGCAGCTTGTGCTCGGGGCTGTCCACCACCTGGGAGGTGGAAAAAGACAGGTTGATCAGGTTCCGCCCCAATCCACCGGACAGGGTCCGCCGCAGGAGGGAAAGCAGGTTCTCCCCCTCCTCCTGGGGCATCAGTGCCAGGGACTGGTCAAACTGGGAGACGATCTCTCCCTGCTCGCTGACATAGCACCCCCGCACATGGGTGACGCTGCTTTTTTCCGGCCGGAACCGGCGGCGGATCTCCGCCACTTCTTTTTCGTTCATGGGATCTCCTCCTTTTTGACGCGATGGCTTTCATTATACTCCAAACGGAAACTCTCCGCAAGAAAAAAGGCTCCCCCGCAGGAGAGCCTCTTTCAGATGCTTCTAATTTTATTTCAGCGCTTCCCCAGCGGCCTTTTCCGCAGCCAGACCAGCCTTGTAACGCTGGATGTACCGGCCAAAGCCTTCCTGATCCTCGGCCTTGGGCGCTACGCAGTCGCCTGCCGCGCCGGCGAACACCTTCTGCTCCAGATAATCCGCCAGGGTCTCGCCCTCCTGACGGTTCTTCCGGTAAGCAGCCAGCAGGGCCATACCCCAGGGACCGCCCTCGCCTGCGGTCTCCATAACGGCTACCGGCACGCCCAGAGCGCCCGCCAGCAGCTGCTGGCCCACACCCTTGGTCTTGAACAAACCACCGTGGCCGTAGAGCTTGTCCACTTCCACCTTTTCTTCCCACAGGATATCCATGCCGATCTGCAGGGTAGCCATAGCGGCGTACAGCTGGGCCCGCATGAAGTTACCCAGGGTCAGCTTGTTCTCCGGCTGGCGCACCAGCATGGGACGGCCTTCCTCCAGGCCGGTGACAGGCTCACCGGAGTAGCAGTTGTAGCTCACCAGACCGCCGCAATCGGTATCGCCCTCAAGGGCCTTGAAGTACAGCAGGTCGTACAGCTCCGATTTCTTCAGCTTGGTGCCGGCGGCTTCCAGCAGTTGATCAAACAGCCGCACCCAAGCGTCCAGGTCGGAAGTGCAGGTATTCACATGGACCATGGCCACCGGCATGCCGTCGGGGGTGGTCACCATGTCGATCTCGGGATACACTTTGGAAAGAGGACGCTCCAGCACCACCATGGCGAACACGGAAGTACCGGCGGACACGTTGCCCGTCCGGACCCGGACGCTGTTGGTGGCCACCATGCCCGTGCCCGCGTCGCCTTCAGGGGGACACAGGGGCACACCGGGCTCCAGGGTACCGGTGGGATCCAGCAGCTTGGCGCCTTCCGCAGTAAGGCATCCAGCCTCGCCGCCGGCGGGCACCACCTTGGGCAGGATGTCCATCAGCTTCCAAGGCAGGTGTTTATCCTCTACCAGCTTGTCGAATTTCTCCACCATGGCCATATCAAAGCCAGCAGCATTGCTGTCGATGGGGAACACGCCGGAGGCTTCGCCAGTACCCAGCACCTTTTCGCCGGTGAGTTTCCAATGAATGTATCCAGCCAGAGTGGTGAGATAGTCGATCTTATCCACATGGGCCTCGCCCAGACGGATGGCCCGGTACAGGTGGGCGATACTCCACCGCTGAGGAATGTTGAAGCCCAGAAGCTCCGTGAGCTCAGCAGCTTCTGTCTCGGTGATGGTGTTCCGCCAGGTGCGGAACTCGCAGAGCTGTTCCCCATTCTTGTCGAAGGGGAGATAGCCGTGCATCATGGCAGAGAAGCCCAGAGCGCCCAGACGCTTCAAAGGCTCGCCGTACTTCTCCTGCACCTCCTGGGCCATTTGAGCGTAAGCGCTTTGGATGCCCTTCCAGGCCTGCTCCATAGAGTATGTCCACACGCCGTCTTTCAGGCTGTTCTCCCAGTCGAAGGCGCCGGACGCGATGGGAGCGTGATCGGGCCCGATGAGCACTGCCTTGATCCGGGTGGAACCCAGTTCGATGCCCAGCACAGCCTGGCCCTGGCGTACTGCCTCTTTGATCTCTTCAAATTTCATAGTCGAAACGACCTCCCGTAGTCAAATAAACTGGTACGTACATATTACCATACTCTGTTCCATTTTGCACCTGTTTTCCCCGCTTTGGTGAAAAATTTTCAGGAAGCCTTTCCCGGTAAGTTATTTTCTTCTTCCCCGCCTTGTCGCGGCGGTCGGAATCTGCTATAATAAGGTACAGGCGCGGATACCGCGTCTGTTTTTCTTGAAAGAACACTATGAGCGGGGGAATGGGCATGGGGAACAACATCGGTTTTGACAACGAAAAATACCTGCGGATGCAGTCGGAGAAGATCCGGGAACGCATCCAGATGTTCGGAGGCAAGCTCTACCTGGAATTCGGCGGCAAGCTGTTTGACGACTACCACGCTTCCCGGGTTCTGCCTGGCTTCAAGCCGGACAGCAAGGTGAACATGCTGCTTCAATTAAAAGATCAGGCGGAGATCGTCATCGTCATCAACGCTTCGGACATTGAGAAGAACAAGGTCCGGGGCGATCTGGGCATCACCTATGACGTGGACGTGCTGCGGCTCATCGACGCTTTCCGGGGCATCGGCCTGTACGTGGGCAGCGTGGTGCTGACTCAGTTCTCCGCACAGCCCGCCGCCGAGGCTTTCCAGAATCGTCTGGAGGCCCTGGGCGTGAAGGTGTTCCGGCACTACACCATTTCCGGTTACCCCTCTAATATTCCCTTCATCGTCAGCGACGAAGGCTTTGGCAAAAACGAATATGTGGAGACCAGCCGCAGCCTGGTAGTGGTCACCGCTCCCGGCCCCGGCAGCGGCAAAATGGCCACCTGCCTCTCCCAGCTTTACCACGAGTACAAGCGAGGCGTGAAGGCCGGCTACGCCAAGTTCGAGACTTTCCCCATTTGGAACCTGGCCCTGAATCACCCGGTGAACCTGGCCTACGAGGCCGCCACCGCGGATTTGAACGACGTGAATATGATCGACCCCTTCCATCTGGAAGCCTACGGGGAGACCGCGGTCAACTATAACCGTGACGTGGAAGTGTTCCCGGTGCTCAACGCCATGCTGGAAAAGATCGCCGGGGAGTCCCCCTACAAATCCCCCACGGATATGGGCGTAAACATGGCGGGCAACTGCATCGTGGATGACGAAGTCTGCTGCCAGGCCGCCTGCCAGGAGATCATCCGCCGGTACTACAACGCCCTGTGCGACCAGCGTCAGGAAGGCGCTCTCACCGGGGACGAAGTCTACAAAGTGGAACTGCTGATGAACAAGGCGGGCGTCTCTCCGGAGGACCGTCCTGTCATCGCCCCGGCCCTCAAACGGGCGGAAGAGACCGGTTTGCCCGCGGCGGCCATCCAGCTGCCTGACGGACGGATCGTCACAGGCAAAACTTCTCCCTTGCTGGGAGCCTCCTCTGCGGCGCTGCTCAACGCCTTGAAGGCGCTGGGAGGCATCCAGAAGGATATCCACCTGATCTCCCCCATCATCATCGAGCCTATCCAGAAGCTGAAAACCACCCATCTGGGCAGCGTGAATCCCCGGCTACACACCGATGAGATCCTCTTGGCTCTGTCCATCTGCGCGGCCACCAATCCCACCGCGGAGCTGGCCATGCAGCAGCTTCCCAAGCTGCGGGGCAGTGAGGTTCACTCCACAGTGATCCTTTCCCACGTGGACGAGGATACCTTCCGGCGGCTGGGCGTGAACCTGACTTGCGAACCCCAGTACCAGTCCAAAAAGCTGTACCACAAGTGATCCCTATGTTATAGAAACCCGAAGGCGGCCAAAAAAGGCCGCCTTTTTTGCAACCAAAAGGCGGCCTTTCGGGTTCTTATAGACGGAGGGACAAAGGAGGGGATGGATTTGAAAAAGGAGATTGACCGCAAGCTATTGAGCGCCCTTAAGGCTCAGGACCCTGGGGGATTGGAATCCGCCATTGACCGTTACAGCCCTTATGTGGCCGGAGTGATCCGCAAAGTGCTGGGCACTCTGGGTACCCGAGAGGACTTGGAGGAGCTGACCTCTGACGTGTTCGTCTCCCTGTGGCGGAGCGCCGAGACCCTTCGGGAGGACAGCGATCTAAAGCTGTGGCTGGGAGTGGTGGCCCGAAACCGAGCCCTGAAACATTTGCGCTCCCTGCGACTGGAACTGCCTTTGGAGGAGGAGATTCTCACCGGAGATGAGGAATCCCCTACCCGATTTTGGGAGCGCCGGGAGGAGGCCCAGGCAGTGCGGGACGCCGTACAGCACCTGGACCCCCAAGACCGGGAAATCTTCCTGCGCCACTACTTCTGGCGGCAGGGAGTCCGACAGATCGCTGAGGAGTTGGACATGAAAGAGTCCACCGTGAAAAGCCGTCTGAAACGGGGCCGCGAGAAACTGCGGGCTATTTTGAAAAAGGAGGAATGACCATGAGAAACCTGGATAGAATGTTGACCGATGTCTTTTCCGAAGATCTGAAAAAGGTCCCTCCCGCCCTGGTAGACAAAAAAGCCGTGGCCGCCCGAACCTTTGAAAAACTGGGCCTGGAACAGCCCTCCAAACGGCCCATTGCCCAAGAAGAATGGGCAACACCTGTGACCCGCCGGCATCGGCCCTGGGCTGTGTTGGCCGCCTGTTTGATGCTGGCCGTCATTGCGGGGGTGGGGATCTCCCTGCGGCCCATGCTCACCGCCATGTTCAGTCAGGAGGAACTTTCTGGCGGAACTTATCTGGAGTGTGCCGTAACAGATGTATCCTTCGACACAGAAAAATGGGCCATCGTCTTTGACCTGGAAGCCAAAACCGATCTGAACCTGGATCATCCCGACGCCGCCACCGGATACGACTTTACCGCCTATGTGAGCCGAACCATAGGCTCTACGCGCACAAGCATGTCGGGTCTGGATCAGGAAGCCTTGACCCACTGGACCGAAACCGGGAAAGACACCTACCGCTGTGAGAATGTCACCCTGGAGATCGACATGATAGCGCAAGTGAAGAACTGGTTCACGGGAGAACAGGACCTGAACCTGGAGCTGTTTGTATACTTTGGTGAAAAAAACGACAGTGGCACCCGGGAAGAAAAACTGTCAGCGGAGACCTCCTTTACAGTGGATCTGCCCATGCCCGAGAACCTTATCACCCCCGCCACCGGCACCTACTTTGAGCTTCAGAACGTGGAAGCCTCCTTTGACCGGGAAGCCTGGGCCGTGGTTCTCACCCTGGAAGCCAAGACCGACATGGTGCTGGACGACAGCATTGCTCAGCAGATGTACGGCTGGGATTACCGGCTGGCGTTCCACACGGAGGACGGAGATGTGGAGCCCTCGGTGTATTATGGGGATAGTCTTCACACTCTGACCCTTTGGACCGAAACCGGGGAAAACACCTATCAGAGCTCTCCTCTGGTGGTGCGCCTGGATCCGGACTACCAGCAGCAGATGGGGTTGGAAGGCTCCTTTGACGCCACCTTCTCCCTGACGGTTACCGACCTGACCAAGGGCGAGTATGACCCGCTCCAATTCTTCCCTACGGCGGATATTTCGGTGGAACTTCCCTCCTCCTCGGAACTGGAGGAACCGGAACCTGCCACCTACTTTGAATTGCAGACCTTCATCCTTCGCACGGATAAAGCTGCTTCTCAAGTGTCCCTCCAGATCTCCGTTGAGACGGATATGGATTTGACCCACCCCCTCGCCCAGAAATATTACCTATGGTCGCCCTCGCTGACTCTTTTCCCCGGCACATCCAGCGAAACAGAGGCACCTTGGATATCCTCGCTGGCACAGGAGGACGGGTCGAAAAGCATGGTGGACTGGACCCTGACAGACACGAACCAATATACCACCACCCTTTACTTCTCTCTGGATTCTGTGATCCAGGAAGATCCTTCTTTCACGGGGAAAGCTGACTGTACATTCCAGCTCGCTTGTCTGGAAAAAATCTCTGAAGAGGATGTCCGAAGCTGGGACAACGCTTCCCGAGATTTCAGCATTACCTTCCCTCTAACAGTCAATCCGATACTGGACTACGGAATTCCGTCCTCTGAGGAACCGAATTCTGAAATTGGTGTCATCGGCAGCGCCGACGGTCCTACTCAGATCTACACCACCCCGTAAAACTCCATAATAAAAAAGGGCCGCCCCTTCTGGGACGGCTCTTTCTGTTGCCTGTTTTTATTCTTCTACCTCGAAGAGAGCTTCCGTCTCCACAGGCATGTTCAGGGGCAGGGCACTAACACCCACAGCGGAACGGCTGGGCATACCCACTTCTTCGCCGAACAGCTGGATCAGCAGCTCGGTGCCACCGTTGGCCACCTGAGGCTGGGCGTAAAAATCCGGTGTGGAGGCCACAAAGCAGGTGACCTTCACCACATTCTTTACCTTGTCCAGGTCGCCGATCTCACGCTTCAGAACTGCCAGCACATTGAGCATGCAGTTCTTGGCATACTCGTAGCCTTCCTCAGCGGTGACATCTTTACCCAGGCACCCGGTAATGGGGGACCCGATGGAGGGGCCGCAGCCGGAGATAAAGTACAGGTTGCCTGCGAACTTTTTAGCGGGGGCGTAAGAACCAGCCTTAGCGGGAGGAGTGGGCAGGGACAGGCCCAGGGCTTCCAGTCTTTCTTCGATCTTGCTCATGGGAATCCTTCCTTTCCAAAAGAAGTGGTTATCTGTATAAAATAGTATAGCACGTTTTGAAAAAATTGGGTAGGACGATTTTGAAAGGATGTTTCCCCCGCCTCTGCCAAAAAACAAAAACCCGGCTGCCGCCCTGAAGGGGTACAGCCGGGTTTTCCTGGTTTATTGATGCGCTTCGTGTGTTGCTTCGGTGCGGGAGGGCCGCTCGCGGGGCTATCGCCTGCGGCGCATGCGCCCTGCTCACTGGTTTTCTTTCCAGCTGCGCCGGGTTAAGGTCGTGGGGCACTGCCCCACACCCTGCGGCCTTTGAAAGAAGGCAAGTACGTCCTTCGGACGTACTGCGAAACTTTTTCGCCGCTTCGCGGGCTTTAGCCTTTCAGCTCCACACGGCGGATCTTACCGGAGATGGTCTTGGGCAGATCATCCCGGAATTCCACGATCCGAGGATACTTATAAGGAGCGGTGTTCTTCTTCACGTAGTTCTGAATCTCTTTCTTCAGTTCCTCGCTCTTTTCCGTGCCCTTGGTCAGCACAATGATGGCCTTTACCACCTGGCCGCGGACCGGGTCGGGGGCGCTGGTGACGGCGCACTCCAGCACGTAGGGCAGCTCCATGATAACGCTCTCGATCTCAAAGGGCCCGATGCGGTAGCCGGAAGATTTGATCACGTCGTCGGTACGGCCCACATACCAGAAGTAGCCGTCCTCATCACGCCAAGCGGTATCGCCGGTGTGGTAGACGCCGTCGCTCCAGGCTTCCTTGGTCTTTTCCTCGTCCCGATAGTAGCCCATGAACAGGCCGCAGGGAGTGCCCTTGTCCGTGCGGACCACGATCTCACCGGTCTCGCCCACAGGGGCGGGAGTACCGTCAGGCAGGACGATGTCCACATCGTACAGGGGGCTGGGCACGCCCATGGAACCGGTCTTGGGCACTGTGCCCACAGGATTGTACACGGTCAGGGTGGTCTCGGTCTGGCCAAAGCCTTCCATCAAGGACAGGCCCGTGGCACGCTTCCACTGTTCGTAAACTTCCGGGTTCAAGGCCTCGCCGGCAGTGGTGGAGTACTCGATGGAGGACAGGTCGTACTTGGAGAGATCCTCCTTGACGAAAAACCGGTACATGGTGGGCGGGGCGCAGAAGGTGGTGATGTGATACTTGGCGAACATGGGCAGGATGTCGTGGGCGTCGAACTTGTCAAAGTCATAGGTGAAGATGGCCGCCTCGTTCATCCACTGGCCATAGTACTTGCCCCACAGAGCCTTGCCCCAGCCGGTATCGGAGATGGTGAAGTGGAGCCCGTCGGGGTTCACGTTGTGCCAATACTTGGCGGTGATGTAGTGACCCAGGGCATACTTATAGTTGTGCTCGGCGATCTTGGGATAGCCGGTGGTGCCGGAGGTGAAGAACATCAGCATGGGATCGCTGCCGCAGGGGGCGTCAGGCTTGCGCTCGTAGGTGTCGGGGAAGGCTTCCACTTCCTTGTCGAAGTCGTGCCAGCCCAGACGGTTTTCGCCCACCATGATCTTCACTTCCACGGAGGGGCAGTTCTTAGCGGCCTTTTCCGCCTCGTCGGCCACTTGGCCGTCGGCGGTGCAGAGGATGGCTTTCACACCAGCGGCTTTAAAGCGGTAATCGAAGTCGTGCTCCATCAGCAGGTTAGTGGCGGGGATGATCACCGCGCCCATCTTGTGAAGGGCGGTGATCACAAACCAGAACTGATAGTGCCGCTTGAGCACCACCATGACCCGGTCGCCCCGCTTGATGCCCAGGCTTTCCAGATAGTTGGCGGTCTTGGAGGACCAGCGGCTCATGTCAGAGAAGGTGAAGCGGCGTTCCACCTTGTCACGGGAAACGTGGAGCATGGCCAGCTTGTCGGGAGATTTCTCCGCCAGCTTATCCACGATGTCAAAGGCGAAGTTGAACTTCTCCTCGTTGGTGAACTGGATGCCGTTGAGGATACCATTCTCGTCCAGGGTGGTCTTGATAAAGGGAGAGGAAACGGTCTCACGGTCCTGACGAGCCAGGTGCTGGTCGATCAGCTTCTGGAACCGGTCCTGTTCCGGGGCGAATTCCTCGGCGCCCTTCAAAACGATGGCGTAGATCTGGCACTCCTCACCCTCGGTGGCGATCATGCCGTGAGGCGTGGCGGAGTTGTAGTAGATGGAGTCGCCTTCATGGAGCACTTCCACATGGCTGCCCACCTGCATCTTCATGGCGCCCTTCACCACGATGTCGAACTCCTGACCCACATGGGTGGACAGTTTGATGGCCACGTTCTGCTCTGCTTCGGAGTAGGGCATGGTGACGAAGAAGGGCTCGGCGGTCTTGTTTTTGAACAGGGGGGCCATGTTCAGGTATTTAAAGCCCTGACGCCGGGTGATGGGCAGACCGTCGCCCTTGCGGTTGACGGTGTAAGTGGACAGGGTGGGAGAAACACCCTTGATCAGATCGGTGGGGTCGATGCCGAACCGGTTAGCGCACTTATAAATGAAAGTGAAGCTGAAATCCTTCTCGCCGGCTTCGCACTGCTGGTACTCCTCTTTGGAGACACCGGTGCATTTGGCCATTTCCTCTTCCGAAAGACCAGTGATCTCCCGCATGGTGCGGATACGTTCCGCCACCTCGGCCAACTGTGTTTTCAGATCTGTTTTTTCCATTTCCATGTTGTTTCCCCTTTCTGCGCGAAACGCGTCTATTGGATCCGGCGCTGGACTCCGAAATTTGTCAAAACAAAATAAAAAGTCCGTCTCAAAGAAACTCTCTGAGACGGACTAGATCATCCGCGGTACCACTCAAATTGCACTTACGCGCCACCTCGTCGGGCTCCAGCAAGCCCTATGCACTAACGCAGCATACACGGGAAACGCCTACTTTCCCAAAAGGGATTTGGGGCTTCCGGCTCAGAAGGGATTGATCCTAAAGGCGCCTTTCACCGGCTCACAGCAACCGCCGGCTCTCTGAAGAAAGGACAGCCGGACCGTCTTCGTCACAGCCTTTCCTTTGGCTTTTTCACAAAGCCTATTGAGTTGTGGTTCCTAAACAGAGTACACCAATTTTGAAAGAATGTCAAGTGCTTCCTGCAATTTTTTATCCGGCGAACGTTTCGCTGTATGCCTCCAGCCGCTGGATACCCTTCACGATCATGTCCACGGTGACCTCATAGGGCCACTTCCGCACGTCAATGCCTTTGAGAGCCTTTTCCGCCACAGCCGTCAGGTCCTCCTGCTTCGCGTGGATGTCAGAGAGCTTGGTGGGCAGGCCGATGGACCGGTTGAAGCGCATCACCTTATCCCGCTCCTCCAACTGCTTGTCGATGGTGAGCATGGCCAGGATCCCGTAGGCCACCACTTCCCCGTGGAGATGGTGATTCTCCTCGGTGCTGGGCAGGATGGTGAACCCGTTGTAGATGGCGTGGGCCAAGCCGGTGGTGTAGTCCACCTGGACGAAGTTGGATACCAGTCCCGTGGACACGATGATCCCCAAGATCACCTCGGTAAGCTCCTTGGTGACCCGGTGAGCCTTGCAGTCCTCCATGGCCTGCTGGCCCCAGCGGAGGATGGGCTCAGCGCACATGGTGCTCAAGGCAATGCCCATGGCGTCGGAGTGGGCGGGCACGTCTCCCCGAGAGGAAATGGTGCACTCGAAATGCTTTGCCATGGTGTCCCCCATGCCGGCCCACAGGTATTTCACCGGAGCGTCGGCAATGATCTGGGGGTCGATGAAGATATGAGTAGGCGGCACCTTGGAGAAGGAATACTCCCGCAGGCTGCCGTCCGGGTGATACAGGATGCCCAAACTGGTGCAGGAAGCGCAGGTGGAAGCGATGGTGGGGAAAGTGAAGAAGGGACGATGAGTATCGTGAGCCAGCACCTTGCAGGTATCGATGGCCTTGCCGCCGCCCACGGCGAAGATCATGTCCGCGTCTGCCACCTGGGGCCGCAGCATCTCGATGTTCTCCACGGAGGCCTCTCCCCCGTACCAGAATGTGCCGGTGATCTCAATGTCCGAACCCTCTACGGCTTTGCGGATCTTTTCCTCCGCAGCGGCCAGAGCCCGCTTGCCGCCGATAATGG
>HF972683.1:16270-19706 GCA_000432995.1 Clostridium sp. CAG:1013
CCGCCGATAATGGCTGCCTTTCTGCCGAAGGGAGCACAGACAGCGGGAATATTGGAATAGGCGTCCTCGCCAATGGTGTAACCGGGAAACAATGTCTCTTGCATGATGAAAACCTTCCTTTCACAATGGGGATACTTAGGTTCAAACCTGTTGAGGCTGGCCTTCCGGGAGAGATTCCTCCTGTTCCTGAGCAGCGGTTTCCGCTGCTTCCTGACGGGCACGACCTTCTGCTTCCGGATGTTCTTTCAGGTACTTGCGATTCTTATACACGCCCACGGTGAGGAAGGGAACGATCACCACAGCAATGGCGAAATAGCCGCAGTAGCCGTAGCCGTACTTGATGATGTTGGAAAGTCCAGCCAAAGAGATGGTCATGGACAAGATGATGATGAACGCCGCCACCACAGCGCTGCGGGCAGGAGCGTAGGAGATTTTCCGGAACATGGGGAGCTTCTCAAACCGGGCCACAAATCCGAAGGTGGTGGTTACGCCGGTGGAAATGAGGCAAAGCAGCAAGCACACGCCGTATACCACAGTCAGCCAACCCATGCCCATTTCCTTGCACACGGTGAGGGTGGGGATCACAGTGCCGCCCTCCACGGAGGTGTACATTCCCTGCCAGGAGATCAACATGAAGATGGACAGCACCAACGCCACGGAGTTCATCACGAAGGAGATCCACATGGACCGGGAGCAGGCTTTCTTGGTGGTCAACGGCGCCCCGCAGGCGATCATAGTGGGAAGGGTGACGCACTGGAAGCCGGCGTAGGTGAAGCAGTTCAAAATGGCCTGGGGCACGTTGCCGAAGCCCTGAGTCTCAAAGTCTTTCCAGAGGGCTTCCTGAAGGTTGCCGCTGTATACCACGCCCACAGCGTAGATAGCCACAGCGGTCACCAAAATGGCGATGCCCATGTAGGTGCTGGCCGCCCGGACCAAATCCGCGCCGAAAATGGTCAGGCTCAATACCACCAAGCCCACAATGACGATGCCCGCGTAGTAGTTCAGGCCGAAATAATCTGCCAAGGCCGACGCCGCGCCGGAGATGGCTGCCGCCACCGCCATAAGCACCATGATGTAGAAGAAGATCTCAAACAGCACGTAGAGTTTGCCAAAGGGGTGGTACAAAGTCTCAAACAGCTCCTTGTAGGAGGAAAGACCACGGGTGTTGTACATGAGCATGGCCTCCCGCATGACAGCGGTGAGCAGCAGCATGGCGCCAACGGCACTGATGGGGCCCAGCCAGCCCAACCCTACGTAGTAGGTGTGAGCCTGGTTGCCGGTGGCGAAGCCGCCTCCCGCGTGGGCGGAAAACAGCACCGCCCCCACGGAAAACAGGGTGATAAAGGGGATTTTCGCGGACACTTTGTTCATGATACGACCTCCTGAGAGAAAATTTGGTTTTCCCAGGGCACAAAAAAAAGCTCTTTCGCTCTTCTGCCCACAGGGACAGAAGAGACGAAAGAGCAAAGCTTCCGCGGTACCACTCTTCTTCATTTCAAAAACGAAATGCACCTTAGCGGGTACGGGCTGGGCCACACGGCACAACTTGATACCCCTGCGCTGATAACGGGCGCAACCCCGTCGGCTCCTACTGTTGGTTCGGGCCGCCGTTCAGCGGTCAGTTCGGCATTCGGCTTCCTGAGTGCCTCGCACCATCCGGCACCTCTCTGACAGGATCCTACGCTTACTACTCCGCGTCCTAACGTTTTTCCGCAAATTAAAATAACACCATTTTTCCAACTTGTCAAGCGGGTGTTTTGAAATTTTTTCTTTGCAATCCTGCAAAATGGTCTCTCAGAGCCGGGAGAAATCCCCCTGAAAAAGGGAGATTCAACCCCTGTTTTCCGCCAGGGAGACCATCCGCTTGGCCCATTCTTTGGCCTGATCCAGGTCCTCCCCATCAGGATGGCTCAGGGCCCGGTCAAAGTTTTCCAGGTTCTCTTCCATCTGCTTTTCTCCCGGATGCTCCTCCAACAGTTTTTCATACCGCTGGCGCACACTCTGGGGCATTTTCCCCTGGCAGTAGAAATTGCCCAGCACCCTGGTTCCCTGGGGGATCAAAGCGCTGATCCGCTGGAACAGCAGGCCATAGTAGTCCTGAGAGCCCCCAAAGCCTGCCGTGCCGAAATAGGCCAGAGTCTTTCCATCCAGGGACTTCAAATAGTCCGCCACACTCTGGTGGCACAGCCCTTTGTCAGTCCAGGAACCCACCAGGTACAGGTCCGCTTCCGGGACCTGGCCCGGCTTCCCAAAATAAACGATTTCTTCCCCAGCCAGAGCCTCTCGGATTGCTTGGGCCACAGCTTCGGTGTTTCCGGTCATGGTTTGGTACACAATGGCGATCTTCATAGGTAAATCCCCCTTTTCACAAAATTAAAAAGCGCGGCAGGCCCGGCACACCGCCGGAAAGCCCGCTGCGCTTTTCGTCTCAGATTTACAAATATCCCGGTTAATTTTCCTTCTCCGGCAGGTTCTCGATTAGGTCGGCGGCGCCGTCCAGCCAATCGCCCTCGAACAGCTCGATGGCTCCCTTGTCGCAGGCCCAAGCCAGCTTCTGATCCATGGGCAGCTTGCCCAGAACCTTCAGGGCATACTTAGCGGCAACCTCGTCGATGTGGCTCTCGCCAAACACATGGATCTCCTTGCCGCAGTCGGGACATGTGATGTAGCTCATATTCTCAATGAGGCCCAGCACCGGCACGTTCATCATCTTGGCCATTTCCACGGCCTTGGAGACGATCATGCTCACCAGCTCCTGGGGAGAGGTGACGATGATGATGCCATCCAGAGGCAGGGACTGGAACACGGTCAGCGGCGCGTCGCCGGTCCCGGGAGGCATGTCCACGAACATGTAGTCCACGTTGCCCCAGATCACGTCGGTCCAGAACTGCTTGATAGCTCCGGCGATCACGGGACCACGCCACACCACAGGGTTGGTCTCCTCCTCCAGCAGCAGGTTGATGCTCATCACCTTGATGCCGGTCTTGGTCTCCACGGAATAGATGCCGGTCTCATCGGAGAGAGCCCGCTGCTTCATGCCAAAGCACTTGGGGATGGAGGGACCGGTGATATCGGCGTCCAGCACAGCCACTTCATTTCCGCGGCGGCGCAGAGTGGTAGCCAGCAGAGAGGTGACCAGGGATTTGCCCACGCCTCCCTTACCGCTGACCACGCCGATGACCTTCTTCACGTGGCTCAGGTCGTTGGTCTTTTCCAAAAAGCTCTGGGGGTTCTGCCGGGAGGGGCAGTCCATCCCACAGCTGGAACAATCATGGGTGCAATTTTCGCTCATTGTTGACTCATCCTTTCTCGTTGGGCGGAGGGTTCCCCGCCCTTCTATTGTATCCCTTTTTTTCAAAAAGTAAAGTGGCAATGCGCTTGCCCCTTCTGTGGTGCCACAACCGCAAAACCTAGAAGTTTTTAGTCAAGTTTTTTT
>HF972684.1:0-10631 GCA_000432995.1 Clostridium sp. CAG:1013
GGAACGGGGACGTGGTGGACGCCCAGTCCGCCTGCAAGCTGCTGGACCACACCGGCTGCGATATGGTGATGGTGGGCCGGGGCGCTCTGGGAAACCCCTGGATCTTCCGGCAGATCAACGCCTACTTGCAGGAGTCCTGCACCATCCTGCCCAGACCGGGCATCGCCGAGCGGATCCTGGTGATCAAGCGCCACATGGACGCTCTGTGCCAGTTGAAAGGGGAGCATCGGGCCATGCGGGAGGCCAGGAAACACGTGGGGTGGTACCTCCACGGGATCCGGGGAGCGGCTGCTTTCCGGCGGCGGGCGGGGGACCTTTCCACCTTGGAGGACCTGGACCTGCTTTTGCGTGACGTGTACATCGCCGCCCAGGAGGAAGAAGAACAGGACGGCTGATTTTTTGAAAAGGAGAGCCAAGCTATGAAACTCTTAGTGTTGGACGGAAACAGCATCTTGAACCGGGCGTTTTACGGCATCAAGCTGCTCACCACCAAATCGGGGGACTATACCAACGCCATTTATGGTTTTCTCACCATGCTGAAAAAACTGCTGGATGAGACCGGCCCCGACGGGGTGGCCATCGCTTTCGACCGAAAAGCGCCTACCTTCCGCCACAAGGCCTACGCCGGCTACAAGGCCAACCGGAAGGGTATGCCTGAGGAGCTGGCCCAGCAGCTTCCCGTTTTGCAGGAACTGCTCACCGACTTGGGGTACCAGATCGTCTCCTGCGAAGGCTGGGAGGCGGACGACATTCTGGGAACCCTGGCTGCCGCCTGCGAGACTTCGGGGGACAGCTGTCTGATCGCCACCGGAGACCGGGACAGCTTGCAGCTGGTTTCCCCTCAGACCACGGTGCGGCTTGCCACCACCAAGTTTGGTCAGCCCCAGGTGACGGTATACGACGAGGCCAAGCTCCGGGAGGAGTACGGCGTGTCTCCCCGGCAGATGATCGACCTGAAAGCCATTCAGGGTGACACCTCCGACTGCATCCCCGGAGTGGCGGGCATCGGCCCCAAGGGCGCTGGAGAGCTGATCCAGAAATACGGCAGCGTCCAATATATTTACGACCATTTGGAGGAGTTGAACATCAAGCCCGCCATGAAAGCCAAGCTGGAAAAATCCAAGGACAACGCTTTCTTGAGCTATGATCTAGGCACCATCCGCCGGAATGCTCCCATTGACACAGACCTTTCCCACTATGTGAAAGGTGCCGGAGAGCCCCAAAAAGCGGCGGGGATCATGGTGAAGCTGGAACTGTTCTCCTTACTGGAGAAGTTTGGCCTTTCCGGGAACCAGCCCGCCCAGGAGAACGCTCCCGCTGGGGAACGGCCGACCATGGAAGAGTATGAGGACGGGGCTGCCCTGCTGCCTCAGCTGGAGGACCAGGGAGAGGCTTACTTCTACGCCAAGTGGGAGAAGGGAGAACTTTTGTCCCTGGTGTTTTCCCATGGAGGAAAGCTCCACCGGGTAAAGCCTGACGACGCCTTTCTCCGCGCCTTCTTCAAAAATGATCGTATCAAAAAGTACACCCACGACAGCAAGCCGCTGCAGCGGAAGGCGCTATCTCTTGGCTGCAAGATGGAAAACGTGCAGATGGATACCGCCTTGGCGGGGTATTTGCTGAATCCTTCCGCCTCCGGGTACGGAGTGGATCGGTTGGCGGCGGAGTACGGAGTGGCGCTGCCGGACTTTGAAGAGGAAGAGTTGAACGCCGGGGCGGCCATGCCCGGGCTGTGCCAGGCTCTTTCCAAGGCCATTGCCGAAAACGGCCAACAGGAGCTGCTTTCCACCATCGAAATCCCCCTGTCTTTCGTGTTGGCTCAGATGGAGCACATCGGATTCTACGTGGACAAGGAGAGCATTCGGGCCTACGGGGAAGAACTGGATGTCCAGGTGAAAGAGCTCCACGATTCCATCATCGACCAGGTGGGATACGAGTTTAACATCAATTCCCCCAAGCAGCTGGGCGAGGCCCTCTTCGGCAAGCTGGGTCTGCCCCACGGAAAAAAGACTAAAAGCGGCTGGTCCACCAACGCCGATGTGCTGGAGGAGCTGCGCTATCTCCACCCGGTGGTGGACGAGGTGCTCCGCTATCGGACAGTGGCCAAGCTGAAATCCACCTACTGCGACGGGCTTTTGAAAGTTATCGGCCCCGACGGGCGGATCCATTCCAGCTTCAACCAGACGGAGACCCGCACAGGGCGGATCTCCAGCACTGAGCCCAACTTGCAGAACATCCCGGTGCGGACTCCCATCGGCCGGGAACTGCGGAAGTTCTTCGCGGGGTCGGAAGGGAACCTGCTGGTGGACGCGGACTACTCCCAGATTGAACTGCGGGTGCTGGCTCATGTGGCCGGCGACCAGGCTATGCAGGAGGATTTCCGGGAGGGCCGGGATATCCACACCTCCACCGCCGCCAGAGTGTTCAACATGCCCCAGGAATTGGTCACCAGCGAAATGCGTTCCAAGGCCAAGGCGGTAAACTTCGGTATTGTGTATGGCATCGGCGCCTTTTCCCTGTCAAAGGATATCGGCGTCTCCCGGAAGGAGGCCGACGACTATATCAAAGAATACCTGCGCAACTATTCCGGCGTGGACGCCTATATGAAGCGGGTGGTGGAAGAAGCCAAGGAGAAGGGTTATGTGGAGACCTTGTTCGGCCGGCGGCGGTATCTGCCGGAACTGAAAAGCGGCAACTTCAACATGCGGGCCTTCGGAGAGCGGGTGGCTCGGAATATGCCGATCCAGGGCACCGCGGCGGACATCATCAAGATCGCCATGATCCGGGTCAGCGACCGGCTGGAACGGGAGGGGCTGAAAGCCCGCCTGATTCTTCAGGTTCACGACGAACTGATCGTGGAGTGTCCCCCGGAAGAGCTGGACCAGGTGAAGGAACTGCTCACCCAGGAGATGGAGGGGGCAGTGAACTTGTCCGTGCCTATGATGGCGGAAGCGGGTTCCGGCCGCACCTGGTATGACGCCAAGGGGTGAGCCATGGAAGAACTGATATTTCGCTGTCCCCTGTGCGGGGGCAGTCTGACCCGTGAGGAACACCGGGCAGTGTGCCCAAGCGGCCACAGCTTTGATGTGGCGCGTCAGGGGTATGTCCACCTGCTGCCTGTGAACAAGATGCACTCCAAAGTGCCCGGTGACAGCCGGGAAATGGTGGAGGGCCGCCGCCGGTTTTTGGAAGGGGGGTATTACGCCCCCTTTCGGGAGGAGTTGTGCCGGTTGGTGAAACAGTGCGCCGACGCTTTGGGGGCGCCCCAAGGGGAGGGGCTTGCTCTGTGCGACGCGGGCTGTGGAGAGGGCTACTACACCGCGGGGATGGAACAGGCTCTGCCAAAAGCCGCCCTGTGCGGGTTCGACATCTCCAAGTTGGCGGTGAAGGCCGCCGCGGGAAAGTACAAGGGGATCCAGTGGGCGGTGGCCAGCTCCTTTGCCATTCCTCTGGCATCGAAGAGCGTCCACCTGCTTACCGACGTGTTTTCCCCTTTGGCGGCGGAGGAGTTTGCCCGGGTGGTGAAGCCGGGAGGGTATTTCCTCTACGCCGTGCCCGGCGAACGGCACCTGTTCGGCCTGAAGGAGATCCTGTACCAGGACCCCTACGAAAACCCCCATCGGGAGACGGAATATCCCGGGTTCCAGTTTGTGGAGCGCACCGCAGTGCGGGGGGAGATCTTCGTCCCGGACGCTGAAACGGCCATGGATCTGTTTTCCATGACCCCTTACTATTGGAAAACTGGAGTGGAGGGAGCCAAACGTTTGGAGGAGACGAAAGGCTTTTCTACGGAGATCGAATTTGATTTTCTGGTGTACCAAAAACAATAGAGAACAGCAATGCCGGGCGGAAAGCCCGGATGGCAGTATAGAAAGGGAGGACCATTTTGAAGATTCTATTTGTCTGCACAGGAAACACCTGTCGCAGCCCCATGGCGGAGGGGATTTTCCGCAAGATGATGCAGGAACGTGACATGGAGGACAAGGTGCTCTGTCAGAGCGCGGGACTCTCCGCAGTGGAGGGGGACCCTGTTTCGGAAAACGCGGTGCTTGCCTGCCGTGAGATCGGCGTAGATATTTCGGAACACACCGCCCGGCGGATCTCCGGGGAGGAGCTTCCGGTGTGGGATCTGTACTTCCCCATGTCCAAGACCCACGGATACATTCTGGCCCAGGCCGGCGTGCCCCAGACCAAGATCTACATACCCAAGTACATCGCCGATCCCTTTGGTCAGGATCTGGATGTGTACCGGGAGGTGCGGGACAAGCTGAAAAGCCAGTTGGAGATCTTCTACAACGATTACGTGACAAGACTTCTGGTGTTCGACGATCCGCCTCGGCCGTGAGATACTTTTGCGAGAAAAGCGTTAAGGCAGCGCCCCAAATCGGGGAGAAAGCCTTAGCGCTTTTTTGTGGGGAAGGGGGAAAATCGGCCCGACCCTTGAGTTTTCCGGCCCCGGAGTTTATAATAACCTTGTTGTGTATTGCTGTGAAGCAAGGAAAGGAAACGAGTAGGAATCTATGGAATTGATCAGAATGGAAAAGGAGCACTGTGAGATCCTGGCGGAGCTGGAGAAGCTCTGCTTTCCCCATCCCTGGAGCCAGAAATCCCTGGAGGATGAAACTCTGAATCCCTGCGCCTATTTTATAACAGCAGTGGATGAGGAAAAGATCCTGGGTTACGGCGGGATGCACTGCTCCCACCACGAGTGCTATGTGGACAACATCGCCGTGTTCGGACACCATCGGAAAAAAGGAGTGGGTACTGCCATCGTGGAGGAGCTGGTCCGAGAGGCTCAGCGCCGTGACGCGGAATTCATCTCCCTGGAGGTGCGCCCCTCCAACCGGGCGGCGGTGAGCCTGTATACCCGTCTGGGCTTCTTGGAGGAGGGACGGCGGCGGAACTTCTATACCAATCCCACCGAGGATGCCCTTATCCTTACCCGGCGCTTTAAAAAGGAGGACAAGTCATGATCTTGCTAGGCATTGAGAGCTCCTGTGACGAGACCGCCGCCTCTTTGGTGGAGGACGGCAGGAAGATCCTTTCCTCCGTGGTGGCGTCTCAGGTGGAGGAGCACAAGATCTACGGTGGTGTGGTACCGGAGATCGCTTCCCGCCGCCACAGCGAGGCTATTGTGGGCGTGGTGAAAGAAGCCCTGGAGCAGGGCGGCAAGACCCTGTCCCAGATCGACGGTATCGCCGTCACCTACGCTCCCGGGCTTATCGGAGCCCTGTTGGTAGGGGTGAACTTTGCCAAGGGTCTGGCCTTGTCCACCGGCCTGCCCCTGATCCCTGTACATCATCTGCGGGGGCACATTGCTTCCAACTATTTGAGTAACCCCGACCTGAAACCGCCTTTCCTGTGTTTGGTTGTTTCGGGAGGACATTCCCACATTGTCCAGGTGGAGGATTACACCCGGTTGAAGATTCTGGGCCGCACCCGGGACGACGCCGCCGGAGAAGCCTTCGACAAGGCCGCCCGAGCTATGGGCATCCCCTATCCCGGCGGGGTGGAGATGGACCGGATCGCCGAGGAAGGGAATGACAGCGCCTATCAGCTGCCCCATCCCCGGGTGGAAGGCGCGCCTTTAGACTTTAGCTTTTCTGGGTTAAAGACCGCGGTGCTGAACCTGTTGAATAACGCCCGCCAGAAGGGGGAAGAGGTCAGCGTGCCGGACCTGTGCGCCTCTTACCGGAAAGCGGTGGTCACCTGCCTGACGGAGAACTTTTTTAAGGCAGCGGAGATGACCGGCGCCAAGACATTGGCCGCGGCAGGAGGTGTTTCCGCCAACCGGCTGCTGCGCCGGGAGCTGGAGCGGATGGCGAAAGAACGGGGCCTTTCCCTGTATCTGCCGGACCGTTCCCTGTGCGGGGACAATGCCGCCATGATCGCCTCTCAGGGCTATTATGAGTTTTTGGCGGGGAATACCGCCGGCATGGACCTGAACGCCTGCGCCCAGCGTTCTATTGAGTAATAGGAGGATTGTTTTCATGACCCAGAAGATCTTAGCGGCTGTGTCCGCATTGCTGCTGTGCGGGATCTTGACTGCCTGCGGCGGGCAGGAGGACGCTCTGCCTTCCCAGGAGAATCAACCCACATCCAGCGCGGTCCAGGAGGAGAGCTCTCAGCCTGTGCTGAGGCCGGAACCCCGGACAGCGGAGGCCCCTTCCCAGAGTCAGGACACCCAGGAGTCAGAAGATACCCAAGAGGAAACCGTAGTGCTCACCCAACAGGATTCCGGAGCGGAGACCGGGTATGAGCCCACGTTTACCCTGTATTCCGACGGAACCTTTGAGCTGTTTGCCACCTTTTACGACGGGACTGCTACCATCACCGGCACCTACGTCCAGCAGGATGGCGGTTACGCCCTGACCCCAGAAGAGAGCACTGCTCAGGGGGTCATGGGCAGCGACGTGGGAGATATGACCCTTTCTCCTGACGGGGAGGGCTATGCCTATTCCGGCGGTCAGCTTGGGCTCATTTATGACGGAGCGGTGTTTCTGCCGTCTCAGAATTGAGGGAGTGGTAGCATGATAAGCGGTGGAGAGATCATGGTGAAGTGCCTGGAAGCCGAAGGGGTGGAGATCCTGTTCGGCTATCCGGGGGCGGCCATCTGTCCCTTTTACGACGCTTTGTACGATTCCCCCATCCGCCATGTGTTGGTGCGCTCGGAACAGAATGCGGCCCACATGGCCAGCGGCTATGCTCGTGCTTCCGGAAAGCCCGGGGTCTGCGTGGCTACCTCCGGCCCCGGCGCCACGAATCTCATCACCGGCATCGCCACGGCTTACATGGATTCCATCCCCATAGTGGCCATCACCGGCCAGGTGAATCTGGAACAGTTGGGCCGGGACGTGTTCCAGGAAGCGGACGTCACCGGCGCCTGCGAGTCCTTCACCAAGCACAGCTATCTGGTGAAGTCCGTGGAGGACCTGCCCCGAGTATTCAAGGAGGCATTTCACATCGCTTCCACAGGCCGTCCAGGACCGGTGCTCATCGACGTACCCGAGGACGTGCAGGAAGCTCTGACAAAATCTTTCCATTACCCGGAGCGGGCGGACATTCCCGGGTATAAGCCTAAAACCGGGGGTCATCCCATGCAGATCAAGCGGGCGCTGGAAGCTATTTCCCAGGCCAAGCAGCCTGTGATTTGCTGCGGTGGCGGCGTGGTGCTGGCCGGCGCCCGTGAGGAGATGACCGCCTTCGCCCAGAAAAGCGGCATCCCCATCGTGTCCACTATGATGGGCATCGGGGTGATGCCCATGGATAGCCCAGTTTATCTAGGCATGATCGGCCGCTATGGACGCAGTTACGCCAACAGGGCCATCGGCGAAGCGGATCTGATTCTGCTGTGCGGCGCGCGAGTGGGAGATCGGGCCATCGCCCTGCCCAATCAAGTGGCCCAGCAGGCGAAGATCATACATATCGACATCGACCCGGCAGAGATCGGCAAGAACATGCGGGTGGATGTGCCCATTGTGGGAGACATCAAAACCGTGCTGGCTGCCCTGGCGGAACGGGTGGAGCCCGCCGACTGTAAGGAATGGGTGGAGCGTGTGCTCCGCTACAAGCGGGAATTTATCCCCCGAGGAGAGGACCGAGAGGACTATGTGGAGCCTAGGTCTTTCATCCGGACTTTGTCCGCCATGATGGAGGAGGACGCCATCCTCACTGCGGACCCGGGTCAAGGGCAGATCTGGGCGGCCATCAACTTTACCCAGAAGGAAGGACGATTCCTCACTAGCGGCGGCCTGGGCACCATGGGCTATGCTTTGCCCGCTGCGCTGGGGGCCAAACTGGCCAAGCCCCGGCGGCAGGTACTGGCGGTGTGCGGTGACGGCGCTTTCCAGATGAGCCTGTGTGAGCTGGCCACGGTGGTAGCTTCCCACGCGCCCTTGAAGATCGTGGTGTTTGATAACAGGAGGTTGGGCATGGTGCGGGAGTATCAGAACAGCCATTACAGCCGGCGGCACATTGCCACCCATATGGACGGAAACCCTGATTTTGTGGCGCTTTGCAGGGCTTATGGGATCCCCGCGGCCCTGGCGGAAAACAACCGGCAGGCGGAGATTTTAGCGGCGGAGATGCTGCAAACTCCTACCCCCTACGTGCTGGTGTGCCGGGTGGATCCGGAGACGCCTTCCGTCTGAGCAGGGTAACGTGAGAGGAGAGGCGAAACCATGAAATATACCTTATCTGTGCTGGTGGAAAACCAGCCCGGCGTGCTGAGTAAGGTGGTGAGCCTGTTTGCCCGGCGTGGATACAACATCGACAGCCTGGCGGTGGGCACCACAGAGGATACCACCATGTCCCGGATGACCATTGTGGGAGAAGGGGACGACCACATTTTAGAGCAGGTGGAGAAACAGCTGAACAAGGTGATCCCGGTGATCAAGGTGCGTTCCCTGGGGCCGGACGCGGTCACCGCTGAACTGATGCTGGTGAAAATAGCCTGCGACCCTCAGACTTTGGGCAAGGTCAACGAGATCGCCGCCCTGATGAAGGCGGAGGTGGCGGACGTTTCCAAGTCCACGGTGACGCTCCGCTTTGCCGGGGAACACGACAAGTGCGAGACACTCTGCGAATTGCTGCGCCCCTACGGCATTCGGGAGATTTCCCGTACTGGAGTCATTGCCCTGGAGCGGGGCTGAGTCAAACAACAGGTAAAAAAACAGGACCATTCCCATGAGGAACGGTCCTGTTTTGCTTTTAATTTGAACTTTCTTGGGTGGAGGAATCTTCCGGGTCCTCCTCGGGGAGGGGGAAGGGCGGGTCGGAGGGATCGATTTCCTTATTCCGCAGCCGGTTCCGCACTGAGGTGCGCAGCAGCCGGTAGAGCACTGCTGTGGCAGGAGTGCCAAACAAGATTCCCGGGACTCCCATCACGCCGCCCCAGAACACCACGGCGAACAGGGTCCACACAGGAGGCAGTCCAATGGAGGAGCCTACTACACGGGGGTAGATCAGGTTGCCTTCCACCTGCTGGAGGATCAGCAGGAAAATGAGGAAGATCAACGCGTCGATGGGATGGACCAACAGCAGGATGATCACGCCCACTGCAGCGCCGATATAGGCGCCCAGGATGGGGATCAAAGCGCCCAAGGCCACCACAGAGGAGATCAGCAGGGCGTAGTCCAACTGGAGGATGCTCATGCCCACGTAGCACAGAGATCCAAGGATGACACACTCGGTGAGCTGCCCACGGATAAAGTTGAAGAATACCCGGTTGGTCAGAGTGCCGATCTGGCCGATCTTCCGGGACGTACCCTTGGGAAGAAAAGCAAGCAGGGTGGATTTTACCCCGCGAAGAAGTTTTTCTTTGCTGGTGAGCATGTAGATGGAGAAGATCAGACTCATCACTGCGGAGAACACTCCGGAAGCCACGTTGATGGTGACGCCCACCAAAGAGGTTAGGAAGTTGGTGGTCATCTGAGCCACATTGGCCAGCAAGGAGGACCAGCTGAATCCCTTCAAAAATTCCTGAATGAAGGTAAGGTCGTTCTCCGCGGCGAATTGGTTGAGCCAGACCATGGCGTTGTTGTAATAGGCAGGCACTGTTGTCTGGGCGGTTTCCGCCAAAACGCTCATGGACTCGATGAGCCCGGGAATGATGAAGGTTACGATGAACACGATCACCAAAGCCACCACCAGATAGGCCAGCGTTACCGCTAAAGGCCGCCGCATTCTATGCCACAGTTTTGACTTGGAATTTTGGAAGGGCTTAAAGGCGATGTCCTCAAAGAAATGAACGAACACATTCAAGATATACGCCAGAATGATGCCGTAAAACACAGGGCTCAAAGTAGCGAACCCCGTACAGACCGCTGCCCACACCTGATCGAATTTCATCAGGATAAGGATCAGGACTGCGGCAAAGGTCAGCAGGATAAAGCCGTTGCGCAGCACTTGCTTTTCATCCCGCAGACGGATGCCCAGTTCTCGAAGCCGCATGTTGTTCCCCTCTTTCAGCTATTGTAAAAACGATTGGTCAGTTCCACGGCGCAGGCGGAAAGCAGACCCTTGCCGTCCATGAACCGAAGAATGGTGAACCGGTCCCGCATCTTCATGGCATGGAGCAGCGCTTCCAGGCACAGGTCCCGGCGGATGCCCAGGTCCTTGGGGCTGACAGTGGCTCCCGCAGCTTCCAGGCAGGCAATGATCTTGTCCTTATCCGGGGGAGTGAAGCCCTCGGGCAGTTCCTTGGCGGCCAGTTCGTACAAACTGGCGGAGACCACTGCGGCAGAACCAACCGAATTGCCGTGGAGGGGATGCTCCTCGCCACGCCGGAGAGCGTCCATTTCCCAGTAATGGGCCATGTGATGCTCTGCGCCGGAAGCGGGACGGGAATTTCCTACCAGGCCCATGGCCACGCCGGAGAGGATCAATGCCTCGGTGACGGCTTCCACGGCCTGGGGATCACGCTGGGCCAGGCCCTTGGCGTTCTCCGCGCATTTTTCCAGAGCCCGCTCCACCAGTGTGGCGGCCTCTTCGCAATAGTATTCGTCGAAAAGCTGACGGGACAACCGCCAGTCGCACAGGGCAGTGTATTTGCCGATGATGTCCCCAAACCCGGCAGTGAGCATGGGCATGGGAGCGTCTTTCATGATGTCCACGTCTGCCACGATAGCCGC
>HF972684.1:10639-42157 GCA_000432995.1 Clostridium sp. CAG:1013
GCCACGATAGCCGCTGGATACACTGCCGGCAGGGTGGTCTTAATGCCGTCCAGGATCATGGGAGACACGGTGGAGGCGTAGCCGTCCATAGAAGGAGCTGTGGCAGCGATCACATAGGGAACGCCGGTGCGGGCGCTGATGTACTTGGTCAGGTCGTTGAGCGTGCCAGAGCCTACCGCCAGCAACATGTCATCCTGGCTCTCCATCACCGCCAATGCGGAACCCAGAGCGTACTCGTTGGGAACCAGGGGCGTTTGAGTCTGGAACAGCCGCATGTGATAGGGGAGCCCTGCTTCTTTCAACAGTTCTTCCACCTGACGGCCGCCGGCCTCATAGGTGTTGTTGTCCGCCAGCATGAAGATCCGGGTGGCGCCCAGGTCTTTCAGGATCTGGGGCAGCTCCTTGATGCAGCCGCTGCCTACACGGATGGCCTGAATGTCCACTTTGTGAGTCCTTCCGCAGGAACAGGGATATTCCAACCCCGCCAGCTCTTTGATGGGCCGTTCCCAAATTTTTGCCATACTTACTCCTCCTCTTTTTTCGTCTGTGGTATTTATGATCGGATCAGGTCTTGATCTGGAAAACGTTGTGGCACTTCTGGCAGGTCACTTGGATTTTTCCCTTGCCCCGGGGCGCTCTCAGGCGCTGTTTGCACTGAGGGCAGCGGAAGTATTTGTAGAATTTCCGGTCCCGAAAGCGGGTGTTCTGGAACTTGAACCAGTTCTCCACCGGAGTCCAGAACCGAAGAAAGGCATAGTATTCCCGCTGGCGGGCGGCGTGGTTCCGGGAGAACATGCGGAACAGCACATAGATGAAAATGGCGTCCGCTACCAGAGCCACCGGCCAGAAGAAACCACCGATCAGCGAGAGGATCAGGGCGATCACCAGCAGGAACAGGCTGAATTTATCACCGCCGTAGCGGCCGTACATGAATTGCTGAAACTTTTGCAGCAGCAAGCAGGACACATCCTTTCCAAAAATGAAGCGGCGGAAAATTCTCTACCGCGCTATCTTTCAGTATACCGGCTGGACCGGGAATTTTCAACGGTGATGGGCGAGCTTTTACGATAAATTAACATTTCCCTGCATGGATCCGGCTTGACAGGGAAAGGTGGGCATAAAGAAAACCGCCCGCGCGGCGGGAGCCACGGGGCGGATGAGGGGGACAGGGCCAGAATCAGCTGGCTTTCACGTCCATGTAATGGTAGGTCTTTCGGTGGACTACCAGATAGAAAATGGATACCGCTAAAGCCAACGCTTCCGCCACAGGGACCGCGATCCAGATACCGTCGATGTCCATAAGAAGGGGCAGCAGCACCAGGCTGAGCACCAGGAACACGAAGGTCCTCAGAAAGGAGATAATGGCCGACACTTTTCCGTTGGAAAAGGCGGTAAACATGGCCGAGGAGAAAATGTTGACCCCAGTGAACAGGAAGCTCACGCTGAACAGAAGAAATCCGTGGCGTGCAAGCTGGAATACATCGCTTTCCGGCGAGGTAAAGACCCGTACCACGTAAGAGGCAAACAGCTCAGAGATCAGGAAAATGAACAGGGACACGATCACCACGATGCGGATGGAGATCCGGAAAAGATTCTTCAGCTGTGGGATGTTCTGCCGTCCGTAGTTGTAGCTGATCATGGGGGCAATGCCGGAAGAAAATCCCATGAACACAGAGGTCATCAGGAATTGGGCGTACAGCACCACCGTGATGGCGGCCACGCCCGCTTCCCCAGCGTATTGGAGCATGAGAATGTTAAAAAGGAAGGTGGTGACAGAAACAGCAATGTTGTTCACCATCTCCGAAGAGCCGTTGGTGCAGCTGTAAAGCAGGACCTTTTTCCGGAAAACCGGCTTGACGATATACAAGGTCCCTTTTCGGTTGAAGGTGAAATACAGCAGGCCCACCAAAGCAGGCACCGCGTATCCCATTGCTGTGGCCACGGCTGCCCCGGTGACTCCCATGTGGAAGATGGCGATAAAGATGTAGTCGAACACAATGTTGACACATCCGCCGATCACCGTGGTGGCCAGTCCCAGATTAGGTTTTCCCGCTGTGACAAAAAAGGTCTGAAAAAGCATCTGGAAAACGGCCAGGGGAGCGGCCAGGATCAAAATGAGAAGATAGTCGTAACAGTAGTCGTACAGGCTGGGAGTGGCGCCCAGCAGCATGATGAGCTGCTCAATGAAAAGCGCCCCCAGCACCAGGAATGCCATTCCGAACAGGAATCCCACCAGCAGGATCAGGGAAAAATTCTCTTTGGCCTCTTGGTCCTTCTGCTCGCCCATGTTCTTGGCGATGATGGCGCTGCCACCTGTGGCCAGCATGATGGAGACTGCCACGATAATGCTGGGCACAGGGTACACGATGTTTAAAGCGGACAGGGCGTTGGACCCTACAAAGTTCGCCACGAACACCCCGTCCACCATCTGATAGAGTGACATGAAAATAAGCATGATAGTGGTGGGCAGAGCGAACTTGATCAGGGAACCAGTGGTGATTTTTTGCGATAATTGGTTTGTCATGGTTCTAAGTTTCTCCGTTTTTTGCGACGGCGTCGCTTTGGTTGTGGTAATGTTCGTACGCGGTTTTGAGCTGGTCCGCGAATTCCGCGAATATTTCCGCCAGCTCCACAGGGTATTTTTTCAAAGTTTCATCAAAGGCCTCCATTTCAGCCAGTCTCACGCTTCGGATGATGCCGTCTGTGAACTCCTTGCCTTTGTCCGTCAGGCGGATCAACTTCTCGCGGGTGTGAGGCTCGTGGTGCAGGACCACGTAGCCGTTGACCACACACTCCTTGATGACAGTGTTGATGGTGGTTTTCGGAATGAGCCATTCATCACAGATCTGCTTTTGCGTGTAGGGCTTTCCATCGCTCAGGGCGTATAAAAGGGACAGCATGTTGTCCTTCAGGCCGATCCATCGGGCCCATTGATAGTAAACACCGTCAATCCGGTTAATGCTGATCATGATCTTTCGGATCTGTTCATTCTTGTCTTCCAACGGTGGTTCTCTCCTCCAATCAGTACGAAATCGTACTGATATATTAATACGAATTCGTACTATTGTCAAGCCCCTAAATCCTCCGAAATGCAAAGTGTTTTTGGGGGAAATCTACCGGGCATAGAAGGGTGATTCCGGGTAATACTAGGGGAAGAAATTCGCTTTTTCAACCGGATTGCTATGGGTCACAAAAAATTAATAATAATTCTTAAAAATGTTCTTGACTTTTGATTTTATACGGGTTATACTGTTTCCAGAATCATCCAGAAACCACACACCATCTTTTAAGGAGGAACTGTTATGCCAGAACTGAAGGGCTCTAAGACCGAAGCCAACCTGATGACCGCGTTCGCCGGGGAATCCCAGGCCCGGAACAAGTACACCTACTATGCATCCAAGGCCAAGAAAGACGGCTATGTGCAGATCGCCAACCTGTTCGAGGAGACTGCCAACAACGAAAAAGAGCATGCTAAAATCTGGTTCAAGCTGCTCCATGGCGGCATCGGCGATACCATCGACAACCTGAAGGACGCCGCTGCTGGTGAAAACTACGAGTGGACCGACATGTATGCCGGTTTCGCCAAGACCGCCCGGGAAGAGGGCTTCGATCACATTGCCGACCTGTTCGAGGGCGTGGCCAAGATCGAGAAAGAGCACGAGGAGCGCTACCTGAAGCTGGTCCAGAACCTGGAAGAGGGCCTTGTGTTCTCCCGTGACGGCGACGTGATTTGGCAGTGCGCCAACTGCGGACACATCGTCATCGGCAAGAAGGCTCCCGAGGTATGTCCCGTTTGCGCCCATCCTCAGGCCTATTTCCAGATCAAAGCCGAGAACTACTAATTTAAAAGATCCCTATATGTACACCAGACCTTCCGGGTTTCTCCTGGAAGGTCTTTTTTTGGCGGAAATTTCCTCTTGCATTCTGCGAACGCATGTTCTATAATTACATCGAACACACATTCGATTTGAAATTGGGCTAGAACATTCGCGGGCCAGCGTTCTCATGGAAGGCCGGAAGAGGGATATGACATGGATCTGATGGAAAAATTGGAGATCTTAACAGATGCCGCCAAGTACGATGTGGCCTGTACTTCCAGCGGAGTGGACCGGTCCGGACAGCAGGGCGTCCTTGGGAATGCCGTGAAAGCGGGGATCTGCCACAGCTTCGCCGCTGATGGCCGGTGCATCTCTCTGTTGAAAGTGCTGATGAGCAACGACTGCGCTTTCGACTGTGCCTACTGTGTCAACCGTCGCACCGCCGACTGCCGGAGAGCCACCTTTACCCCGGAGGAACTTTGTAGGCTGACCATGGAGTTTTACCGGCGCAACTACATCGAAGGGCTGTTTCTCAGCTCGGCAGTGGTAGGGAACCCTGACGCCACCTGCGAACGGATGCTGGCGGTGCTGAAACGGCTGCGAGGGGAGTGCCGGTTCGGCGGGTATGTCCATGTTAAGGCTATCCCCGGCGCTTCTCAGGAGTTGATTCAGCAGATGGGGCTCTACGCCGACAGAATGAGCGTCAACATTGAGCTGCCCTCCCAGCAGAGTCTGAAACTGCTGGCGCCCCAAAAAAGCAAGGAGAAGATCCTTTCTCCTATGGGACTGATCCGGGACGGTATCACGGAAAACAGCAAAGCTCTCTCCACTTACCGCCACGCCCCCAGGTTCGTGCCCGCCGGCCAGTCCACCCAAATGATCGTGGGTGCCACCCCGGAAAGTGACCGACAGATCCTGCGGCTGACAGAGGGCCTCTATCAAAAGTACGGGTTGAAACGGGTGTTTTTCTCCGCCTATATGCCGGTGGTGGGGGACAGAAACCTGCCTGCTCTGGACACACCTCCACCGCTGCTGCGGGAGCACCGGCTGTATCAGGCGGATTGGCTGCTGCGGTTCTATGGGTTCACCGCCCAGGAGATCCTGGACGAGGAGGCACCCAATTTCGATCCCCTGCTGGATCCAAAATGCAACTGGGCTGTCCGCCACATGGAGCTGTTCCCAGTGGAGGTGAACCGAGCCCCTTATGAGATGCTGCTGCGAGTGCCGGGGATCGGGGTGAAAAGCGCCAAGAGGATCCGAGCCGCCCGGCGCTGGACCAAGCTGGATTTTGACGCCCTGAAAAAGCTGGGTGTGGTGCTGAAACGGGCCAGGTTCTTCCTGACCTGCCAGGGCAAGAGTTTGTCGCCTCTGCCCACGGATGATCCTCAGGTGGTGGCCGGAGCTATTCGGGAGGGATCGGCTTTCCGCCGCACCCAGTTGGAGGAAAGGGCTGCCGGCCCACTGTTGAAGGGACCGGAACAGCTTTCCCTGTTCGCTCCCACAAAGGAGGACCGCCTGCAATGCCTTACCGGACAAATTTGATCTACCGCTACGACGGCTCTTACCAAGGATTTCTCTGCTGTGTTTTTGAGTGCTTCCGGGCAAAGGAGCTGCCGGTGAGTATTCAGTCCTGGGAGGAGGACCAGCAGAGCCTTTTCGGCTGGAAGGAGATCCCAACCCAAAAAGAGTTGGCGGACCGGGTGGAGCGGTCCATCCCCCGGAAGATCTCTCCCCAGGCTCTGCACCTGGTGCGGGAAGGATTCCTCACCTGTCTGCCGGACCGGGAAATGGTCTTGCTGCGGTTTTTGCTCATGGGGTACAAAGTGGGGACGAAGGTGACTAAGTTTACCACTCATCCAGTGGTCCACGCTCTGGAAAAAGGGGTCCTCAACCTGCGGAACGAGGCTCACCACACCTTGGAGTTCCTGCGGTTTTCCGATACGGGGGAATTTCTGGCGGCCAGGATCGCACCCAATAACCGGGTGCTGCCCTTGGTGGCTCCTCATTTCTGCGACCGGCTTCCCAGTGAGAATTTCGTGATCTACGATGGGAACCACGGTATGGGGTTTCTTCACCGGGCGGATAGTCCTGGGGAGTTTTTCCATGCCGACCAGGTGGAGTTGCCCCAGTCTGGGGAGGAGGAGCGCCGCTGGCGAGAGCTGTGGAAGGCATTCTACCGCACCATAGCTGTGGAGGGCAGAGAAAATCCCACCCTGCGGCGGAGCCTGTGTCCCAAACGCTATTGGCCCCTGATGACAGAACTGGAGGAGCACTCTATCCGATGACTGCAAAAACGCCCCAGAAAAGCGTTGTGCTTTCCTGGGGCGTTTTAATGTGAAATCAGTGTGTTAGATGTTTTCCAGATAGTCCTTGTCGGGCAGAGGGGGGAAGGGTGCGGTGGGCAAAGTCTGATACCAGTAGGCAACGGAAGCAATGTCGTCCTGCAAGGGCAGGTAACGGCCGCCTTCTCGCCAGCCCAGAGCCTGGATGGTCACCTTCAAGCTGTTCTGGAAGCGGATGGGATCGGTGATGTGCCACCGGTACATGCCGAACCGGAACTGACTGTTGTACAGTTTGTCAGGGGTGATGACCTGATGCAGTCCCGAGTAAGGGGTGGTGAAGGGTACATAGCGATCGTGGGTGACCGGATCCTCAAAGTCGTAAGAACCACAGAAATAATCTTCCGTGCCGGTGCCGCAGATGGTGGGATATTCGGTGTCCCCGTCCAGATAGAACTTGATCTCTCCTTCGCCCCACCAGCCGTTATTGTTCACACCCCAGGCCATGTAGGTTCCCACATAATGACCCTGACCCTGGATGCCGTCCACCAGGGTATAGACAGATTTGTAGGGCAGGGGATTGACCCGCCGGAACTGGGCATGGAAATAAGCGCAGTCCTCGGGCACCTGGGTGAGGGTGTAGTCGATCTGATAGTAGTAGGTGATCCGCTCGCTGCCGATATTTTCCAAGGTGATGCGGCAGTTTTTACGGAAAGGCATCTGCCAGTAGCAGTTAAAAGCACTTCCCGGATTGACACACACCGCCAGGGAGGAAATCTGAGCGTAGCGATTCCAGGTGGAGGCGAAGAAATCGCCTACGGGACATTCTACCGAGGGATTCTCCTGCCCATCCCAGTAAAAACGGATGATGCAGTTTCGCCAGGAACCGGTGGGGGTCATCCAGATGTGCTGGATGATGCCAGGGCCCTGAATGTTGGCGATTTCAAAGGTCTCGCCTGCTTCAATGTAAATATAGGGGTTTACTTTCCAACCCTTGCCCAGATCTCTGGCGGCATTTTTGGCGTTGCCGTTTTCCAGCTCACACATACCACCTTTTCCGGGTTCGCCCGTGTAGTTTTCCGGGCTGATGGACCGGGAGACTCCGCTGGAGAGACGGGTCAGATCTCCTAATCCGTTTACCATACCGTGAAACATGATGAAAACTCCTCTTTTCTTCAATTCATACTGCAAGAAATTGAAGCGCTTCAAAATAGCGCCAATGCCATAAAGATACCTTGAGTAGAGAAGTTTGTCAATGACCTTTTCCTATGAAAAATACCTGTTTTCTCCAAAAGCGAAGCAGTGGTGGAAGAAAGTTCTTAAACATCTCAAAATAACAAAATCCCCGAGAACAATCATTCTCGGGGATTTTGTATTAATGCTGGTGACCCATCGGGGATTCGAACCCCGGACACCTTGATTAAAAGTCAAGTGCTCTACCGACTGAGCTAATGAGTCATACAAGCTGCCCCCATAGTGGACAGCTTATACATTATAACAAGGATTTTTCCCAATGTCAACTGGAAAAATACAAACAAAGGTTATTTTGCCACAAAATGTTTGACGATACAGGCTCCGTCCCCATTGTCACTGAATTCATACAGGGAGAGATCCAACCCTCCATGGGCCAGCAGAGCGCCGGAATACACTTTGCCGGTAGCCTCATCGGTATAGAGGGTATCCGGGTCTAGGCCAGGCAGGCACAGGGGCTGGTAGTTGTTTTCGGGACGGCGCATTACCACGCGGGTAAAGAGCGCTTCCTTCTTGTCCGGGCTGACGAACTCCCAGTCGCACAGGAACGGATCTTCCGTGGGAGAGGTGATCCGGTAGAAATCGCCGTAGCGGATCAGATCGTAATATTTGTGGTAATCCGCCACCTGCTGCCGGACGATCTCCCGTTCCTCTTCTGTCAGCTTGCGGGGGTCCAGCTCGTAACCAAAGGTGCCGCACATGGCCACAGCGCCTTTTGTCTGAAGGCTTGCTCTGGGGCTGGCGGACACATGGGCTCCCAGGGATGCAATGGGATAGCACAGGGACGCGCCAAACTGAATGGACAACCGCTCAATGGGGTCCGTGTTGTCGCTGGCCCAGATCTGGGGAGAATAGTAGAGCATACCGGGATCAAACCGGCCGCCACCGGAGGAGCAGTTTTCCAGCAGGATATGGGGGAAGGTCGTGGTGATCCGGTCCATCAGGTCGTAAACGCCCAGCACGTAGCGGTGGAAGAATTCTCCCTGCCGCTCCGGGGGCAGAATGGCACTGGCAGCTTCTGTGATGTGCCGGTTGCAGTCCCACTTGATATACTCAATGTTGTTTTGGGAGATCACATCGTACATCTGCTGGAAGATGTTGTCCCGCACGTCCTGGCGGGTCATATCCAGCACGCACTGGTAGCGGGAGATGGAATGCTCCCGACCCTTGGCACGGATGGCCCAATCAGGATGGGCACGGTACAGATCGCTGTCAGGGTTGACCATCTCCGGCTCGTACCAGACGCCGAATTTTACCCCCAGGGCGTTGACACGCTGGATCAGGTGGGACATGCCTCCCTTGAGTTTCTCCTCATTGACGTACCAGTCGCCCAAGGCACGGTGGTCGTCGTGGCGGTCACCAAACCAGCCGTCGTCCATGACCAGCATTTCGATGCCAAGTTCTTTGGCTTCCTTGGCGAACTCCACCAGCTTGTCGTCATCAAAGTCGAAGAACGCTGCTTCCCAGCTGTTGATCAGCAGGGGACGCTTCTTTTTGGCCCACTGGCTGCGGCACAGGTGGTCCAGATAAAAGTGATGGAAGGCCCGGCTCATGCCGCCCAGACCATTCTGAGAGTACACCAGCACCGCCTCGGGGGTCTGGAAAGTCTCTCCGGGTTCCAGGTACCAGCGGAAGTCAGTGGGGTTGATGCCCATGAGCACCCGGGGGCAGCCCTGAGTGTCCACTTCCACCTCAAAGGAAAAGTTACCGCTGTAAATCAGGTTCATGCCCCAAACTTCCCCGGTTTCCTCTGTGGCGGTGTGTTTGGCCAGGGCCAGGAAAGGATTGTGGTTGGGTCCGGTCATGCCCCGCTTGGACTGGATGGCCTGGATGCCGTGCTGCAAAGGATGATGCACGGTAGTATTCTCCTTGTTCCATTTGCCGTAGACGTGGACCATGTCCAGGTCCATGGTGGGCAGGTCCATGCAGGCGCTGTATGCCCGTTCCAACACCACAGGCTGACTGCCGGCATTTTCCAGTCGTACGCTTTTTGCCAGCACAGGATAGTCCTCGAACACGGTGTAGAGCAGTGTGGCTTTTACTCCGGTGACAGTATCCAAAGTCTCCACTTCCAGAGTCTGGGCTTTGCCCTCCCGGTCAAAGGTGGCGGGCAGACCGGGCAGAGCCGGCTTGCCGTCGTAGATCTTGTGAGACACATACCGCACATCGGTGACGGTGTCCCCACCAGCATTGCGGACGGAAAGAGCGGAGATCCGGAAATCTCCCGCGCCGTTGGTGGGATATTCCATGGGGATGATGTCGGGAGAGAAGAAAGGATCCTCCACCTTGGTGTTGTAGGGGCTTAGGGAAGCGAACCGGCCTCGGTACATCAGATAGGAGAGATCGGTGTCGGGGAGCTTTGCGCCCCAGTAAAGGTGCACCAGGTAATTCTCCTGATAGACCATAAAGGCATAGGTGAACTGCTGATTCTCCAGTTTGAAGACTTTCAGCTGTTTATCAAAAGTGATGGGCATGGTGAAACGCCTCTTTCCATATGAATTTCGTGCCTATCTTAGCACAGATGGTTTGGGCTTGCAAGGACGTTGAAAAGGAACTTAAGAACTTATGCTTTGGGCTAAAAGGATGAGATCCAGAGTAGTCACTGCTCCATCCCCGTTCATGTCGGCAGCACGGTGGTAAGGATCGCTGTCAATGTCGCTGTTTAGCATCAACCCCTGAGCTGCTCGCAGATCCTTATTGGACAGACTTCCGCTGCCATCGCAGTCGCCCAAAACTACCAGGGTATACTCTCTGGCAGTCATACCGGTGGCCAAATGGCCCGATTCAACAACTGTCCCGTCTGGTCGGCAAACCTCTACCGCATCCGGGGAAAAATAGCTCAACAGCTTGGACAGTGTCACGTCAATGGACATAATGAGGTAATCTCCCTCTTGAACGATGCCTTCAGGAGTAGGCGGAGGAGATGGCTCCGGAGAGGGGCCAGGGGAAGGTGTGACTTCAGGGGTAGGCGTCACCTCAGGGGTAGGAGTCACTTCAGGAGTAGGTGTCACTTCAGGGGTGGGAGTTACCTCAGGAGTGGGGGTTACCTCAGGAGTAGGAGTTACCTCAGGAGTGGGAGTCACTTCAGGGGTCGGAGTCACTTCGGGAGTGGGAGTCACCTCAGGAGTAGGAGTTACTTCAGGGGTGGGGGTCGCCACTGGGGTGGGAGTGACGGGTTCCTGGAAAAACTGAATGGGAGTGAACCAATAGTAGTCTTCCTCCTGGATGATGGCGCCGTTTCCGCACACGGCCAGCAAAGTCCCACGCAGAGAGACGGAACCTAGAGATTCCCCTGAAAGGGAAACACACTGCAATGTGTTGTCAGAGCCGGGGTAGAGCAGGTGTTCTTCCCGATCCAGCGCACAAAGCAAAGGATCCGAAGGCAGAGTTAAGTAATTTACCTGGGTAGTGGTTCCATCAGAATATTGGTAAAGGGTATGGAACGGCTTTGAAACAAAGTAATTTTCCTCCAGCAAATACTCAGGAGTAAGAGTTAGAACAGTGCTCTGCCATTGCTGAGGATCTTGGGCGGGTCCCCAGAAGTAGTAAAGGCCCGACACAGCGAATAGTGTCCCCTCAGGGGTAATCTCCAAAAAGGAGACCGAACTGAGTTCTTCCACCTTTTGGAGGGACCCGTCCGGGCTGGAAATCCACAGCGCGTTTCCGTCGCTGGGGTCGGCAAAATAAAATGAGCCCTCACCATCACAGTCGAAGAATTCAAGTTCCTCCGTGGCAATTGGTAAGGGCCGACTATCTAGTTTTTGAAGCGTAGAAAGAGAAAGCCGGGTGAGGTAGGCGGCACTGCCGTCACACTCCACCAGCATCAGGCAATCTCCCCGAACAGCAGCCCATACTATCTTGTTGTGATCGCTGTTGTACTGGCTTACAACCTGACCGTTGGTTCGGTTCAAAGCCATTACGTTTCCGGAACCGGGAGAGGAGCCTGTGTAGGCGAACAGACATAGTTCATCCCATTCTTCTAAAAGCAGGACAGCACCATCCTGAGGGATGGCAGCCACCTGATAATACAAGGAGCCGGTATCCCTCTGGAAGGCAAAAAGAAAAAGCATTGTCAATAAAACGCACGAAATTAGAGCAGCTCGCGGAACTCTTTGACTCCATTTCCTCCATGGGGCCAATCCGGTACGCTGCCGCGGATTTCCTTTCATATTGAAAAGTCCCTTTCACACCGATGGCGATTCCACCGGTTTTCCCACAACGTCTCGAGGGGCTATACCTCTCGTTCTCTAAAATATTCCCTAGCTAAATCATTGTCTCCGGTAAGGGCAGCCAGCACCAGCTGATATACCCCTTCCGGATCTCGATGAAATCTGTCTTTTACCATTTTGGCTTGGGCCTTGTCAGGCACATACAGGGAGATGGACATCAGTTCCATATCCCCGCCGGAAATGTGACAGGTCACCTGTACGCCCTGCTTTGTCTTTTGGGTCTCCACCCGATTTTCCCGCTGGGCTCGGGCCTCAGAAAGCAAAGTGAAAGCGGCTTCCAGCGCCTTGTCCCGCACGGAAAGGGGAAGAGTGGCGTCCAGATTGTCGGCGATCTCCTTTCCGGTGGGAGTGATGGTGAAGAAGCCCTCCTCCGTCTGGGAGACGTTTCCCTGAGTCATCAGAGTGGCCAGCGCATCTTCCACCTCGAAATAGTTCGCCAACCCCTTTTCCTGAATGATCTTGGTCAGGTCTTGACGGGCGAGGGGAGCTCCCACGCTGGCAAGAATGTAACACAGCAAAATACGGATATCGTTTTTATGCCAAAGGCCGCCGGGATCTACCCCAGCGGAAAAAGCATCTTGCTTCATGGGCAAACACCCTTTCTGGAACAAAAGTACACACGAAATCTATTCTTATTATAATAATTCCTTGATAATTCCGCAATAGAATGTTGCTGTTTTGAACATATTTTTTGCCGCACACGGGCGCCTTATTCGCTCTTCTGGTACATAAGGCGGCGGTTTTTCACGATAACCGTGACACGGAAGGCCAGGATAGAACCCTCGGTGATGGTGGTGAGCACACACAGTGTCACCAGGTTAATGCTCCACACGCCCCAGATGATCAACGCTCCCAACAAGTAGACCACCGTGCCGAACACCACGGAAATATTGGCGTATTTGGCAAGGCCCATGGCTCCCAGAGTGGGATAGCCAAGCACGTAGTTGGGGAAGGCGAACACGGCCACAGGAATGAGCAATCGCAGGGGAAGCACCACCTGAGTTCCCTCTTTACCCAGCCACAGCACCAGCAGGGGCTCGGCAAAGATGAACACGATGGCACAGCCGATAAGAATGATGGGATACACCAGCAGCATGGCCTTTTTGATCAGGCTGAAGTTGCGGTGCTTCATCATGTGGGGGTAGAGGCTGTCCGCAATGGGGGACATGCCGCTGCGGGCGGCACCAATGATCTTGTCGGCGTTGGTGTAGAGGCCAGTGGCGGCAGGACCTGCCATGGCGCTCAGAAGAATGCCGTTCAGGTTGGAATTGATGGAAGAGGCCACTTTGGAGAGGAAGAACTGGGAGGATTCCTTCAGTTCTGTCCACACTTCCTGCCAGGAGACCCGGCAGAAACGGATCCCCACCTTGCAGAACAGGTGCCAGTAAACAAACACGATGGCGCCGATATTGCCGATGGCGGTGAACAGGGGGACCATGTAGTAATCTTCGGGCTGGTGAACAAAGATGAAGATCATCATGGTGGCGAAGAACTTGATAGCCACCGCGCGAATGGTGATGGTGGTCATCTGCTCCAAGCCCCGGTACATGAAATCAGGCAAAAGGGCGTAGGTGCACACGGAAACTAGATAGAAGGCGTACACCAGCACCTGACTCAGATCTGCCAAAGAGGGGGCGATGAATAGGAAGAGGATCAGGAAGGAGAGCGCCATGAACATCACCTTGGCCAGGATGACGCAGGTGAGTATCTTGGAAAGCAGCGTCCGATCCTCACGGTTCCGGGAGATCTTGGCTGTGGCGGAATAGATAAAGCCAAAGTCAATGAGAATCTGGAAGAAGTTGGTGGCGTATTGGGCAGCTCCCAGCACGCCGATACGGTCCAAGCCCAGCACTCGCATCTGATAGCCTTGGGTCAGAAGCCCCAGGGCCATGTTGGAAAACTGCAAAATGTACAGCATCACTGTGTTTTCCAGAAGTCCGCCCCGACGGCGGTTGTTCCATTTCTGTTTCAGGTCCATAGAGTCTCCTTTCAGCCCAGACGGCCTTTCAGCCGGAACAGCAGGGCCACCAGTCCGTACATCCGCTTCTCCAACAGGGACAAAAGCAGCTTATGCACCCGGCTGAGGCGGGGCAGATATTTGCAGCGGCGGTAGTCGGGGAACCACTTGTTCAGGTAGTCGCGGAATTCTCCCAGCAGAGGATGCTTCCGGTCGATGAGCAGCACTCGCACCGAGGCGGTGAGGTAGGCGTGGAACAGGGTCAAGTAGCACAGTTCTTGCCGGTACCGCTCAAACAGGCCCTGCTCCTGAAAATAGGGCAGCAGGTCGTCGAATGCCCACAGGATTTCCTGGTTCCGGTCCGCGTTCTGGTTCTTGGTGATGGATCCAGTACGGCTCAGGTAGTCGTAGCCCACATAGCTGAGAAACACCACTCGATCAGCGGCTGCCAGCAGCTTGGGCGTGGTGCGAATGTCCTCATACCACACCCGAGGCGGGTACAGAATGCCTGTGCGGACCAGCAGCTCCCGACGGTACAGCCGCCGCCAGGCGGAGGGAGCCGTCAGCAGCAGGTCCGGATGGTCCTTCAAGGTGAGGCCCTGATCTGTGGGCACGTCCTCCACAAAGGTCTGGAGGGTGTTCCCCTGCTCGTCCACCGAGCGGAACCCAAACATTACCAGGTCAGCCTCTTCCCTCAGACCGGCTTCCAGGGTCTTTTCCAGCAGCTCCGGCTCGATCCAGTCATCGCTGTCCACCAGCAGGACCCAGTCTCCGCTGGCTGCTTTGATACCCGTGTTCCGGGCACCGCCCAGACCTTGGTTTTTTTGGTGGATCACCTGGATCCGGGAGTCTTTTTGGGCCAGTTTGTCGCACAGGGCGCCGCTGTTGTCGGTGGAACCGTCGTCCACCAGCAAAAGTTCAAAATCCGGCTCCGTCAGGGCCAGAATGGAATCGACACATTTTTCCAGATATGCCTCTACATTGTACACCGGTACGATTACCGTGGCTTTTGGCATGGAATTACCCTACTTTCTCGCCGGCACAACGCCGCGTTGTTTGGCAAACATTATACACGCTCTTTCCTCTTTTTGCAAATTTTGGACCTCGGCTCCACTGGAACAGGAAAACAGGAGCGGAAACGTCGCAAATTAATGGGTTAATTTGCAAAGCGTACTTGACATTTTTTGCAAAGCATACTATACTAAAAATGCAAAGTGAACTTAGCAAAGGGGGCGGGACTATCAAGACCAGAATTCCAGAGCTGCGCCGGGAGAGGAAGCTTTCCCAGGAGGAGCTGGCCCGGGCGGTGGGCACCACCCGGCAAACCATCACCTCAATTGAGGTGGGGCGGTACACGGCCTCCCTGCCTCTGGCGTACAAGATCGCCTATTATTTTGGCTTGACCATCGAAGAGGTATTCGACTTTTCAGAACTGGAAGGAGAGGTGCGCCATGGATGAATACCGCAAACGCATAAAAAGGGAAAATGTCTGGCTGCGGATCGGCGTAGTTCTGATGCTGATTTTAGATGTAGTGGTGGGCGTTTTTTGGGAGGAGATCTTCCCGGATCCCCGCACCATGACCAGTCAGGCAAGGGCCATGCAGAGCATCCTGTTTTTTGGCTTTTGGCTGTATCTGATCCTCCGGCTGATATTCAACTGCAAAAAGCTGCGGAATCCCGATAAGCTGGAAGCGGACAGCCGCCGGCAGCAGGACGAGCGGCGCATCCTGGTGGGGGAGAAGGCCGCCAAACTTTCTGGGGACCTGACCCTGGTAGTGCTGACCCTGGCGGTATTTGTGACAAGCCTTTATAATATGGATATGTTCAACGCCTTGTATTACACCCTGTTGGGATTTGTGGCCCTGCGGGTAGGAAGCTGGCTGTATGTCCGCCGGAAATATTGACCCCGCCCGGAGGATATGATACAATGATTTTCGATGGGCGGTGCGGGGAAACAGCATCCCGCCTTTTGGCCCAGAGATTGATTTTTAGAATTTGAGAAAGAGTGGGGAACACATGGTTAAGATCTTGACGGACAGCTCCTGCGACATCAGTTTGGAGCGCTGCGCGGAATTGGGCGTGGAAATGCTGCCCATCACCGTGAACTTTGGAGAGCAGAGCTATCGCGCCAACCTGGACATCACCACGGAGGAATTCTACGACAAGCTGGCAGCCGCCCAGGAACTTCCCAAGACGGCCCAGATCACCCCGGCCCAGTTCGAGAAGATCTTCCAGCCCTATAAGGACAGCGGGGACGACGTGGTGTGTTTGTTCATCTCCTCCAAGATGAGCGGCACTCTCCAATCCGCCCGGCTGGCGAAAAATATTTTAGGCGCGGAGAACATTCTGCTGCCGGATACCCTGAATGTCACCTTTGCCCTGGGACTTCTGGTGGAAGAAGCCGTGAAGATGCGGGACGCGGGCATGACCGGCAAAGAGATCGTGGAGAAGATCGAGGAGCTGATTCCTCGCATCCGGCTGTTTGCCATGATCGAGGACCTGAAATACCTGAAGATGGGCGGACGGCTTTCCGCAACCAGCGCGCTGGTTGCCAGCATTTTGGGCATCTGCCCCATCATCACCCTGAAGGATGGTCTGGTGGAAGTGGTGGGCAAAGCCCGGGGCAAGAAAGCCGCCTTTGCCGCTATCCGCAAGTGTGTGGAGAAGGAACCTATCTCCGCTGACTACTGCGTGACCATGGGCCACTCCAAGTGTCCTGAAACCTGCAAGGCTCTGGAAGAGTACATGGGAGACCTGCTGAAAAAGCGGGAGGTCCACGTGTCCTCCATCGGGAGCATCGTGGGGACCCATACCGGCCCTGGAGCCGTGGGTCTGGCGTACATTAAAAAGTAAACGGAAAACGGGCCCATGGGCCCGTTTTTTGGCATTTGCCCGGCTGTCCGGGCGGGAAAAGGAGGCGTGCGTTGACGCCTGAAACGCAAAAGAGAATTTTTCGGGTGGTTTTGGTTTTTTTGGCGCTGAGCGCTGCTGCTGGGCTGTTGTTTTGGCTGCGGCCCCCTTGCCTGATTTTGGAGACCACCGGGTATTACTGTGGCGCGTGCGGGGTTACCCGTATGGTGGAAGAGCTGCTGAAGGGCCATGTGTGGGCGGCTTTCCGGCAAAACCCCTACCTGTTTGTAGTGCTGCCTTTGGCGGCGGTGTATCTGGCAGGGGAGGCAGTGTGCTATGTTCGGGGAAAGCGCCCCCTGTGGAAACGGAAATGGATGGTTATTGTCTTTGGGTTGGTCCTGGTGGTAGGTACAGTGTTCGCCCTGTTGCGAAACCTGCCTGGATTTGAGGCTTTGGGACCGTTTTAAAGTAGGGAGAAAGGAAGGGATGGCCTGTGTGGAAGAAAGTGGGCTGGCTGGGTGAAAAACTCTGCTTCGGCTTTGGAGCCCTGTTTACCTTGATCGTGGTTGTGCAGGCGGCTATGACAGCCTGCAAAGGCGGGGCCTACGTGCTTCTGACCCTTCTTGGCCTGGGCGTCACAGGAGGAGTGACCATAGCTGGGCTGCGGTTTCTGACTCCTCATAAGGCGTTCCCTGTGGCGCTGTTCTCCCTGCGGTTTTTTATCGCCCTGGGGGTCATCCTGATTTTCGGCGCCCAGCCGGTGCAGGATTTCCAGACCATGTACGACGCCGCTTGCCAAGTTGCCCAGGGCAGCCGGGAGTACCTGGAAACCGACTACTTCTACAACTGGGCTTACCAGACGGGTTTCGTTGCCTATGAAGCGCTGGTGATCCGGATTTTCGGTGAAAGCCTGCTGCCGCTCCAGATGTGCAACGCTCTGTGGATGGCTGGAACGGGCTGCCTGGTGTATGGCATCGCCAGAAGGTTCCTTTCCGAGACCGGCGCTATGACCATCTCTCTAGTGTACGCCCTGTACCCGGCGCCCTATTTCTTGGCGGCCGTGCTGACCAACCAGCACATTGCCACGTTTTTCTATTATATGGGCTTTTGGCTGCTGGTGCGGAAGGATAAACTGAACCTGCCCTGGGCGGTCCTTGGAGGGCTGTGTCTTTCCCTGGGCAACGTGATGCGCCCCCTGGGAGCAGTGATCGTGCTGGCACTGCTATGCTGGGTGCTGGTGCGGCTGTGCCGTTGGCGGGGACCTGGTGTGCTCCATGCGGGCGGGCTGCTCTTGGCTGTGGGAGTGACGTATTTTATCTCCACGGAGTTTTTCTCTTGGCTGGTGCAGGCAATGGGGCTGAATCCGGAAGGACTTTCCAACAACCTGCCCATGTGGAAGTTTGTGCTGGGGTTCAATCTGGAAAGCGGCGGTGCCTGGAATCAGGCCGACTACAACGCCTATTACCTCTTGCCCCGGGAGGAAGCCGGAGAACAGATGAGTCAGGTGGTGAACCAGCGGTTGTCCTCTTTGGGATTGGGGGGCTTTTTGGAGCTGTTCTGGAAAAAGAGCCGGACTATGTGGGGTTCTTTAGAGTACCTCTACTGGGGCTTCGGTCATTTGAATGGCGACGCTCAGGTGCTGGGGAGCCTGACTCTGTCCCAGTGTCTCAACGTGCTGAATTACTTGAACCAAGGGGTGTTCCTGGGGGCTTTCGGGCTGGCGGGGGTGGCCTTGGTGTTCTGGCTGTGGAAGGGCTGCGGTAAGGGTCTGCGGCTGCCGGTGATGCTGGGATTCCTGCTGTGCGGGTATTACAGTGTCCATTTGCTCATTGAGGTTCAGGCCCGGTATCGGTATTTCCTCATGCCGGCGGTGTTCCTGATGGCGGGAGCCGGAGCAGAACTGCTCTGGCGCCGGTGGAAGGAAGGTGCTTGGCCCGTGCTGGAGTCAGGTGGAAGAAAAAAGGAAAAAAGCCCCTTGACATAAAGCGCGCTTTAACCTTTATAATTCTGAAAGAACCAGAAAAATGCCTTTTGAGGCAAGGGAGGATCACGAAATTATGGCAGACAAGTATTTGGGAGAGAGCATCAAGAAGCTGGGTTTCGGCCTGATGCGCCTGCCCATGATCGGCGAAGAGATCGACATGGAACAGACCAAGAAGATGGTGGACACCTTCATGGCGAAAGGTTTCACCTATTTTGATACCGCATATGTGTACATCGGCGGAAAATCCGAAGTGGCTCTGAAAGAGGCTGTGGTGGACCGGTATCCCCGTGACAGTTTCCAGTGCGCTACCAAACTTCCTCTGTGGGATCTGAAGGACGCCGCTGAGATGGAGAAGATCTTCCAGGAGTCCCTGGACCGGGCCGGTCTGGAATACTACGATTTCTACCTGCTCCACGCCATGAGCACTGAGCGGGTCCAGAAGGCCGACGAAGTGGGCGCTTGGGACTTCATGAAGAAATTGAAGGCGGAAGGCCGTGTAAAGCACATCGGCTTCTCCTTCCATGATACCGCTGAGGCTCTGGAGAACATCCTGAAGGCCCATCCCGAGATGGAGTTCGTCCAGCTGCAGATCAACTACGTGGACTGGGAGAGCGAGAGCGTCCAGTCTCGGAAGTGCTATGAGGTGGCGAGAAAGTACAACAAGCCTGTGATCATCATGGAGCCTATCCGCGGCGGTTCTCTGGCAATCATGCCCGAGCAGGTGCAGGAAGTGTTCAAGACTGCCCATCCTGACATGTCCGTGGCTTCCTGGGCCATCCGGTACTGCGCGTCTCTGGACGGCATCCTCACTGTGCTGTCCGGTATGTCCACCGAGGAGCAGCTCAACGACAACGTCTCCTACATGGAGAACTTCCAGCCCCTGGACGAGTCCGAAAAGGCCGCTGTGGACAAAGTGGTGGACATCCTCAACAGCCTGCCCACCGTTCCCTGCACTGCCTGCAAGTACTGCGTGGACGGATGTCCCCAGAAGATCAACATTCCCGGGATCTTCAAGGCTATGAACGACCGCACCCTCTACAACAACCTGGAAGCCTCCCAGAGAGCCTATGAGAATGCCACCAAGGAAGGCGGCAAGGCCGGAGACTGCATCCAGTGCGGCGCCTGCGAGGCTCACTGCCCCCAGCATATCGAGATCATCGAGACTTTGAAGAAGGCTGCCAAGACCTTCGCTTAAAAGTTGTTTTTCAAAGACCTGGACAGGGTTCTGTCCGGGTCTTTTTCTTTATTAACAGAGATGATTCTTGATTTCCTGTCAAAAGTGGAGGAAAGCTAGGACGCTTTTCTGGGAAAAACAGGAGATAGAGACAGAATTTTACCAGAACTTTGCTTTTTTCAAATCCCTGTGCTATAATACCCGTAACTATGATTAGAAACGGTGGGGAAAAAGCCCCCGTATATTAAGGACGGTATTGCCATGCACACCATCAAAAAGCTGAAGCGGACCATCGTCTTCATTTTGAAGCTGGCGCTGTTTGCATCCTTGTTCGGCATTTTCTTCGGCATTTTTGGGATCAATAATCCCTGGCTTTTCAACCTCTCCCGTACCACCGGCGTCACCATGGTGACTTTCGTGGTCCTGGGAATCGCTCTCATGTCCGTTTACGGCGGCTACGCTATCGGTACCCAAAAGAGCCGGCCCATTGTTCACTCCATGGCGCTGGCCACCATCATCACTGATCTGGTCACTCACCTCCAGCTGTCCATTATGAACACCAGCGAAAAGAACAACGCCCACTTTGTCTATGAGACTCCGGAGCGTCTGCTGCTGGTGATCCTCCTCCAGCTGGTGGTGATTGTGTTCTTTGCCTATTTCGGCAACTATATCTATTTCTCCCTGGCGCCTCCGGAGAAGTGCTGCGTCATCTCCTCTTCCCGGCAGAGCCTGGGGCACATTATCCCCAAGATCGACCGTTTCCGCAAGCAGTACGAGCTGGATGAGATCGTCCGTTACGACGCGCCCAATGTGCTGGATGTGATCTGCCGCAACGACACGGTGTTCCTCTACGACGTGCCCATCAAGGAGCGGAACCATCTGATCGACTTCTGCTACCAGAAGCAGAAGAACATCTACTACAACTTCGAGATGATCGACGTGGTGAGTCAGGGCGCCAAGTACGTCACCCTGGACGACAAGTCTCTGGTGATGTACACCGCTAAGGATCTGACTCTGGAACAGCGTATCGCCAAGCGGTTGATGGACCTGTTCATCTCTGTGATCGGTCTGGTGATCGCCAGCCCCATCATGCTGGCCTGCGCTATCGCCATCAAGGCAGAGGACGGCGGCCACGTGTTCTATAAGCAGAAGCGCTTGACCAAGTACGGTCGTGTGTTTGAAGTGTACAAGTTCCGCACCATGAAGGAGGAAAACTCCATCCACAAGTCGGTGACGGAAAATGATGACCGGATCACCAAGGTGGGCAAGTACTTGCGGAAATTCCGCGTGGACGAGCTGCCCCAGCTTTTGAACATTTTGAAGGGCGACATGACCGTGGTAGGTCCCCGGCCTGAGATGCTGGAGAACGTGGCGAAGTACACCGAAGAGCTTCCGGAATTCTCTTACCGGCTGCGGATGAAGGCGGGCCTTACGGGTCTGGCTCAGATCAGCGGCAAGTACAACACCTCTCCCAAGGACAAACTGGTCATGGACCTGATGTATATCGAGAATTACAGCATCTGGCAGGATGTGAAGCTGATTTTCCAGACCATCACTGTGTTCCTCAAGGCTTCGGAGAGCACCGAGGCGTTCGGCGCCGAGCAGTTCTTTGATTTCGACGAGGACCGGGAGAAGAACCGGAAGGCCGCCGCGGAGAAACGGCGGGAAGCGGAAAAAGGGAAGAAAGGGTGAGCCTATGGCCATCAGGGAATATGTGAAGCGGGTGTTCCCCGGAACGGCGGAGGAGTTTTGCGCCGTGGCGGGGAAGGCCATGCTGGAGGAAAAGCGGCTGTTTGTCATCACCGCCAACCCGGAGATCTTGATGCACGCCGGGGATGATCCGGCCATCCGGAAGATGCTGTTGGAGGAATCCACAGCCGTGGTGCCCGACGGCATCAGCGTGGTGAAGGCCATGAACCTGCTGGGTTATCCCGCCAAGGAGCGGATCACCGGAGTGGATCTGGCGGATAAACTGCTGAAACTGGCGGGGGAGAAGGGCAAAAGCGTGTACCTGCTGGGGGCCAAGGAGGAAGTGGTCTCCGCTCTGGCGGAGAAGCTGAAAGCCCAGTATCCCCAGATCACGGTCCGATACAAAAACGGTTACGGCAAGGACAAGGACGCTGATTTTCAGGAGATCGTCAAGGCCCAGCCCGACCTGGTGCTGGTGGCTTTGGGAGTCCCTGCTCAGGAGCTTTTGATCGCCCGCCATTTGGAGAAGTTCCAAAAGGGTGTGTTCATCGGCGTGGGAGGCTCCTTCGACGTACTTAGCGGTAGCAAGCGCCGTGCCCCGGCGTTCTTTGTGCGCACCAATACCGAGTGGCTGTATCGCATTCTGCGGGAGCCCTCCCGGCTGGGGCGCTTTTACCGCAACAACGTGAAATTCCTTGGTCAAGTCCGTAAGGAAGCCAAAGGCCGGCCCTGATAGAAAAAGAGCTTGTCAGAAATTTGTAAGAGGTTTGTTGACAAGAAGTTGAGAAATTCTGAATATAGTTTACGGGAAGGACTGGATACATTGGAGAAGATCAAAGTCATGTCCGTGTTCGGCACTCGGCCGGAGACCATCAAGATGGCACCTCTGGTCAAGGAGCTGGCCCGGCGGGAAGAATTTGACAGCTTGGTGTGCGTCACTGCCCAGCACCGGCAGATGCTGGATCAGGTGCTGGACGCCTTTTCCATCACCCCCGATTATGACCTGGACATCATGAAGCCCGGACAGACTCTGTCCGACATCACCGCTCGGGTGCTGAAAGGCCTGGAGGAGATCATCCAGAAGGAGCGGCCCGACATGGTGCTGGTCCACGGGGATACCACCACCACTTTTGCCGGGGCTTTGGCGGCCTATTACGGTCAGGTGGCTGTGGGCCATGTGGAAGCAGGTTTGCGCACCTACAATAAATATTCCCCCTTCCCCGAGGAGATGAACCGGCAGTTCGTGGGCTGCGTGGCGGATCTGCATTTCGCCCCCACCGAGGGCAGCCGGGAAAACCTCCTGCGGGAAGGCAAACGGCCGGAGACCATCGTGGTCACCGGAAACACGGCTATTGACGCTTTGAAGACCACCGTGCGGCAGGACTATTCCGATGAACTGCTGGAATGGGCCCAAGGCTCCCGGATGATCGTTCTCACCGCCCACCGGCGGGAGAACCTGGGAGAGCCTATGCACCGGATGTTCCGAGCCATCCGCCGGGTGGTGGAGGAGTTCCCCGATGTGAAGGTGGTATATCCTGTTCATTTGAATCCCTTGGTCCAGAAGGCGGCGGAAGAGGAACTGGGCGGCTGCGATCGTGTGCGGTTGGTTGAGCCCTTGGAGGTTATCGAGTTCCACAATCTGCTGGCCCGGTCCTATTTGATCCTCACAGACAGCGGCGGCATCCAGGAGGAAGCTCCCTCCCTGGGCAAGCCGGTGATCGTCCTGCGGGACACCACCGAGCGGCCGGAGGGCATCGCCGCAGGCACCCTGAAACTGGCCGGCACCGACGAGGAGACCATTTACTCCTTGGTGCGGGAATTGCTGGTGGACCAGGCGGAGTACGCTCGGATGAGTCATGCCAGCAACCCTTACGGAGATGGGGAAGCCAGCGGACGCATCGCGGATGCCATTCTCCGCTGGAAGCAGGGCCAGGCGTAATAGACGCCTGGAGAGTGTAAGGAATTGTGGGGAAATTTTCGCGGAAGGAAGCGGACGTTTCTAGCTATGCAAAAGGAAGATAAGCAGACAAGCGTTTCCCAGGCGGGGGACGCTGCGAAAGAAAACTCTTTTGGTATCCGGCTGAAGCTGAGCCGGTGGAACAAAGTGGCTGCGGTAGCTGTGCTGGTGTGCGCCGCGGTGTTCTTCGCCTGGGAAGTGGTCTTGTATCGTACGGCGGAAGAGCCCGAGCTGACCCTTTCCGCTTTTGTAGGATATGGAGCGGGCTTCTGGGTCCTCTCCTTTGTGACGGCTGCTCTGTGCCTGACAGAGATCAAGCTGCCGGTTCGTGTGGCCCGGGTCCTGGGCTGGGTGCTGCTTCTGCTGCTGCCCCTAGGGGCCTTTGTGGCGGTGGACTGCGTCAATTCCACTAGGATCCTCAATTTCTCCTTCTGGACGGGCCTGGCCAACTACCTGTGCTATTCCATGGTGTTCGCCCTGGCTTTCGCTCTCACCCGCAGGGTGTGGGCCACGGCCATTCTGGGCGGGCTCTTGTTTTTGGTGTTTGGCTTTGCCAACTATTTCGTGGTCCAGTTCCGGGGTCAGCCCATCCTCCCTTGGGACATCCAGGGGTTTGGTACGGCTTTGACAGTCTCCGGCGGTTACGTGTATGAACCTACCCCGCTGATGACTCTGGTAGCCATGGCGTTTTTGTTCGTGGTGGCCCTGTGCGTCAAGACAGCTCCCCGGGAGAAGCCTGGAAAGACTCTTCGCCTGGCAGAGCGGACCATCTCTCTGGGAGTGGGCGTGATGCTCTTCGTCATGCTGTTTCCCATGGACGTGATGACAGACATGGGCATCTCCGTGTGGGCCTGGAACCAAAAGACCAGCTCCGAGATCACGGGCATCACCGCCGGATTTTTCGCCAATATCCAGTTCTTGATGGTGGATAAGCCGGAGGGTTATTCTTCCGCCCAGGTGGAAGAGGTTTCCGAAGAGGCTTCCCAGCTGGAGGAGCCGGAGCCTGTGGGCGAGCCGGAACAGCTGCCCACCATCATCGCCATTATGAACGAGTCCTTCACGGATATGGGCGCCGTGGGGGAGGGCTCCATCACCTTGGAGCCGGATAATTTGTCCTTCTTCCACTCCTTGCAGGAGTCCGGAGATGTGGTGTGGGGCACGGCCTATTCCTCTGTGTACGGCGGCAACACCTGCAACAGCGAGTATGAGTTCCTCACTGGCAACACCACGGCGTTCCTGCCCACGGGAAGCAAGCCCTATCAGCAGTACGTGGACCATGAGCAGACTTCTCTGGTGTCTCTGCTGAAGGATACATATGACTATGAGTGCATCGCCATCCATCCCGGCCAGCGCAGCGCCTGGCAGCGGGATACGGCTTACGAGTACCTGGGGTTCGACGAGTTCATCGACGTGTCCCAGTTTGACGTTCACCGGACCCTGGAGCACGGTATGACCAGCGACGCTTCCAGCTACGACCAGGTGATCTACGAGTATGAGCACCGGGACGAGGATAAGCCTTTGTTCCTGTTCAACGTGACCATCCAGAACCACGGCGGCTACGAGAACGAGGATTTCGAGAACACTGTCCAGATCAAGGAAGCACCCGGGGAGTATCCTCAGGCGGAACAGTATCTCAGTCTGGTTCAGAAGTCCGACGAGGCCCTGGAGGACCTGATCGACTATTTCTCCCAGCAGGAAAATCCGGTGGTGATCCTGTTCTTCGGTGACCACTGGCCCAACCTGGAAGAGGAGTTTTACTCCCTGCTGTTAGGGGATAACGCGGACGATCTTTCCTTTAAGAACGTGATGCGGGAATATCAGGTCCCCTTCATGATCTGGGCCAACTATGACCTGGAAGGGGAAGAGATCGAAGCGGTGAGCTTGAATTACCTGTCCGGCCTGCTGCTGCGGGCGGCCAATCTGGAAGGCACCGACTATATCAACTTCCTGGAAGATCTTCGCCAGACTCTGCCGGTGATCACGGCCATGGGCGTTCTGGACAAAGATGGGAACTGGTATAAGGCCGGGGAAACCACGCCTTACGATGACTTGCTCAATGAGTACAACATTTTGGAGTACAACAACGCCTTTGGCGGAGACGATAAAAATATGGAAGCCTTCACTCTGATGGCGGGCTGAGAGGAGCGGCAGTAAGCATGATGCGAACAGCGGTACGGCGGGCCAATGAATGGGACGGTCCTTCCATGCTGAAGATCTATGACCGGTACGCGGGTACCACCGCAACCCCGGAAAAGGAGCCCCCGGACCTGCAAGCCTACGTTCAGCGCATCGACCGCTACACTTACGGCCTGGGCTGGCTTCTGTGTGAGATCGACCATCAGACGGTGGGATTTTGCCATCTCAGCGAGGATCCATCCTCTCCGGAGGACTTGTTTTCCGTAGAGTTTCAGCTCTATGTGAAGCCGGGCCTGCTGCGGCGGGGAATCGGGAAAGCGCTTTGGTCCCTGATGCGTGATATGATGGAGATGGGCAATCGCCGCCGGGTGTTGGTTCGAGTGAACCGGGAAAACCGGGAAGCCCTGGAGTTTTTCCAAGCCATGGGGTTCGCTCCCTTGGAGGGAGAGATGCCCGTGGAAGATGGGGAGATCCTGTGGCTTGTCTACCAGCTGGCGCCCTGGGACCAGGAAGCGTCCAAGCCCACCAAGCCTTATCTGGTGGAGGCGGAGGATTACGAGCGGGCCAGGGAAAAAGCTGCCCAGCTAGTGGACCTGAAAGGAATATGAATAGAGGGCTGCCGCGTTCTGCGGCGGCCCTTTTTTACGGAATGGACTGTAAAACTTGGTTTTACGGTCCGTTTTTTTCTGAGTGTAAAAACGACAGAACTTTGAAAAAAGTTTAACAAAATCGTGAACAAGGCATTGTCAAAAGCGATGGTTCGTGGTATCATTAATTTGATTTTGATAAAATGCGGTAGAATGGTGTTTTTTCAAGATCCGATCGTTGTTAGACCTATGTTTATTCATAATGCTATGGCGAAGGGAGGTACAACGTTATGCCAGAACCCAGCATTCTCCAAGTTGTCCTGATGGGTCTCATCACGGTGTTCATCGGCCTGATCTGCCTGATCATCATTGTTAAGATCATGGGCGCGATCATCGCTTCTGTCACCGGCAAAAAGGCCCCTGAGGCAGCTCCTGTTCCGGCCCCGGCAGCCCCCGCTGCGGCCCCGGCCCCTGCGGCGCCCCGTGCTGGAAATCAGCAGCTTGTGGCCGCGATCTCGGCCGCTATTGCTGAGGAAATGGGTGAGGATGTGGATCATATCAAGATCCTTTCCATCCGCCGCCTGTAATGTGGTAACGCTCAGTGCTTTTCCCTTCGGGGAACAGCCGATAGTCTTTCATCGAGGAAACCCAGAAGTATTTTAACAGAGAGGGAATCAATTATGAGAAAGTATCATGTAAATGTCAACGGCACCGCTTATGAAGTTTCCGTAGAAGAAGTCAAGGGTGGCGCTGCCCCCGCTCCCGTTGCGGCTCCCGCTCCTGCCGCCGCTCCNTCCCGCTCCTGCCGCCGCTCCCGCCCCCGCTCCGGCTGCTGCTCCTGCTCCCGCTGGCGCCGGTGAGCCCATCAGCGCTCCCATGCCCGGCACCATCCTGGACGTGAAGGTCACTGCCGGCCAGGCTGTCAAGTCCGGCGATGTGCTGATGATCCTGGAAGCCATGAAGATGGAGAACGAGATCATGGCTCCCCATGACGGCACCATCACCGCTGTGTCCGTTTCCAAGGGCGCTTCCGTGGAGAGCGGCACACTCCTTTGCACCATCGCGTAAGGTGCATCCCCTTAACAACTAAAACAAGGAGTGATTTGACCAAATGGACGCTATCATAAACTTCTTGCAGCAGACCGGTTTCTACCTGATCCAGGAGAACCCCCTGAATCTTGTGATGCTGCTGGTCTCTTTCGTGCTGCTGTACTTGGCTATCGTTAAGAAATTCGAGCCCCTGCTGCTGCTGCCCATCGCTTTCGGCATGCTGCTGACCAACCTGCCCGGCGCTGGCATGTACCATGAGGTGCTGTTCGCCAATGGTCACGTTCAGTGGAGCCTGTTCGGTGGTGCACCTGTCACTCAGGAGATCATCGATGAGATCGCCGCCGGCGGCGCTACCGAGAGCATCATCAACCAGCTCAATGCTCTGCTGGGCCAGACCATTTCCGTGGGTCTGCTGGACGTTCTGTACCTGGGCGTCAAGCTGGGCGTGTATCCCTGCCTGATCTTCATCGGCGTGGGCGCTATGACCGACTTCGGTCCCCTGATCGCTAACCCCAAGAGCCTGCTGCTGGGCGCTGCTGCTCAGCTGGGCATCTTCATCACCTTCGTTGGCGCACGGCTCACCATCTTCACCGCCCCTGAAGCCGCTTCCATCGGCATCATCGGCGGTGCTGACGGTCCTACCGCCATCTACACCACCAGCCAGCTGGCTCCCCATCTCCTTGGGCCCATCGCTGTGGCTGCCTATTCCTACATGGCTCTGGTGCCTGTGATCCAGCCCCCCATCATGCGGGCTCTGACCACCAAGGCCGAGCGCCGGATCAAGATGAAGCAGCTTCGTCCCGTCACCAAGACGGAGAAGATCCTGTTCCCCATCATCGTGACCGTGTTCGTGTCCCTGATGGTGCCCTCCGCTGCTCCCCTGATCGGCTGCCTGATGCTGGGCAACCTGATCCGTGAGTCCGGTGTGGCCGAGCGTCTGAGCAAGACCGTGCAGAACGAGCTGATGAACATCGTCACCATCTTCCTGGGCACTTCCGTGGGTGCTACCGCTACCGCTGCTACCTTCCTGAGCGTGCAGACTCTGGCCATCCTGGCTATGGGTATTGTGGCCTTTGGTTTCGGCACCGCTGGCGGCGTGCTCCTTGCCAAGTTGATGAACGTGTTCTCCAAGGAGAAGGTCAACCCCCTGATCGGTTCCGCTGGTGTGTCCGCTGTTCCCATGGCGGCTCGTGTATCCCAGACCGTGGGCCAGAAGGAGGATCCTTCCAACTTCCTGCTGATGCACGCTATGGGCCCCAACGTGGCCGGTGTTATCGGTTCCGCCGTGGCGGCTGGCGTGCTGCTGGCCCTGTTCGGCGCGTAAGCGCGTTTCTGTGACTTTCACAGGGAAAGGATATGGCTTAGAATATGGCAAAAAATCCCCTTAAGATAATGGATACCATCCTGCGTGACGCTCACCAGTCCCAGGCTGCTACCCGTATGAAGATCGAGGACATGATCCCCATCCTGCCCGTTCTGGACAGTATTGGGTATTGGTCCCTGGAGTGCTGGGGCGGCGCCACCTTCGACGTGTGCATGCGCTTTCTGAATGAAGATCCCTGGGAGCGCCTGCGCACCCTGAAGAAGGGCCTTCCCAACACCAAGCTGCAGATGCTGCTCCGCGGCCAGAACATCCTGGGCTATCGTCACTACGCTGACGACGTGGTAGAGGCTTTCTGCAAGAAGTCCATTGAGAACGGCATCGACGTGGTGCGTATCTTCGACGCTCTGAACGATCCCCGGAACATGGAAGCTGCCATGAAGTTCGTCAAAGAGTACGGCGGCATGGTGGAAGCTGCTATCAGCTACACCAAGAGCCCTGTGCACAGCGAGGAGTACTTCGTGAAGCTGGCTATGAAGCTGGAGAAGATGGGCGCGGATACCATCTGCATCAAGGACATGGCAAACCTGCTGCTGCCCTATGACGCTTACTCTCTGGTGAAGAAGCTGAAGGAAAACGTCAGCGTGCCCATTCACCTGCACACCCACAACACCACCGGTACCGGCGACATGACCAACCTGATGGCTGCTCAGGCCGGCGTGGACATTGTGGACTGCGCTCTGTCTCCCTTGGCCAACGGCACTTCTCAGCCCGCTACCGAATCCATGGTGGCTACCCTTCAGGGTACCAGCCGCGATACCGGCCTGAACATGGAAAAACTGGTGGAGGCTGCTGCTCACTTCCGCGGCGTTGCCGAGAAGCTGGACATCAACCCCAAGGTGCTGAAGGTGGACGTGAACACCCTGCTGTATCAGGTGCCCGGTGGCATGCTGTCCAACCTGATCTCTCAGCTGAAGCAGGCCAATGCCGAGAACAAGTACTACGACGTGCTGGAAGAGATCCCCAACGTGCGGAAGGACTTCGGTTATCCGCCCCTGGTTACTCCCACCAGCCAGATCGTTGGCTCTCAGGCTGTGCTGAACGTGCTGGCCGGCGAGCGCTATAAGATGATCACCAAGGAATCCAAGGGTCTGCTCCGTGGCGAGTATGGCCAGCTGCCCGGCGAGGTCAACGAGGAAGTGCGGAAGAAGGCCATCGGCAACGATGAGGTCATCACCTGCCGTCCCGCCGACCTGCTGGAGCCCGAAATGGAGAAACTCCGTGCCGAGTGCAAGGAAAAGGGCATTGGCAAGTGCGAGGAAGATTACCTCAGCTATGCTCTGTTCCCCCAGGTGGCTCAGAAGTTCCTGGAGTGGCGTGACAATCCTCATAAGGAAGAGGAAGCTCCTGCTGCTCCTGCCGCAGCTCCCGCTGCTGCTCCCAAGAACGACGGCCCCCGCACCCTGGTGGTGGAGGACCTGACCAACGGTCAGTTCTAAAAAGCGATATTTTGGGGAGAGTCTTCGGACTCTCCCCTTTGCTTTTGTGAAAGTAAAAGAGAATGATATAAAAAAGGGCGTCCCGCTGGGGCGCTCTTTTTGCTTAGGCTTGTTTTTTCAGTCGGGATGGAGTACACTAAAGCCAAAGGATCCCTATTGAAAAAGGAGGTTTTCTCATGCTGAAAAGTATTCGCAACAGTTTGATCTTAACGTCTCTGCTTTACGTTGTGCTGGGCCTGGTCCTGCTGATGATGCCCGGCCTGTCCTTGGGATTTGCCTGCCTGTTCATCGGCGGCGTGACCATCTTTTATGGTGTGGTACGGATCGTGGCTTACGCCCGTGGCGGGGTGAACGGTGACAAACTGGATTTGTTCATCGGTGTGTTGCTGGTGCTGCTGGGCCTGTTCCTGTTGATTTGGACCCGCTTTTTGGTCGCGCTCATTCCTCTTGTGCTGGGGATCTACATCCTGGTGGACAGTGTGGGATCGCTGAAAAAATCCCTGGACATGAAAGCTCTTGGCTTCGGCCAGTGGTGGATCTCCTGCCTGGTGGCGGTGGCCCTGGCTGTCTGCGGTCTGGTGATGATCTTAAATCCCTTCGCCACTGTGGAGGCTTTGGTGATGTTCATCGGCTTGGGATTTGTCATCGACGGAGTATTTACTCTGGTCAACACCCTGCTGTTCGAGCGCTTGTCTCGCTGATTCGCTGCAAATAAGAAAAGCCCTTCCCGATTGGGAGGGGCATTTTTGTTGTTTATAACCCAGCTTTTTGGGTCAGCTCCCGGAGATAGGCCAGGGACGCGGCGATTTGAGAAATGCCGCCGGGCATGGAGCCCTCCAGGGACATCCGCCCTTGGTAGCCGATATCTTTTAGAGCCTGGAAAAAGGCTAGGTAGGTTTCGCCATCTCCCGGTAGGGGGATGAGCCGCTCATTTTTTGCGCTGGCGATATGGGTGTGGCCCAGTTTGCCTTCATAACCGGAAATAGAGGAAAGCTCCTCCTGTTCCAGGTCAAAGTGGTACAGATCCACCAGCAGTTGAAAATTGGGATGGCCTACCGCTTCCACCAGCCGGAAGCCTTCTACACTGGTGTTGAGAATGTTGCACTCCCGACGATTGAGAGGCTCCACACAACAGGTGATCCCATACGCCGCCACCGCGGGAGCGATATGATCTCGGCAAAGGGTGACAAGCTGGGAAAAGGCCTCCTCCATGGGGAAGTCCTCCGGGACCCGGCGGCTGCCACCGCTTCCAAACACCACAACCTTGGTGCCAAAAGATGCGGCCTTAGGAAGGTTCTCCTCTAGATAGCGGTCCACCTGAGTGAAATCTACCTCGGGTCCGGTCAGACGCAGGGAACCGGGGAAAAAGACGTTCATGGCTTCCACGGTCACGCCGGCTTCCTTTAATTGGGAAGCGCGTGCTTTTGCCTCTTCCAAGGTTTTGTCCTGGAGAGAGGAAAAGGACACCTCGGCGTAATCCGCCCCGGCGCCAGGCAGTTCCAGGATCTGATCCTCCCACAGAGAGGTGCAGCAGCCCAACTTCATTGAGATCACCTTCCAAAATTATTTTAAAACCATGTCACGGATCTGACTGTAAGTTCGTCTAACTTTTAAGGGGTGTTATCCTCCATCTTGTAGGAAAGCAGCGCTTGCTTGGTCTCCTTGTCCACCCGCCTGGATTCCCGGATCTTCTGGATGGATTTGTTTTGAATCCAAGGGGACAGGCACCGCTGGGCC
>HF972684.1:42237-45000 GCA_000432995.1 Clostridium sp. CAG:1013
AAGCCACAGCCATTTTGGCGTAGTATCCCGGGTGGGATACAGACTGGAGCAGGGAAAGCCCTTCTTCCAGGTGACTTTCCTCCACAAACTGAGAGAGCTGTGTCACCACGGCGAACCGGACGAAGAATTCCCGCTGATCCTGATAGAAGGGCTTCAAGAAATCCCACATTTGCTGTCGGTCCTCTAGGGAGCGGGGCTTCAAGCTGTTGCAGAAGGAATCACACACCGCCCAGTTGTCAATGAGGGGGATAAACTCCTCCACCCAGGGGCGCTTTTCCTTCCAGGGCAGCTTCAGTCCGGCAATAACCAGCCCCCGAAGCATAGTTTCTTCGTAGCAGCTGGGGGTGAAAAGGGAAAGATAACCAATGGGATCCTCTTTCAGAAGCTTCTTGGCAAGGGCACGCAGGGCCGGAAGCCGGATGCCATAGGCGGTTTTTACACCGGGCAGCAGGCTCTCGTTGAAAGTTTTGTAGGCTGGGTCCGCCAATTCCGCCAGTTCTTGGCGCAGAGCGGTCAGACTCTCTTGGGTAAAGGGATTCATGCTTCTTTCTCCACAAGCTCTCGAATCAGGGCAAGCAGGTTGGGGATGGACTGGGACTTGTCAAACTCCTTGCAGTTGTCCCGCATTTCCTGGAGCTTCTCTTTTTCCAGCAGCAGGGAAGAGATCACCTCGGCGAAGTTGCCGTCCTTCTGGAGCCGCACGCCCATGTCGTGGATCTTCAGGAAGTTAGCGTTGTCCTCCTCCTGGCCGGGGATGGCGTCGAACACTGCCATGGGCAGGTTGCAGGCCAATGCCTCCGACACGGTGAGACCGCCGGGTTTGGTCACCAGCAGATCGCTGGCATGCATGTATTTTTCCACTTCTTCGGTGAAGTAAATGAGCCGGGTGGGAATGTGCTCCCCTTGGGCCAGCTCTTTCTCAAAGGCTTCGTAAAGCTTCTGGTTCCGGCCGGTGATGACGATAATCTGCATTTTCACGTCAGTGGCTTCCAGGTCCCGGTACAGCTTGATGATATTGGACACGCCGAAGCTGCCCGCCATGAACAGCAGAGTGGGCAGTTTGGGATCAAGCCGCAGGTCCCGGAGGATCATGTCTCGGTCCTCACGGTCAAAGAATACCCCGTGGACCGGGATGCCAAAGGGATAGATCTTCTCTTCCGGCACGCCGAAGCTTACAAGCTCAGGCACCATGTCCTCGCTGGCCACCACATAGGCGTCTACGTTAGGTGCAATCCAGGCACGGTGCACGCCGTAGTCGGTGAGGATACAGATCAGCGGCGCGGTGATGGTGCCGTCCGCTTTCAGGTCAGAGACCATCTCTGTTGCGAAAGGATGGGTGGTAAGTATGACGTCAGGGTGATTCCCAGCGATGGTGGGGTAGAGCAGGTTGCTAAACAGTCCGCTGAGCTTGGGCACCAGGTCGGAAAACAGATTCTGCCGGTTGGTCTGCTTGTAGAGCCGGCCAAACATGGCGGGTACTCGTTTCGCCATAAAGCGGTAACTGTCACAGACGGTTTTGTCCAGAAAACGGTTGACGGCCTTCAAGGTATCCACGGTGATTACGTCATAACCGGTGTTGTCCCGGATATACTTTTCTACGGCCGCGGAAGCCCGCATATGACCACCGCCAGTAGCCGCGGTCAAAAGCATGATCTTCATAAAATCTCCTCTTTATCTCCTCATGATTCCCGCTGGTTTCCCGAAAATCCTCACAGGCAGGGAGGAGGGTACACTTCCCGAAAGCGCCTGGAATTTTCAGGGGAAAACCCGCTGGAAATATTGTAGCACGTGATGCGGGGAAATGCCAGTTTTTTCGTGAGATCCTGGACCATTCCCGCTTTACATTTCCGCTGGGGGAAGGTATAATGAACAAAGATTCGTCAATGTGTGTACAAGGAGGGGAAGGACCCCCATCCTGTGGGAATAAATACATGAATGAAGAAAGGATGGGCGCCATGCGCTTGAATAGCTGGAAAACTTTTTTGCAGAAATTGGCCATAGGAACCGTCGCGCTGCTGCTGATCGGCAGTCTGTGCGCCTGTTCCAATCAGGAAGAGACCTCCTCCCTGTCCTCCCAGGAGGTAGACCTGACAGTGTTCCCGGAAGGGACCACCATTGGAGGAAAAAATATTTCCGGAAAGACTGTGGACGAAGCGTTGGAGATCGCCCGTGACGCCATCCAAGAAGAGGTGGACGCCATGGAGATCACCGTGAAATTCCGGGACGACACCATCGTCCTTTCCGGAGACGACCTGGTCACCCAGGACGTGCTGGAATTGACGCTGCCCAAATATTTGGAAGAGCATCAGGCGGAGGAATATCCTCTGAATTACGTTACAGACCTTTCCGAAACAGGAGAGCAGAAACTGATGGACGCTGCTCAGGCCTGCGTCATCCAAGGGAAGGACGCCACTGTCTCCGGCAGAGGGGAAGATGGTTCCTTTACCTTTACCGAGGAACAGGCGGGCAGTCAGGTAGATCTCTCCAAGACACTGGAAAGTGTGCGGCAGCTTCTGTCCCAGAAGCACGGTGGAGACATCCAGGCAGCTTTCCTGGAAACGGAACCCAAGGTGACCAAGGCGTATCTGGAAGAGAACTTCAAGCTGATGTCCAGTTACTCCACAGTGTCTACCAATACTGCCAACGGCAATAGCAATATGGCTCTGGCCCTTTCTAAGGTGAATGGCACCGTTTTGGAGTCGGGTCAGGAATTTTCCTATAACACTACCCTGGGAGACAGTACCGATCCCGCCAATGGCTGGC
>HF972684.1:45006-53697 GCA_000432995.1 Clostridium sp. CAG:1013
CGATCCCGCCAATGGCTGGCTGCCTGCGGGAGGTATTACCGGAGGCGTGATCGTCCAGATGTACGGCGGTGGTATCTGCCAGGGATCTTCTACCCTGTATATCGCGGCCCTCTACGCCGGCATGGAGATCGTGGAGCGCTGGGAACATGCCATTCCCTCCTCCTACTGTCCTATCGGTCTGGACGCTACGGTGGACTATGGAAATCTGGATTTCCGCTTTAAGAATCCCTTGGATACACCTGTCTATATCAGCGCCTGGATGAACGGCACCACCCTGTATGTGGAGTTCTACGGCTGCTTCCCCGAGGAATGGGATAAGGTGGCGGTCTCTTCCGAGCAGACCAGTTCTCAGCCGCCTTTGTCCTCTGTCAGTTTCCGGGAAGATTCCAGCCTGGCTTCCGGACAGTACGTGCGCCGGTCCTCCGGCAACTATGGCTATACCGCTCGGGCTTACCGCAGCTACTACAAGGGTGAGGAGCTGGTGAAGAGCGAGGAACTCTCTTCCTCTAGCTACCCTGCAACCGGCATGGTGTACGCGGTGGGACCCGATACCGATACGGATAAGGTGGATACTTCCAAGGAGTCCGGCAATACTTCGGAGGCAAAAGCCACGCCTACACCTTCGCCTACGGCCACACCTACCCCTGCGCCCACGGCGAAACCTACGCCCACTCCGGTTCCCGCTACGCCCACGCCTGTGCCGGCAACACCGACCCCGGTGCCTGCCACGCCTACGCCGGAGCCTGTGGAACCTACCCCCACGCCTGAGGTGCCCTCTGAGCCTACAGAGGGCTGAACCCTATACATTCCCGGTCCCCAGCCCCTGGTGAAGGAGCTGGGGATTTGATGGTTATCATGCTGGAAAGGATGATCGCTTGTGAAAGACGGATTTTTTCGGATAGCCGCCGCTACCCCCTTGGTTTCCGTGGCGGATGTGGAGACGAACGGGGAACGGATCCTGGAGAAGATCCGGCAGGCCGCGGAAGAAGGCTGCGGCGCCGTGTGCTTCCCGGAACTTTCCCTCACCGCCTATACCTGCGGGGACCTGTTCAAGGATCGGACTTTGATCACCGGTGCGGAGCGGGCTTTGGAAACTCTGATGGACCGCACCGCTGAGATGGACATTCTCTGTGTGGTGGGCGTGCCTGTCCCCTGGGAGGGTGCCCTGTACAACTGTGCCGCCGTTTTCCACAAGGGGCGGCTGCTGGGACTGCCTGCCAAGGAATACATCCCTAACTATTCGGAATTTTACGAGGCTAGACATTTCACACCTGGTCCTAAGGCTGTGGAGATCTCTTACGCCGGTCAGCAGACCTGGCTGGGTAAAGGCCTGCTGTTTGCCTGTGAGAATGTGCCTGAGCTGCGAGTGGGCGTGGAGATCTGTGAGGATCTGTGGAGCGCTCTGCCTCCCAGTATCGGCCTGGCCCGAAACGGGGCTACGGTGCTTTTGAATCCCTCCTGTTCCGACGAGACCATCGGAAAGGCGGAGTATCGTCGGGAACTGGTGCGGCAGCATTCCGGACGGCTGTTGGCAGCCTATGCCTATGTGGATAGCGGACTGGGAGAGTCTACCACGGACATGGTATTTGCCGGTCACGACATGGTGGCGGAAAACGGTTCTCTCTTGGCGGAGAGCCAGCTGTTTACCACCGGGATGATTTCCGCTGACGTAGACCTGGAGCGGCTGGCTCAGGAACGCCGCCGGATGAACACCTGGCAGTCCGTCCATGAGGAGGGGTATGTGTCCATTCCTTTCCGGTATGACGAAGCCACCCTGGAGGCCTTCCAGCCCCGGCGGGAATTCCCCAGATACCCCTTTGTGCCTCAGGACGCGGTGGGACTTTCAGACCGGTGTCAGCTGATCCTCACCATGCAAAGCGTGGGACTTGCCACTCGTTTGGAGAAAATCGGCGGGAAGGTGGCAGTGGTAGGCCTGTCCGGTGGTCTGGATTCCACTCTGGCGCTGCTGGTCACCGCCCGGGCTTTTGACCGGTTGGGGCTGCCCCGGACTGGCATCCACGCCCTGTCCATGCCTTGCTTCGGCACCACCAGCCGCACCAAGTCCAACGCCCAGCGCATCGCTGAAGAGCTGGGGGTCAGCTTCCAGGAGGTGTCCATCGAGAAGGCGGTGCGGCAGCATTTCCTGGACATCGGTCAAAAGGAGACCGACCTGGACGTGACTTTTGAGAACTCCCAGGCCCGGGAGCGCACGCAGGTTCTCATGGACTACGCCAACCGGCTGGGCGGAATCGTTATCGGTACGGGAGATCTGTCGGAGCTGGCTCTGGGTTGGGCCACTTACAACGGAGACCACATGTCCATGTATGGTGTCAACGGGTCTATCCCCAAGACGCTTGTGCGCCATCTGGTGCGCTATGCCGCTGACCATAGCGAGCCTCGACTGAAGGAAGCCCTGCTGGATGTGCTGGACACGCCTGTCAGCCCTGAGCTTTTGCCCCCCAAGGACGGGGAGATCGCCCAAAAGACTGAGGAATTGGTGGGGCCCTACGAGCTTCACGACTTCTTCCTTTACTATATGCTGCGCTTCGGCTTTACTCCGGGGAAGATCTACCGCATGGCCTGCCGGTCCTTTGCGGGCCAGTACGACCAGGACACGGTGAAGCGGTGGCTTACCGCCTTTTACCGCCGGTTCTTCACGCAGCAGTTTAAGCGTTCCTGTTTGCCCGACGGCCCCAAGGTGGGGTCTGTGACTCTGTCCCCCAGAGGGGATTTCCGTATGCCTTCCGACGCCAGCTGGCGCCTGTGGCAGAAAGAACTGGAAAACATTTGACAAGCCGTTCGGTAGCTGAATCTGCCGGACTGGATCCATAGGGAAAAAGAGGTGCTTTTCATGGAAAACAAACGGGTGTTAGTCGCCGTTCCGGTGACAAAAAATCAAGTCAAACAGTTGGAAGAGGCTGCTCCTGGCTGGGAGTTCCGGTTCTGTGGCGCCAGCGAGCTGATATGCGTGGATCCTCAGGAGCTGGCGGAGAGTCAGCCCCTCACTCAGGAGGACGTGGACTGGGCCGATGTGATCTTGGGTAACGTGCCGGAGACCATGCTTTCCGGTTCCCCCAAGCTGCAATGGCTGCAAACCAACAGCGCCGGAGTGGAAGGGTACATCAAGCCCGGGGTGCTGGCGGAGAACACTCTGCTGACAAACGCCACCGGCGCCTATGGTTTGGCTATCTCCGAGCACATGTTGGGAATGCTGCTGGAGCTGCTTAAAAAGCTGGAGCTCTATCGGGATGCCCAGAAGGAAGGCAGCTGGAAATCCCTGGGCGCGGTGCGTGCCGTGTACGGATCCACCGTGCTGGTGCTGGGTATGGGAGATATCGGCGGCGAATTTGGCAAGCGGTGCAAGGCCTTGGGAGCCAAGGTCATCGGCGTGCGGCGCAGCCCCCGCCAGAAGCCCGACTATGCCGACGAGGTTCACGTGATGGAGGATCTGGACCAGCTGCTGCCCCAGGCGGACGTGGTGGCCATCACCCTGCCGGGTACGGAGGCCACTCGGGGTCTGATGAACCGGGAGCGGCTCTCTAAGATGAAGAAAGGCGCCGTGCTGCTCAATGTGGGCCGTGGGTACATTGTGGATACCGACGCCCTGTGTGACGCTTTGGAGAGCGGTCATCTCTCCGGAGCCGGAGTGGACGTGACCGATCCTGAGCCTCTGCCTGCGGATCATCCTCTGTGGAAGGTACCCACCGCGGTGATAACGCCTCATGTTTCCGGATTCTACCATCTGCGGCAGACTCACGAGAGGATCGTAAATATTTTTGCGGAAAACCTGGAACGGTTCCGCAAAGGGGAAGCCCTTCGGAATCAGGTGGACTTTGCCACCGGTTACCGGAAGCTGCCCTGAGAGAAGGAAAAAACATGGAAGCACAGAAGGAACATTATTTAGATAACAGCGCTACCACTCAGGTACTGCCCTCTGTGGCCCAAAAAGCCGTGGAGTTGATGGTGGAGGAATTTGGCAATCCGTCTTCTCTCCATACCCGGGGATTTCGGGCCAGAAAACTGCTGGAGGAGGCCCGTTCCCAGGTGGCGCAAGCCTTGGGAGCCCAGCCGGAGGAGATCACCTTCACCAGCGGCGGCACGGAGAGCAACAATCTTGTGCTGTTCGGAGCAGCTCAGGCCCGCCGTCGGCTGGGAAACAAAATCGTCACCACCGCCGTGGAGCACGACTCGGTGCTGAATCCTTGCCGGGCTTTGGAGCAGCAGGGCTTTGAGGTGGTATACCTCAAGCCGGACAAAGATGGTCGTCTGCCGGAGGAAGCCCTGATGGAGGCCATTGATGACAAGACCATTTTGGTCAGCGTTATGTTGGTGAACAACGAGACCGGCGCCATTTTCCCGGTGGAAGCGGCTGCTAAGGCTATCCGCCGGAAGAAGGCTCCTGCTCTGCTCCACACCGACGCGGTCCAGGGCTTTGGCAAACTGCCCTTTACCGTGAAGAAGCTGGGTGTGGACCAGCTCACCCTCAGCGGTCATAAGATCCACGCCCCCAAGGGAATCGGCGTTCTGTATATGAAGAAGGGAACACGGATTCTGCCTCGGACATTGGGCGGCGGCCAGGAGCGGGGCCTGCGCTCGGGAACTGAGAGCGTGCCTTTGATCTGCGCTCTGGGCGAGGCCGTGAAACAGCTGCCCCCGGCTCAGGAGGCCTTGGGCCGAGTGGGAGAGCTGAACACCCTGCTGCGGCGGGAGCTGGCCCAACTGCCCCAGGTGACAGTCCACTCCCCGGAGGAGGGGCTGCCCTACGTGCTGAATTTCTCCGCCGGACGTGTTCGGGGAGAGACCATGCTCCACTTTTTGGCGGAGCGGGGCGTGTATGTCAGCTCCGGATCCGCCTGCGGCAAGGCAAAGCCCAGCCATGTGCTGGAGGCTATGGGTCTGCCCAAAGAGCAGGTGGAAAGCGCTCTGCGGGTGAGCTTTTCCCGGTTCTCCACCCAGGAGGACGTGGAAGCCCTGGTGGAAGGTTTGAAGCTGGGATTGGAGACTCTGGCCCAAAGAGGATGACGTGTTAGCATTTTTGTTTTGTAAGTTCGTAGGCCCCGGGGAAACGCCCTGAGGTCTGAGATCAGGAAAACAGCGCCGCTGTTGCTGATCCGATATTGATAGATGGGAAGTGTACTATGCCACAAGAAGTGATCTTGCTGAAACTGGGAGAGATCGCCCTGAAGGGCCTGAATCGCCGGGCCTTTGAGGACGTGCTCCTGAAAAATATCCGTCGCCGGCTGCAAAACGCCGGGGAGTTTTCCGTCGCCTCGGTACAGTCCACCGTGTACGTGGAGCCCAAAGACGACAACGCCGATATGGATCTTGCCGAGGAGCGTGTCTCCAAGGTGTTCGGCGTGATCGGCTATGCTCGGGCGGGAGTTACTGAGAAGGATCTGGGAAAAATCTGTGAGCGTGCCGCCGAGTACCTGGCGGACCAGCTGGAGGAGATCTCCACCTTCAAGGTGGAATGCAAGCGCAGCGATAAGAAGTTCCCCTACAAGTCCCCGGAAGTCTCCGCGGAGGTGGGCGGTTATCTGTTGGAGAAATTCCCCCACTTGCAGGTGGACGTCCACAACCCCGACCTGGTGGTCCGGGTGGAAGTGCGGGAACGCTACGCCTTTGTTCACGCTGACACCAAGCCAGGCGCGGGAGGTATTCCCGTGGGCACGGGAGGCAAGGCCGCCATCCTGATCAGCGGTGGTTTGGACAGCCCTGTGGCCGCCTGGATGATGGCCAAGCGAGGGGTGGAGCTTACTGCCATTCACTTTGCCAGCCCGCCCTACACCAGTGAGCTGGCTCACGAGAAGGTAGCTCGGTTGCTGAAAAAGGTGGCCCAGTATGCAGGGCGGATCAAGTTCGTCACCGTCAGCTTCACTCACCTTCAGGAGGAGATCCGGGACAAGTGCCCGGAGGAGCTCTCCACTGTGATCCTGCGTCGGTTCATGCTTCGGGCGGCGGAACGGGTGGCCCGAGACGAGGGCTGTTCCGCATTGATCACCGGAGAGAGTCTGGGTCAGGTGGCCAGCCAGACCATCCAGGCCATCGCCTGCACCGACGCCGTGGCTACCATGCCTGTGTTCCGTCCTCTCATCGGTTCCGATAAGTCGGAGATCGTGAAGGTGGCCCGGATGATCGACACCTACGACATTTCCATTGAGCCTTACGAGGACTGCTGCACCATTTTCACTCCCAAGCATCCCCGGACCAAGCCCATCCTCCACTTTGTGGAAAGCGGCGAGAAGGCCATTGACGGGGAAGCCCTGTTGGAAGAGTCTCTCTCCCAGCTGGAGACGGAGTGGATCATGCCGTGAGAGCGGCTGCTGAAATAGAAGGTTTCGGAACATTTCCGTTGCCATAGTAATTCTGTAAGAAGGAGAATGCTGTTTGAAGAAGAGTAGTGCGATTGTGCGCTGACCGGGAGGTCTGCGGCACAATTTGACAGCCCATTCCTCCCGAAAGGATCAAAACACTTTCAGGAGGGAATTCACTTGAATCGAGAAAATAAACGCAAGCAATTTGAAAAAGGTTTTTACAAAACTCACCCCTGCTGTGAGAGTTTCACCTGTAAGGTGTGCGGCCGTTTGGTCACTCCGGACGGAGCTGGCAGCGACCACCGCAATCATTGTCCCAACTGCCTTTCCAGTCTTCACGTGGATGTGGAGCCAGGCGACCGGGCCTCAGACTGCGGCGGCGTAATGGAGCCGGTGGCAGTGTGGGTGCGAAAAAACGGCGAGTGGGCTGTGATCCACCGATGCAGACGGTGCGGAGCGTTTTCCTCCAACCGGGTAGCGGCGGACGACAATCCCATGAAGCTGATGAGCATTGCCATGAAACCCCTGTGCCAGCCGCCTTTTCCCTTGGAGTATATCCAGGAGATGACGGACCGCATGGGCGGTCAGGGAGAGCTTCCCCGGAATAAGCCGGGGGATATTCCCCCAAAAGAAGTTGGGGGAAAGGAATAGGAGGGAATTACCATGAACGCAGAGATCATTTCCGTGGGCACCGAGCTGCTTTTGGGCCAGGTGGTGAACACGGATACCACCATTGTGGCTCGGGAGCTTTCGGCTTTGGGCATCAATTTGTTGTATTCCGCCGTGGTGGGAGACAACGTGGAGCGGCTGAAACTGGCGGTGGAGACCGCCATTTCCCGCAGCGGCCTGCTGATCATGACCGGCGGCCTGGGACCCACCACCGACGATCTGACCAAGGAGACCACGGCCGCCTGCGCCGGCAGGAAACTGGTGCTCCACCAGCCCAGCCTGGACAGGATCTTGAATTACTTCAACGAGAAGAAGGTCAGTTCCAACCAGGAAAAACAGGCTTGGCTGCCTGAGGGCTGCACCGTGTTCCAGAACGATAACGGTACCGCTCCCGGCTGCGCGTTTCAGGCCCAGAGCGGGTGCACTATCATCATGCTGCCTGGGCCGCCCTCGGAGCTGGAGCCCATGCTGAGAAATTACGTGGTGCCCTTCTTGAAGCAGGACCAGGAGTGGGTGATCGTCTCTCACAACGTGCACATTTACGGCCGGGGAGAGGCACCCGTGGCCCAGATGATGGACGACCTGATGAATGGGGAGAATCCCACTCTGGCCCCCTACGCCAAGGAAGGGGAGTGCTATCTGCGGGTCACCGCAAAAGCCCACACCGAGGAAGAGGCCGACCAGATGTGCCAGCCCTTGATCCAGGAGATCAAGCGGCGGCTGGGAGACTTTGTCTACAGCGTGGATGTGGAGAGCCTGGAAGAACTGGTGGTCCAGAAACTGGTCGATCAGGGTAAAAAGCTGGCCACAGCGGAATCCTGCACTGGCGGGCTGCTGGCCAAGCGGATCACCGACGTGCCCGGTTCCTCCGCAGTGTTTGATATGGGCTGCGTCACCTACGCCAACGAGGCGAAAGAGGCGCTGCTGTCCGTGGATCACGGAACGCTGGAGCGGTACGGGGCTGTCAGCGAGGAAACTGCCCGGGAGATGGCGGAGGGAATAGTCCGCCGGTCCGGGAGTGACATCGGCGTGGGGATCACCGGCATTGCCGGCCCTGACGGCGGCACTGCGGAAAAGCCTGTGGGGCTGATCTATATTGCCTTGAGCGACGGGGAGCACACCTGGGTGACCAAGCGTTCTCCCATCGGCCGGACCAAGAGCCGGGCATGGCACCGTCACTGTGCTGCCAGCCAGGCCCTGGATATGGTGCGCCGTTACTTGGACGGCCTGCCGGTCATTGCCGAATAAACTTTAGAGACAGCAAAAAAGGACGGGCTGAAAAGCACCGTCCTTTTTTCATTCCAGAAATTCACGGGGGATCACCACATCCTCTCGGGGCACCTTCTCCCAGGAAAACAGGGGAAGCAATTCCTCTGGTGTGATGGCTTCCGGTTTGGGCAGCAGTCCCGCAAGAAACGCCAGACGGCCCACCATCTGCTGGGGAGAAAGTCCTCTTGCCAGCAGTCCGGAAAGGCTTTGGTCCCCGTCTCGTTTGGAAAGACGCCGGCCGTCGGGGGCCAGGAGTAGAGGGGTGTGGGCAAACTGGGGCACGGGATATCCCAAAAGTCGGAACAGCAGGATCTGCCGGGGAGTGGAGGAGAGCAGGTCCCGTCCCCGTACCACCTGGGTCACTTCCATGGCGCCGTCGTCAGCGACCACCGCCAGCTGGTAGGCGTAGACCCCGTCGGACCGGCGGAGGATGAAGTCT
>HF972684.1:53802-66311 GCA_000432995.1 Clostridium sp. CAG:1013
GTAAAGCCGAGGAGCGGGTCTTGCTTCGTTCTGCCGCTTCCTGAGGAGACAGGTCCCGGCAAGTTCCGGCGTAAATCAGTTCCCCGTCGGAGGCGTGGGGAGCACTGGCGGCGTGGAGCTGGGCCCTGGTGCAGAAACAGGGGTACACCATGTCCAAGGCTTCCAGCCGTTCCAGCTGGGACCGGTAAAAGTCGAAGCGGAGGCCCTGATCGTAGGGGGCATGGGGTCCGCCCAGATCTCCGCCCTCGTCCCAGGTGAGCCCCAGTAGCTCCAGGTCTCGCTGAGCCTGGCAGACAAATTCCGGGCGGGAGCGGTCCGGGTCTAAGTCCTCGTTGCGGAGGATGATCCTCCCGCCCTGAGACTTGGCGGACAACCAAGCCAGCAGGGAGGAGAACAGGTTTCCCAAGTGGAGATACCCGCTGGGAGTGGGTGCAAATCTGCCCACTGTTTGTCCCATGACGCCGCCCCCTTTCCAACAAAGCTGCTACGATTATAATCCTGGGGCGCCAAGCTGTCAACCAGCCATAAAGACGAGCCTCAAAATGGGGAGAAACCTTACAAAATCCTGAAAATAGCCTGTTCGGACCAGAAGATGGTTGAATTGGAAGAGCCTTCCGGATTATAATAGGGGATACGGCGGCCTGGAACGCTGGGCCGTGATCCTCCTATAACGAGAAAGGGGACCCAAGAATGAAAGAGAAAAATACAGGCGTCCTGCGCCTGGTGCTGCGTGTATTGCAGGGAATGCTGGTGGGCGTAGGCGCTGTGCTTCCGGGCATCTCCGGAGGCGTACTCTGCGTGGTGTTTGGCATCTATAAGCCGGTGATGGAACTTCTCTCTAACCCTGTCAAGAAATTCAAGACCCACGTGCCTCGTCTGTTCCCGGTGATTCTGGGAGCGGCTCTGGGCTTTCTGGGGGTGGCCAAGATCCTGGCCTTCTTCCTGGAAAAATATCCTGACCAGTCGGTATGTCTGTTCGTGGGACTGATCGGCGGCATGCTGCCCTCCTTGTTCCGGGAGGCTGGGGAACAGGGCCGCACCAAAGGCAGCTGGATCTCCCTGGTGGCGGCATTTGTCATCATCATGGCACTGCTGTTGTCTTTGAACCTGCTTTCCGTGACCATTGTGCCCAGCTTTGGCTGGTATCTGTTCTGCGGCTTCTGCGCGGCCCTGAGCATTATCGCCCCCGGCATGAGCTTCTCCACCCTGCTGATGCCCTTGGGCTTGTACACGCCTTTCGTGGACGGCATTGGCAATCTGGATCTGGGCGTGCTGGCCCCTGCAGGGATCGGCGCGGTGGTGACCATTCTCTGCCTGGCCAAGGCGGTGGACGCTCTGTTCAACCACTTCTATTCCTTCGCTTTCCACGCCATTGTGGGTATCGTCATCGCCGCTACGCTGGTGATTATCCCCTTCGGCAGCTTTACTGCCAGCGTGGGCAGTGCCGTGGCCAACGTGATCTGCATCGTGGTGGGTGTTGCAGCCGCCCTTGCCTTGGATAAGTTCAACCAGAGCGTGCCCAAGGAAGGATAATTCATGACACATACGAAAAGGACACCCGAGAATTCTCTGGGTGTCCTTTTTATTAATTATGTGAAGATTTCCCTTAAATCCCCGCGGCCACTAGAAACAGTTCTTCCGCTGTTTCTACCAGATGCTGGGCGCCATTTTCCAGCAGTTCCTCTCGATCCCGGAAGCCCCACAACACGCCGCAGGGGACCATACCCCCGTTGTGGCCGGTCTGCATGTCCACTCCGCTGTCTCCCACGTAGAGCACACGTTCCGGGGAGACTCCAAAATCCGCCGCCATTTCCAGCACCGCTTTGGGGTCTGGCTTGGTGGGGTAATCGGCCCGCTGGCCGTGGACCTGGTCCGGCAGATCACCGAACAGATCCTTCACAATGTACTGGGCCATGTTGTCCGGCTTGTTGGAGAGCACTCCGATCTTCATCCCCAGAGATTTCAGCTTCTCCAGGGTCTGAGGGATGCCGGGATAGGGCTCCACCAGGGCCATGGGGTCGCTTTCATACCGGCGATCGTAGGCGGCTCGGAATTCCCGGAGTTTCTCTTCGGAAAGCTGGGCACCCACGGTTTTCAGCATCCGGCGCATGAGCACGTCCGCTCCGTTGCCCACCAGGGTTTTGTAGGTCTCCACCGGGATGGTGGGGAAACCATACTCCTTCAAAGTGGCGTTGCCAAAGTGGGCGATGGAAGTGAGGGTGTTGGCCAAAGTGCCGTCCAAATCAAAAATGCAGGCGTCAAAACGTCTTGCTTCACTGTTCATGTCAAAATTCCTCCCTGAGAGAGTCTTTTTCTATTATACGAGTGTGAGGGGAAAAATCAAGGGCTTGTCTTGCGTGGTGGGGAACAGCGTGCTATAATCGAAAACAAATGGAATGAAAATGGAGGAACGCGCTGTGGATTACGCCAAAGAAGCTCTGAAAATGCACCGGGAATGGCAGGGAAAGATCCGTGTCAACACTCCCTGTGTTCTCACCAATAAAGACCAGCTCTCCGTGGCTTACACCCCTGGTGTGGCCGCGCCTTGCCTGGAGATCCAGAAGGACGTGGAAAAGTCCTACGAGTACACCCGCCGGGGCAACCTGGTGGCAGTGGTCACCGACGGCACTGCGGTTCTGGGTCTGGGAGACATCGGCCCTGAAGCGGGCATGCCTGTGATGGAGGGTAAATGCGCCCTGTTCCAGGCGTTTGCCGGCATCGACGCGTTCCCCATCTGCATCCGGTCCAAGGACGTGGATGAGATCGTCCACACTGTGGAGATGATCGCCGGATCTTTTGGCGGTATCAACCTGGAGGATATCGGCGCCCCCCGCTGCTTTGAAGTGGAAGCCAAACTGAAAGAACGCTTGGACATCCCCGTGTTCCACGACGACCAGCACGGCACCGCGGTGATTACCGTGTCCGCCATGCTCAACGCCTTGAAACTGGTGGGCAAGAAGATCGAGGAGGTCTCCGCGGTGGTCAACGGTGCTGGCGCGGCGGGCACTGCCTGTACCAAGCTGCTCATGGCTCTGGGCCTGAAAAACGTGGTGGTCTGCGACCGCAACGGCGCTCTGGTCCCCGGTCTGCCCGGTATGACCGACGCCCAGGCCAAACTGGCCGAGGAGACCAATCCCCAGCGGAAGTCCGGCACTTTGGCCGAGGTGATCAAAGGGGCTGACGTGTTTATGGGCTTCTCCGCGCCCAAGTGCCTCACCGGCGACATGGTGCGCTCCATGGCCAAGGACGCTGTGGTGTTTGCCTGCGCCAATCCCACCCCGGAGATTTTTCCCGAGGAGGCTTTGGAGGCTGGCGCACGCGTAGTGGGCACCGGCCGCTCTGATTATCCCAACCAGATCAACAATGTGCTGGCATTCCCGGGGATTTTCCGGGGAGCTCTGGACGTGCGGGCTAAGGAGATCAACGACGAGATGAAGGTGGCCGCTGCCAAGGCGCTGGCGGACCTGATCCCCGAAGAAGAGCTGAGCGAGACCAACATCATCCCCTCCGCTTTTGATAAGCGAGTGGTGCCTGCCGTGGCCAAGGCTGTGGCCGAAGCGGCTCGTGCTACTGGTGTTGCCCGCGCATGAATGGTTGAAAAAAATATCACTATTTTTCTAGAACAAGGTAGTCAAAATAAGGGTTTTATAGTATAATGAGGGCGTAGATGAAGGCTTTTTCGCCATTTTCGTCGCCCTCAAGGGGGTAGACGCAATGACGGCTAAAGAGAACAAAACAATCTACATGGTGGTTTTAAGCGCTGTGTTCGCTGCCATGGTTTTTGTGGGCAGCATCATCAGCATACCGGTGCCTGCGGCGTTTGGCATGACCCGCATCCATCTGGGAAATATTTTCTGCTTGCTTTCCGGCTTCATCCTGGGGCCTGTGGCCGGCGGTTTGGCCGCGGGCATCGGGTCCGGACTGTACGACATCATCATCTACGGAGATATCCTCTCCGCGCCCTTTACCCTGGTGTTCAAGGGCTTGATGGCGGTAGTCTGCGGGCTGGTGGCTTACGCTGGTCACAATCGGGGAGACAACCACAAGCTCAATGTGGCGGCTGGTGTTTCCGGCAGCGTGACCTACATCATTCTGTATTTGGGCAAGAGCTTCGCCGAGGGGCTGCTCATCGGCAGCGCCATGGGGACAGTGCTTACCGCTCTGGCCACAAAGCTGGTGACTTCCAGCATCAATGCGGTTATTGCCGTGGCGGTGTCCGTGCCTCTGTGCGCGGCGGTGCGTCTGGCTTTGAAGCGCAGTCATTTGCTGGAAAAGATGCAGTGAGCTTCCAGATTTGTTCGGAAGGCAAAATATTTTTTTAAAAATCATCGAAGGATCCATAACCCGTCACATCCTTTTCACAAAGCCGGGGGATAATAGAGTCACAACAAGGGAAGAAGAAATGAGAAAGTCCCTTGATTGCTTTATCGATTCCCAATGCTTGGAAAGGAGCAATGGTTTATGTATAATCCCTATGAGAACAACGATGCCAACAAGAACAACGACATCAACAACACCACCAACGAAACGTTGAACCAGAATACAGAGAAGGAAGAGACTAAGGCTTCGGAGAATACCACCTACACTGCCCCCAACTACGGGCAGCCCTCCAATCCCTATGGTGGACAGTCTCAGAATCCTTATCCCACACAGACCGGCTGGCAGTACGGCAATCAGCCCAACACCTACACCTGGAACGGGTCCGGTCAACAGCAAAGCAACGTGCCTTATTACACTCCCGCGCAGCCTCCCAAGCCTAAAAAGCCTCGGGACGGCAAGAAGGCAAAGAAATTCCTTCTGCGGGCAGTAGCAGCTGTACTGTGCTGCGCTGTGGTTTCCTTTGGTTCCGTGGGCATCTTCGCCGCGCTGATCCAAACCGGCGTGGTGAATGTGGAGAGCACCGGTTCCGAAAAGACCTCCGCTTTTACGCTGTATAAAAACGCCGACAGCGGAGAGGACGCCAGCAATGTGGTCTCTACCGACAGCCTGACTCGCCAGGAGGCGGCACAGAAAGTAATCCCCTCCGTGGTGTGCATTCAGAATTATCAGATTAGCCAGCAGGGCTTTGTCTTTGGATACAGCGGTGAAGAGGATAACTCCAACAGTTCCCTGGCAGGAGAAGGTTCCGGCATCATCATCTCTGAGGACGGCTATATTGTCACCAACTACCACGTGATCGAAGGCGCTACCAATCTTCAGGTAATCACCTCCGACGGGCTTACCTATGAGGCCACTCTGGTGGGTGAGGACACGCAGACCGACTTGGCCGTGATCAAGATCGAGGCTACTGGCCTGACTGCCGCTGAGTTCGCCACTTCTGGTGATCTTCAGGTAGGCGACGAAGTGATGGCTGTGGGCAACCCCGGTGGTTTACAGCTGAATTCCAGCGTGACGTTCGGTTATGTTTCCGCTTTGGATCGCCCTGTTACCAACAGCGAGACTGGTTATACCGTCAAGTGCATCCAGACTGACGCTGCTATCAACCCCGGCAACTCCGGTGGTGCTTTGGTGGATATGAACGGTCGTGTGGTGGGTATCAACTCTTCCAAGATCGCTGCCACCGAATATGAGGGCCTTGGATTCGCCATCCCCTCTGATACTGTACAGCCCATCGTTTCCGACCTGATCGAGTACGGCTTTGTGAAGGATCGTCCCATGCTGGGTATCACCGGCGGGTATATCAACCAGCTGGTTGCCAGCTTCTATGGCGGTATCTCCGGCTTCTATGTGAATGAGGTCAACAGCGAAGAGGCTGTGAAGTCTGGCCTGCAGGCGGGCGATATCATCACTGCTATCGATGATACGCAGATCACCGACGAAAACACCATCGCCACCTACATCGCTGACAAGAAGCCTGGCGACACGGTGAAGCTGACGGTCTACCGCAGCACCAGCCAGAAGAGTGTGGAGATCAATCTGGTGCTTTCGGAGAATACCGGTTCCTCTGTGAACACTACCAACTAATTTACGAGTACAAGTTTCTTTTTCATAAATCTCCTTTTTCAAGCAAGGAGGGCGGGACGAGAGTCCCGCCCTTCTTGCATTTGTTCATATTTTCCATTTTGGGGGAACAATGGGAAGAGAGGGAGATTATTGTCCGTGAGTTGCGCCCCCAAAAAAGGGAAATTGCCAGATTTTCGTTTCAGAAAGAAAACAATTTAGTTGCATCTACAATTTTTTTCACGGCTTCTTGACAGTAAAAAAAGATGGGTGTATGCTGAGATTCAGCAAGAAGGACAAAAGATGTCTTTGGTTTTTATAGTTCTTACACAAACGATTCGGCAAAATGCTGCTTTCTGACAGAGAGGGTGATGTCTATGGAAGGAATCCGTGAAGAATTGATAGAGGGACTTAACAACCACACTGCGTTTACCATTCCCCTGTTTGGGGGGATCCCGGTTCCGGAGTCGGTGGTAGTCACCTGGGGCATCATGGCGTTTTTGGTGGTGGTGTCCATCCTCTGCACCAGGCACCTGAAAAAAGTGCCTGGAAAGGCTCAGCTGGTGGCGGAGACCTATGTGGGGTTCATCAACAAGTTCACCAAGAACACCTTGGGCGAGGAACACTGGCGTGGTTTCGCTCCCTATTTTGGAACCATCGGGTTATACCTGGGGGTAGCCAATATGGTGGGCATGTTCGGTATCACCCCGCCCACCAAGGACTTGAATGTCACCGCTGCCCTGGCGCTGATGAGCTGCGGACTGATCTACGGTTCCAGTTTCCGGATTAAAGGTCTGAAGGGCGGCTTCCACAAGTTCCTGGAGCCCATTCCGCTGCTGTTGCCCATCAACCTGATGGAGGTCATTATTCGGCCCCTGTCCTTGTGCATGCGGTTGTTTGGCAATGTGCTGGGCGCGTTCATCATCATGGAGCTGATTAAGATCGTCATCCCGGCGGTGGTGCCCATGGCTTTGAGCATGTACTTCGACGTGTTTGACGGCATCATTCAGACTATCGTGTTTGTATTTTTGACTGCCCTGTTCACCGCTGAAACCATTGAGTGAACAGGATCCTCTGGAAGAAACGGGCGGGAAACCTTCCGTTTTTCATAAATCTTAGATCTTACTTTACCGAAAAGGAGTCGATTGTTATGATCGCTATTGGAGCCGCTATTGCAGTTTTGACCGGTATTGGCGCTGGTTTGGGTATCAGCTTTGCTACCGGAAAGGCCGTAGATGCCATTGCCCGTCAGCCCGAAGCCGCCAGCAAGATCCAGAGCGCCCTGCTTATTGGCTGCGCTTTGGCTGAAGCCACCGCCGTGTACGGCCTGGTCATCGGCATTCTGCTGATCATCCTCGGCTGATCTTGAGCTCTCAAGTTCAAAAAGGAAAGGCAGGTGTGTGGGTTTGTTAAACCTGGATTGGTCCATTATTTGGAACATTGTGAATATCCTGGTGCTGTTTCTGCTGCTGAAGCATTTCCTGTTTAAGCCCATCACACAGATGATGGAAAGCCGCACCGCGGAGATCGAGAACGATCTGAAGGACGCCAAGGAGCAGAAAGAAAAAGCCCGGGAGCTGACCTCTCAGTATGAGGAGAAGCTGAAGGGTGCCGATGCTCAGGCAGCTCAGATCGTGGCAGAAGCCCGGCAGCGGGGCCAGAAGGAATACAGCGCCATACTGAAAGACGCCGCCAAGGACGCCCAGAAGGAGCGGGAACGCTCCCAAAAGGAACTGGCCCAGGAGCGGGAGGAAATGCTCCGTGGCGTGCAGGAAAATGTCACCGAACTGGTGCTGCTCACCGCCTCCAAGCTGTCTCAGAAGGAGTTGGATGAGGAGTCTGACCGGAAACTGGTGGACGCGTTCCTTTCTGAGACGGAAGGGAGCAAACTATGAGGCCCCTGGAGACCCGGTACGCCCTGGCCTTGTTGGAGCTGACCCGAAACGAGGAGGCCCTGACAAAAGGCGCCGCCTTGGTCCAGGGAGACCCCGAGCTGTGGAGGGCGCTGAACAACCCCTGTGTTTCCCGGGAGGAAAAGGACCGAGTACTTTGCCGCCTGCTTCAAGGAATGGTGGAGGGAGAGGTGCTCAGTTTTTTCCGGCTGCTGTGTGACCGGGAACGGCTGGAACTGCTGCCCGCCATCGTGAAGGAGTACCATCGGCTGAAGCTGGAAGAGGAAGGGGGCGCCCAAGGGGTGTACCGCTGTGCCCGCCAGCCTCACCCGGAGGATCTTTCCCGGCTGGAGGAAGGAATCAAGCGCCGCCATGGGCTCTCCAAGGTGGAGCTTCAAGTGGTGCTGGACCCGGAACTGCTGGGAGGCTTCGTGCTTCAGATCCAAGGCGTTACTTATGACAAGAGCGTGCAGGGCATGCTGCGTGGCCTGCGCCGCTCGTTGAAAGAGAGGGATTGAGCGTTGAACGGCAAACCGGAAGAGATCGTATCCATTTTGCGGGAGGAAATCTCCCACTATGAAGAAAAGACCCAAGTCAGCGAGACCGGCTCCGTCGTTCAGATCGGAGACGGCATCGCCACCGTGTATGGCTTGGACAACGTCATGTACGGCGAGCTTTTGGAGTTTGAAAACGGCACCAAGGCTCTGGCAATGAACCTGGAAACAGGCAGCGTGGGCTGCGCTTTGTTGGGCCCCGAGGAGGGCATTGAGGAAGGGGACCTGGTGCGCCGCACCGGCAGTCGAGCTTCCGTCCCCGCCGGAGAAGAGATGCTGGGCCGTGTCATCGACGCCCTGGGGGCGCCTATCGACGGCAAGGGACCCATACACACCACCGAGACACGTCCCATCGAACGGGAGGCTTCCGGTGTTGTGACCAGAGAGCCTGTCACTGTGCCCTTGCAGACCGGTATCCTGGCAGTGGACGCCATGGTGCCCATCGGCCGTGGCCAGCGTGAGCTGATCATCGGCGACCGGCAGACCGGCAAGACCTCCATCGCTGTGGACGCCATTTTGAACCAGAAGGGCCAGAATGTGATCTGCATCTATGTGGCCATCGGTCAGAAGAACTCCACCGTGGCCAAGATCTACCACACTCTGGAGAAGAACGGCGCCATGGAGTACAGCCTGATCCTGAACGCTCCCGCCAGCGCCCCCGCGCCGGTGCAGTATATCGCCCCCTATTCCGGGGTGGCTATCGCTGAGTATTTCATGAGCCAGGGCAAGGACGTGCTCATCGTGTACGACGATCTGTCCAAACACGCTGTGGCCTACCGTACCCTGTCTCTGCTGCTCAAGCGTTCCCCCGGCCGTGAGGCTTATCCCGGCGACGTGTTCTACCTCCATTCTCGGCTGCTGGAGCGTGCTTGCCGCATGGCTCCTGAGTACGGCGGCGGTTCCATTACCGCTCTGCCCATCATCGAGACCCAGGCGGGAGACGTTTCCGCCTACATTCCCACTAACGTGATCTCCATCACCGACGGCCAGCTGTATCTGGAATCCAACCTGTTCCACTCCGGCGTGCGGCCCGCTGTGAACGTGGGCTTGTCTGTGTCCCGTGTGGGCGGTGCCGCCCAGACCAAGGCTGTGAAAAAGATTGCTGGTTCCCTGCGTATCGACCTGGCCCAGTTCCGGGAGCTGGAAGTGTTCACCCAGTTCAGCTCCGATCTGGACCCCGCCACTAAGGAAGCCCTGGATCACGGCAACCGTTTGGTGGAGATCTTGAAACAACCTCTGTACCATCCCATGGCCGTGTCCCGGCAGGTGGTCATCCTGTACGCTGCCACTCAGAAGCTGCTGGCGGATGTGCCGGTGGAAAAGGTCCGTGAGGTGGCTTGGGGCTTGGCCGACGAGATGACAGAGCGTTATCCCGACGTGATGAAGTCTATTGACGACACCGGAGAACTCTCCACCCAAGGGGAAGAGGCCATCCGGGAGTGCTGCGAGACCTATAAGAAGCAGGTGAGCGCCACATGGCAAGCATAACTGAGATCCGCAACCGGATCAAAAGCGTGGAGCAGACCCTGAAGATCACCAACGCCATGTACCTGATTTCCTCCGCCAAGGTGAAGAAGGCCAGGAAACAGCTGTCTGAAGTGGAGCCCTATTTTGACCGGCTGGCCAAAACGGTGCTGGACATTTTCCGTCATTCCCCGGACTTGAAGCATCGGTACATTGACGGTCACAACAAGCCGGAAGAAGAGCGGAAAACAGGGTTCGTGGTGATCACTGGTGATAAGGGCCTGGCGGGTGCCTACAACCACAATGTGCTGCGGCTGGCGGAGAGCTACCTCAGCCGGAAAAAAGACCCCACCCTGTTTTTGATCGGGCAGATGGGGCGGCACTACTTTGAAAAGAAAAACATCCCCATCGATGGGGAATTCATGTACACCGCCCAGGATCCCACCATGGAGCGGGCCAGGGAGATCACCGACACGCTGATCGACCTTTACGAGCGGGGCGTTTTGGATGAGATCTACCTGGTGTTCACTCACTCCTATTCTGCGGTGCGGATGGAGCCGGAGATCATCAAGGTATTGCCTCTGGACCGGGCTATGCTCAGCGCCCGACGTGGACTTTCCGAGGCAGATCAGTACCGGGACGTGGTGCGGTACGAACCCTCCAAGGAAGCGGTGCTCAACGTGCTGGTGCCCGGCGTCATCAAGGGGTACCTGTTCAGCGCGTTGGTGGAGTCCTTCTGCAGCGAGCAGAATTCCCGCATGACCGCCATGGATTCCGCTTCCGACAGCGCCCGGGAAATGCTCAAAAGCCTGTCCCTGGAATTCAACCGGGCCAGACAGGGCGCTATCACCCAGGAGATCACCGAGATCGCCGGGGGCGCTGCGGGCTTGACCCAGCTGTGAGGCGGGTACACGTGTGAGAAAGCAACCGGGGACGTTTCCCCGAGACCAGATAGAAAGGGGTCCCTTTCATGGAAGTAAAGCAAGGAAAGGTATTGCAGGTCCTGGGACCTGTGGTGGACGTTCAGTTCGAGGGCGGCAAGCTGCCTAAGATCTATGACGCCCTTACCGTGAACAACGGCGGGGAAACCCAGGTGCTGGAAGTGCTCAAGCATCTGGGAGACGGCGCTGTGCGGTGCATCACCCTGGCAACCAGCGAGGGTTTGACCCGAGGCATGACTGTCACCGCCACCGGAGCTCCCATTTCCGTGCCGGTGGGGGAGGGCACCCTGGGCCGGATGTTCAACGTGCTGGGCGATCCCATCGACGACAAGGGGCCAGCGGCTTGTGAGGAGCGTTGGCCCATCCATCGGGAGGCGCCCGATTTTGTGGAGCAGAGCTCCCAGGTGGAGATTTTGGAGACAGGCATCAAGGTTATCGACCTGCTGGCTCCCTATGCCAAGGGCGGTAAGATCGGCCTGTTCGGCGGCGCCGGCGTAGGCAAGACCGTGCTGATCCAGGAGCTGATCCGCAACATCGCCACGGAGCATGGCGGCTACTCCATCTTCACCGGCGTGGGTGAACGTACCCGGGAAGGCAACGACCTGTGGCGTGAAATGACCGAGTCCGGCGTCATCGAGAAAACGGCTTTGGTGTTCGGCCAGATGAACGAGCCCCCTGGAGCCCGTATGCGGGTGGCCCTCACCGGACTGACCATGGCGGAGTATTTCCGGGATCACGAGCACCAGAACGTGCTGCTGTTCATCGACAATATTTTCCGTTATGTCCAGGCAGGCTCTGAGGTCTCCGCTCTGATGGGACGGCTGCCTTCCGCCGTGGGTTATCAGCCCACCCTGGCCAACGAGATGGGCGCTCTCCAGGAGCGGATCACCTCTACCAAGAATGGGTCCATCACCTCGGTGCAGGCGGTTTACGTCCCCGCCGACGACTTGACCGACCCTGCCCCCGCTACCACCTTCGCCCATTTGGACGCCACCACTGTGCTGTCCCGAAAGATCGTGGAGCAGGGTATCTATCCCGCCGTGGATCCTCTGGAGTCCACTTCCCGGGTCTTGGAGCCCGACGTAGTAGGCCAGCGCCATTACGACGTGGCTCGGGCCACCCAGGAAGTTTTGCAGCGGTATCGGGAGTTGCAGGATATCATCGCCATTCTGGGCATGGAGGAGCTGTCCGATGAGGATAAGCTCACCGTCAGTCGGGCCCGGAAGATCCAGCGGTTCTTCTCCCAGCCCTTCTTTGTAGCCCAGGCCTTTACCGGCAAGGAAGGCCGCTATGTGGCCGTGGAGGACACGGTGAAGGGCTTTGAGGCCATTCTGGGCGGCGAGCTGGACAAGGTTTCCGAGGTGTGCTTCAACAACATGGGCACCATCGACGAAGTCTGGCAGAAGAGCAAGGAACAGTAAGGAGGCAGCGTATGGCTTCCACATTTTACTTGGAGATGGTTTCTCCCCAGGATATTTTCTTTTCCGGCAATGCCAGGCAGATTATCCTGCCCGGACCGGACGGCTCCTACGGTGTGCTGCCGGGCCACGAACCCATGGTTACCGCTATCGCGGCGGGGATCGTGCGGTTTCAGGATGAAAGCGGGCAGTGGCGTGAAGCGGTGGCCAGCGACGGCTGTGTTGAGGTCATGCCCGAACGGGTGATCCTGCTGGCTGCCACCATTGAACGGCCGGAGGATATCGACCGCAACCGTGCCT
>HF972685.1:0-9192 GCA_000432995.1 Clostridium sp. CAG:1013
GATTTTTACTGCCCGCGTTTTTTGCTTGGTTTCATTTTTGTCTAGTACAGCCACCAGCGTGACGCTGGACCCAGGGCGCGCACTTCACATTGTGGAGTGCGTTTTCTTTTTGCTTATAACACACTTCGCTGTTTCAGGGGCCATTTTGGGCCTCTTTTTTATTCTCCCACCTGCTTATAGCTCTCTTTTCTCCTATTACATTATAAAAGGAAATATATTTCGCTCATACAACAAGAAATCCAATCCTACATTTGGCACTCCATTCTTTTAGAAATTTCTCCTCTTTTGCATTCGTAAAACACCGGGAGCACTCTGGTCCTTTAAAACATCAACGCAAGGCAGTGATTTGCCATTTTTTTAACAGGAAATTGCGTTTTTTCTTCTGATTCCAGCAAAAACCAAGGGAAATTCGCCTTTTATGTTGTTTTGAAGAATTATTTGTGCTATAATTTTTCATATTGTCTTAAATTGGGCATGAGAATTCACTGGAGAAAGGGGTGGCATACGTGAAATTATACCGGCGTTTTTTAGCGTCTTATCTTTGCGTCTGCCTGATCCCTCTCGTCTTCTCCTTAATGCTCATCGGCAACATGCGCCAGGAGATCCAGCAATCCATTGCCAAAGAACAGGAAACCACACTGCGCAACGCTCAGAACAATCTGGAAAGCACCCTGGCCGACGCCTCCAACACCTTGGATCTGCTCTCCGAAAACGAACAGTTGCGGAGTTTGGCTTCTCTCGACACAGTGGAAGGGGAAAACCTTTATAGCTTGGTGGGGATCCTTCGGGTACTGGAAGCCGCCAACGAGCAGCGCCCCTCTTATGTGCGCTGCATCGCCTATCTGCCCCAAAGCGGGTATCTGATCACCGACAAAAGCACTTACCATCCCGAACTTGCCGACATTTCCACTTGGGATTTGGGCGTGGATTATAAAACCCTGTTGGATAGTCTGAACAACAGCGGCGTCAGCGTCAACGTGCAGACAGTCGACCCTGGTGACAACGGCAACGGCTATCTGCTGGTCACAAAAACATGCTATGACAGCCGCTATAAGAGCCCCTACGCTCAGTTAGGCATTCTTATCCAACTGGAAAAAGAGGAGTCTTTCCTGAACACAGACACCACGAAAATGTTCGTGATGGAAAATGACGGAACCTTCTTCTGCGGCAGCCCCTATGCCCAGGAGATCTCCCAGCCCTTGGAAGAATCGGAAACCGCTCAGGGAAGCATCCATGCCGGGGGCGAGACCTGGATTTACTCCGTCTATCCCTCCCAGAACCTCAGCGGGCTCCGGTACGGGCTGTTGGTTTCCAGCAACGCCTATTACGGCGCTCTTCGCACCTTGTGGCTGCAGCTGGCAGCGGAGCTGGTTTTGGTCATCGCTGTGGGCGTAGGTCTGGCTGTATTCCTCAGCCGCCGCACCTGGTCCCCCATTCAGAAGGTGCTTCCCTTTGTGAAGAAGTCCTCTGGTCAAGACCAGCAAGACTACCACTCCCTGACAGAATTAAGCCAGGCGCTCACAGATTTCGCTCAGGACCGGGAACGGCTTTTGGAACAGCTGATGGAATCGGAACAGCGGGACTACGACCTGTCCCTGTGGCGGTATCTGCTAGGATTTACTCAGGACGCTTCCTGCCTTTCCCGTTATTTGGAAGAGAGCCAACCCTTCCGGATGTTGTCTTTTTCTCCTGCCATGGTGGAAGGCACTCCCAAGGAGGACGTTTCCACCTTAATGGAGGATCTTTATAAAGCCCTGGAGCATGTATTCCTGGATCGGGAAAACGGCGTTTGCCTCACCATCGGCGCCAACACGGTGATCGTATTGGTGCAGAATACAGTGGATCTGGAAGAAATCCGTCAAAAAGCAGCTCAGGTCCAGCAGGAGACCGGCCATCCTCTGGTGTGCTATGTAAGCGACGTATGCTCCCACTTGGCAGACGCTCCTGAAGCCTGGAACCTGGTCAAGCGGGCCTGCGGTCAGGACAGCTTTTGGGAACATTCTCGGCGGTCCGGAGTGTGGCTGGCCCGGGAGCTGCTGGAATATCCCGGCTACTTCAAGGATTTCCCCCTGCACCGCAAGCAGCTTGTGGGCGCTCTGGCCACCGGCCGGCCTGAGAAGATCCAAAAACCTCTGGAGACTCTTTTGCAGGAGGATATTCTCAACAACACCATGCCCATCGAGCTTATCCGCCACCGCTGCGGCAGCGTGATCGAAGTGCTGTTCCCCTATCTGGACGAGGAAAACCGGGGCAAAGCCGTGGAGGTGATTTCTTCCGACACTGCCGAGGAGATGCGTCAAGGCTTGCTGGAGCTGTGCAATCATCTGGACTTCCCCGATCCTTCCGCCAAACCGGAAGAAAAGGGCACCCTGCTGGTAAACCAAGTTCAGGAGTTCATCCGGGAAAACTATCAGGATCCCTTCCTCAATGTTTCCCTGATCGCCGACAAATTGAATAGGAATCTTTCCACCCTCAGTCACCAATACAAAGACCTGACCGGTCACGGGCTGTTGGAGGAATTGCATACTGTCCGACTGGAAGCTGCAAAAAACCTTCTTAAGGAGGGAAAAACCGTTCGAGAGACCGCCGAGCTCACAGGTTATGGCGATTCTCGGGCGTTGATCCGCGCGTTCAAGCGTTATGAAGGCAGCACACCCGGCCAATATGTAGATAAAAAGTGACTTTTTCCCGGTGTTATCCCTTTTTTGCCCCACCTCTATTACAAAAAACAGGCACCATCCGCCCTTTGGCGAATGTCAAATTTTTGTGAATGAGGGTGGGGCAAAAATTTGGTTGTTTACAGTTTATTAAGAACTTATGTACAATAGTCTCATACGATCCGGTGCTAATTTCCGGTCATTTTGCAGTCATGAGAACAAGGTGTAAATTCTTTTTAAATCTTTTCTCAAAAAACTGTAAACAGCATTCGAGGAAGAGAGGTTGAAGTACGTATGCGCAAGACTGCGTCGTATCTTTCGAACCCGGCCATCGAGGTTCGGAAACCCCGCAAGTACACTTGGGACAACATTAAGAAGAACACCATTCGGAACTGGCCCCTGATCATCATGGTCCTGCCCGCGCTGGCGTTCTACATCCTGTTCCACTACATCCCCATGGGCGGCCTGTGGATGGCCTTCGAGAACTTCAAACCCAAACTGGGTATCTTTGGTTCTCCGTTTGTTGGCCTGGACAACTTCATGGACTTCTTTAACTCCGCCTATGCCTGGCGTACCATCCGCAACACGCTGATCCTCAGCGGCCTGCAGATCGGTATCGAGTTCCCCATCACCATCATCTTCGCGCTGCTGCTCAACGAGCTGCGCAATAAACATTATAAGAGACTGGTTCAGACCGTTTCTTACATGCCCTACTTCGTGTCCATGGTCGTTATGGCCGGTATCATTGTGGACTTCTGCTCCACCACTGGTCCTCTGGCTGCTCTGGTAGGCGCCTTCACCGGCAACACCGAAAACCTGTTGGGCAACGACGCTTATTGGCGGCCCATTTACGTCCTATCGGATCTATGGAAAGACCTGGGCTTTAACGCGATCATCTATGTGGCGGCTCTGTCCGGCATCGATCAGACTCTGTACGAGGCTGCTGAAATCGACGGCGCCAACCGGATGCAGCGTATCCTGCGGGTCACCATCCCCGGCATCATCGATACCATTATGATCATGCTGATCCTGCGAATCGGTCAGATGCTCTCCGTGGGCTATGAAAAGACCATTCTTCTGTACAACCCTCAGGTGTACGAATCTGCTGACATTCTCTCCAGCTTCATCTACCGCAAGGGTATCCAAGAGATGAACTACGGTTATTCCACGGCCGTTTCCCTGTTCAACTCCGTGATTAACTTCGTGCTGCTCCTGTTGGCCAACGCCTTGAGCAAGAAGTACACGGAAGCCGGCCTGTTCTAATTAAAAAGGGAAAGGAGAGATCTTCCATGGCAATGGTCAAAAGCAAAAATATTGGCAGCCGGATCTTCAATGTTGCCAACTGCGTATTTTTCGCGCTTATCATGATCGTATGTATCCTGCCCGTGTGGCATGTGTTCTGCGCGTCCTTCTCCGACGCCAGCTGGGTTATGAACCAGTCCGGCCTGATCTGGCATGTGGAGAAGTTCAACCTTACCGGTTACAAGCTGGTGTTCGCCGACAACAACATTTGGACCGGCTACCTGAACACCTTTATCTACGTGATCTCCACCACCGTTCTGGGCATGTTCCTCACCGTTATGGCGGCCTACGCCCTGTCCCGAAAGGATTTCATCTGGGCCAATCCCCTGATGCTGATCATTTCCTTCACCATGCTGTTCTCCGGTGGTATCGTCACCCTGTACATCCTGGTCACTCAGACCCTGGGCATGTATGACAGCCGCTGGGCTCTGATCCTGCCCAACTGCATGAGCGCTTTCTACCTGATCCTGGTGCGTACCGCTCTGCAGAACGTGCCTGACAGCTTGGAGGAATCCGCCATGCTGGACGGCGCCGGCCGGTTCACCATCCTGTTCCGCATCATGCTGCCCCTGATCAAGGCCACTCTGGCCACCATCATTCTGTACTACGTCATCGGCAACTGGAACAGTTGGTTCAACGCCATGATCTACCTGCGTTCCCCCGACAAGAAGCCCTTGCAGCTGATCCTGAAAGAGCTCCTGGTGGACGTGAACAGCAGCAACGCCAACGTGGACGTGAGTATCCTGGCGTCGGGCGAATCGGGCGACGCGGTGCTGTACAAACAGCTGACCAAGTACTGCACCATCATCGTTTCCACTGTGCCCATGTTCATCTTCTATCCCTTCATCCAGAAGTATTTCGAGTCCGGCGTTATGATCGGCGCTATCAAGGGGTAATCTTTTCCACAATATGAAGCAACAGCGTGTCCGCGCTTTTGCCATAGAGCGTTCCTCCGAGGAGGCGCTCACAACCAAATCGATATAGGAGGAAACCAAAATGAAAAACGCCAAAAAACTGGTGGCTATGCTGCTGGTTCTGGCCATGGTCCTGTCTCTGGCTGCCTGCGGCAACACTGCTGACACCGGCTCCACCACCGACGAGACCAGCTCCGCCACCACCGAAAGCGGCGCCGAGGAAGGCGAAACCGCCGAGCCCGGCGAGTTCAAGCTGCCCATCGTGGACGAGCCTGTCACTCTGACCTACTTCAATGCTGACGACACCAACGCTGCCATCATCACCAATGACTGGAACGACAACGAGTTCTATCAGGAGATGGAAAAGCGCACCGGCGTGCATCTGGAATTCGAGACTGTTTCCAACGCTGACTATCAGACCAACTTCAACCTGATGATCGCTTCCGGCAACCTGGCCGACCTGATCTATGTTGGCGCTTCCTACTACTCCGATGGTGTGGACGCCGCTATCGACGACGGCTACTTCCTGGATCTGACCGATCTGGTTCCCGAGTATATGCCCAACTACAACGCCATCCGCACCTCCGACGTGCAGTATGAGCTGCTGTCCACCACCGACTCCGGCCGTATGGGCGCTGTATACGAGCTGCGTCAGTCCAAGCAGGGTCCCTGGCTGGGCCTGTGGATGCGTCAGGACTGGCTGGACGATCTGGGCCTGGAAGTGCCCGAGACCTTCGACCAGTGGCATGACGTGCTAACCGCGTTCAAGGAAGAGAAGGGCGCTACCGCTCCCCTGATCCTGAACTGGTCCGGTTCCGACGGCGAGTTCGGCACCATGTCCGGTGGTCTGAACGTGCTCAACAGCTGGCAGCTGGACGAGACCGGCGCTGTCAACTTCGGGCCTTACATGGACGCTTGGAAAGAGTATGTGACCATCATGCATCAGTGGTACACCGAGGGCCTGATCGACCCCGACTTCATGGCCACTGACGAGCGTACCGCTGACATGGCCAAGGTGGTTACCGGTGCTTCCGGTGCTTTCGCCGCCCTGTACACCATGCCCTCCCTGTATGAGGCTTCCTCTGAGGATCCCGACATGAACCTGGTTCCCGTCAATCCTCCTGTGAAGAACGAGGGCGACGAGATCCACATCCGTCTGCGCGACTCCTACACCTCCGGCAACACCGCCATTTCCGCTGACTGCGAGAACTGGGAAGTTGCTCTGCGTTACCTGGACTACCTGTACACCGAGGAAGGCGCTCTGCTGGCCAACTACGGTGTTGAGGGCGACACCTTCGAGTTTGACGAGAACGGCGAGCCCGTCTTTACCGACAAGATCGTGAACAACGAGAACGGCTGGACTCTGGCTCAGACCATGGCCAGCTACCTGTGCCCCTCCGCTGGCATTGCTAACTGGTCCGACTGGACCCGTGAGCTGGCCGGTGTGCCTGAGAAGGATCAGACCTGCTACGAGGTGTGGGCTGAGGCTAGCGACGACTGGCGCCTGCCCTCCTCCGTCACTCTGACTCAGGAAGAGTCCACCGAGCGTGCCGCTCTGTATGCTGACATCAGCACCTGCGTGAAGGAGAACACCGCTAAGTTCATCAGCGGCGCTCTGGACATCGAGGAGAATTGGGACGCTTACATTGCCGAGCTGGAGACCAGCGGCATCGAGCGCGCTATTGAGATCACTCAGGCCGCTTATGACCGTTACCTGGCTCGTGTGGATTCCTAAACCACGGCTTATTTTACAATCTGGGAGAACCCTGCCTTTGGCGGGGTTTTCCACATATATAAAATATCTTTTTAGGAGGACATATCATGGAATACGGTTTGCAAATGTACAGTGTGCGTGACCTGACCAAGACCGACATGCGCAGCGCTCTTCAGCAGGTGGCTGCCATGGGGTATTCCTTTGTGGAGTTTGCCGGCTTCATGGGCAACTCCGCTGAGGACGTGAAGAGCTGGCTGGACGAGTTCGGCCTGCGTGTTTCCAGCACCCACACTCCCCTGGTTGAGCTGGAGGACGACAAGCTGGAGGAGACCATCGCCTATCACAAGGCCATTGGCTGCACCGACATCATCATCCCCTACGCCAAGCAGGAGACCAAAGAGCAGATCGATGCTCTGGTAGAGCGCGTCAATGTGCTGATCCCCCGCCTCCAGGCTGAGGGCATCTCCCTGCACTATCACAACCACGACTGCGATTTCGTTCCCACCGCTGAGGGCATGATCCCCGAGATGGAGCTGCTCAACCGCACCAACATCCTGCTGGAGGTTGACACCTACTGGACCTTCGTGGCCAAGAAAGATCCCGTGGCTTTCATCACCGAGCACAAGGACCGCATCCACATGATCCATCTAAAGGACGGCATGGGCAATCGGGAAGGCAAGTCTCTGGGCCAGGGCGTTGCTCCTGTGGCCGCTGTCCGCAAGGCTGCCATCGAGCTGGGCTTCCCCATGGTTGTGGAGAGCGAAGGCTTGGATCCCACCGGTCTGGAAGAAGTCAAGCGCTGCATCGACTTCCTGCGTGAAGAGGACGCCAAATAAGATCTCCCCATTTCCCATGGGAGAATCCCCAAGATTCAATAACAAAAAGGGTGAACAGCATCAGCTGCTCACCCTTTTTCTTTTCCCCGTTTTATTTTCCGCCAAACAGTTCCTGCTCCATCAGGATACACAGAGCGTGATATACCGGCAGAGTCAGTTCCTGGACCTTGTAGGTATCCTCTTCCGGCACCCGGATAGCCACATCTACCAGGGGAGCAATGGTCCCGCCGGACTGTCCGCAAACGAGAATGGACCGCACTCCCACCGCTCGGGCAACCCGAACGGCATTGCGCACATTCTGGGAATTCCCCGAAGTGCTGAATGCCAAAAGCACATCCCCTTCCCTGCCGTAGCCGTAAACCTGCTGGGCAAAGATCATGGCGGGGTCCCCGTCGTTGCACAGGGCCGTCAGAAGCGAGGTGTGGGAGTTAAGGCAAATAGCGGACACGGCCTCCTGGAGACTGTCCATCAAGTCCTGGGGCGCTTCATCCACGGCTGCCAAACGCTGCCGTGTCTCCTCCCGGATAGGACGGCGCATTTTGAAGTCCTTCATCAGCTCGCCCACCACGTGTTCTGCGTCGGAAGCGCTGCCCCCATTGCCGCAGGTGAGCACTTTTCCGCCGGACCTGCCGCAGGCGCAGAGCAGCTTTGCCGCTTCCCGCAAAGGTTCCTCTTGAGAACAAAGGACGGGATATCGCTCCAATAAGGTCTGAATAGCATCCATGAAAGCCTGCCTCCTTCTACATTTCTTCGGCCAGCTGGGGTCTTTCCCTTCTGGCGGGATATTTTATTATTTGAATTAAGTAATTTCAGCTTTAGAATAGCACTCTCATTTATTTAAGTCAAGAATTTTCTTTCTATTCCCTATTGATTCTGGAAATCAGCAGGGTTATAATGGGTTTATCCAAAGCAATTTCTAAATTCAAATTATTAAAAGGAGCTTTTTCCATGAATACCATCTATCTTATTGGGAACGCCCATATCGATCCTGTGTGGCTCTGGAAAAAGGGCGAGGGCCTTTCGGAGATCCTCTCCACCTACCGGTCCGCTCTGGACAGAATGAAGGAATTCCCCCACTACATCTTTACCAGCGCCTGTGCCTCCTACTATCAATGGGTGGAACAGATCGACCCCGACATGTTCCAGGAGATCCGCCAGCGGGTGCAGGAGGGTCGTTGGTCTGTCACCGGCGGATTTTGGGTCCAGCCCGATTGCAATCTGCCCTCCGGGGAAGCCTTCTGCCGCCATGCCCTCTACTCCCAAAGGTATTTCCAGGAAAAACTGGGAGTCACCGCCCAGGTGGGTTACCATGTGGACTCCTTTGGCCACAACGGCATGCTGCCCCAGCTGCTGAAAAAATCCGGGATGGATTCCTACGTGTTCATGCGTCCCGGAAGTCATGAGAATACCCAGCTCCCCGATCTGTTCTACTGGGAAGCCCCCGACGGCAGCCGGGTGCTGACTCACAAGATCAAATATGAGTACACGGATTTCTGGGGCGCTCCGGAAGGAGTGGAGCCTCTGGCTGGAAAGGTGGAGCTGCTGAAAAAACTTGCCCAGGACAATCAAATCCCCTACATGGACTTTTACGGTGTGGGCAACCACGGAGGCGGTCCCGCCATTCGGGGACTGAAAGTTCTGGAAAAAGTGACAGAGGAACAGCCAGAGGTGACCTTCGCTTCTACTCGGCAGTACTTCCAGGATGTGGAAAGCTCTCCCCTGGCGAAAGACCTGCCTGTGGTGCGTGGCAGCCTGCTCCACCACGCCAG
>HF972685.1:9198-26797 GCA_000432995.1 Clostridium sp. CAG:1013
CCTGCTCCACCACGCCAGCGGTTGCTACGCTGCCAACTCTGCCGTGAAACGGGCCAACCGACTGGCGGAAAATGCCCTGCTGAAGGCGGAGAAGTTCCACCTTCTGGCCCAAAAGCTCACCGGCTGTGGCAGCGCCCGGGAGCGGCTGAAGGAAGCCTGGGAGAAGGTGCTGTTCAACCAGTTCCACGACATCCTGGCAGGATGCTCCATTCGAGAGGCCTACGACGACGCTCTCAACGCCCTGGGAGCCGCCCAGGACACCGCGTGGGAAATCACTCAGGAGGCTCTGCACCGCATTTCCTGGAAGGTGCGCACCACCAAGGGGCTTTCCCAGACTCCCTGCCAGAAAAACGCTCTGATCCTTTGGGAAAAGGATGGCGAAGGCGCTCCGGTACTGGTGTTCAATCCTCACTCCTTCCCCATTCGCCAGCCGGTACAGCTGAACACCACTGTGGCTGGCGTGTGCAACGCTGAGGGTCACCCTGTGCCCTGCCAGATTGTCCGGGGACCCCAGACAAACTTGAAAGACCGAACCAACACCCTGTTTGAGGCCCAGGTCCCCGCTTATGGCTATGCCTTGTTCTACGTGTTCAAGGACCAAGCCTTTGACGCGCCGGTGGACCATCCCGCCAAAGGAGAAGGGTACACTCTGGAAAACCAATACCTAAGGGTAGAGTTTGACCCCTTCACGGGAACCATCGTCAGCTTCTACGACAAGGAACATTGCCGGGAGCTGGCAGGCGGGCCCATGGCAAAAGCGCTGGTCATCAACGACCAGCAGCCCGATACCTGGGCCCATGGTCTCACCGTCTTTGACCAGGTGGAGGGAGAACTGGAGCAGGCTCAAGTGACCCTGCTGGAAACAGGTCCCCTCCGGGCGTCTATCCGGGTGACCACCCGGTATCAGAACACCACCTTGCGCCAGGATTTCCGTCTTGCCGCCGATTCCCGGGAACTGGAAGTCTCCTGCCTGGTGGACATGGCGGAGCATTTGAAGCTGCTAAAGCTTTCCTTCCCCCTTCACGCCAAAGATCCCAAAGCCCTTTACTCTCTGCCCTACGGATTTGAGGAACACCCTCTCAGCCGGGAAGAATTCCCCGCCCACAAGTGGGTGCTTGCCTCCTCCGCCGACGGCGCCGGCCTGAGCCTGTGCAACGACGGTAAGTACAGCTTCTCCATCCTGGAGCATCCCCAGGGCGCAGAGCTGCGAATGACCATTGCCCGGGGCTGCATTTACGCCGACCACTACGGTGTCCGGGATGACCTGGTAGAGTACCAGGACCAGGGAGAGCAGTTCTTCCGCTATACCCTCTCCCCCGACACGGACCCCGCCTCCACGGTCCGCCGGGCCAATCTGCTGAATATGGCTCCGGAGCTGGTGCTGGAGACCCACCATCAGGGCAGCCTGGAGCCGGTATACCAGGGAGCAGACCTGGAGGGGGAAAACCTGGCGCTGTCTGTGGTGAAGGAAGCCGAGGACGGAGAAGGGTTCATCCTTCGGCTGTACGAGACCGGTGGGCGGTCTGCCAAAGGCCGTTTGTCCCTGCCCCTGCTGGGGGTGGAGGAAGAGCTTTCCCTGGCGCCCCAGGAGATCAAGACCCTGCGGGTGGATCCTGCCACCGGCGCTGTGAAAGAGACCCTCATCACGGAACTGTGAAAGGAGACCACCATGAACTATATCGCAGGATTCGATATCGGCGGTACCAAGCTGGCCGTGACGCTGGCATGTCTTCAGGGTGACACCCTGGACGTCCTGGAAAAGGAAAAGCTCCCCACCCCACAGGGAGGCTGGGCGCCTACTTTGGCACTGCTGGAAAAAACGCTCCGGAGCCTGCTGGAAAAACGGGGACTTTCCAGCCGCGATCTTTCAGGCTTGGGGGTCAGCTGCGGAGGACCGCTGGACAGCCAAGCTGGGTTGATCCTCTCCCCGCCCAATCTTCCCGGCTGGGACCGGGTACCGGTGACGGAATATTTTTCCCAGCGGTTTGAGTCCCCTTGCTTTCTGCAGAACGACGCCGATGCCTGCGCAGTGGCTGAATGGACTTTCGGGGCTGGAAAGGGCTGTCGGAACATGGTGTTTCTCACCTTCGGAACCGGTTTTGGGGCTGGGCTCATTTTGAACGGAGAACTTTATTCCGGAGCCAGAAACCTGGCCGGTGAGCTAGGCCACTGCCGCTGCCCCCAGGTGGACGGTTCTCCCTACGCCCCGGTGGGCTACGGGAAAGCCGGCTCCTTTGAGGGATTTTGCAGTGGGGGCGGGATTGCTGGCCTAGGCCGCGCCGTTGCCCTGGAACGTTTGCAGCAAGGACGACCCGCCAAATTTTGCCCCACCTTCCAGGATCTGGACACCATTACTGCGTTATCCATCGCACAGGCGGCTGAAGCTGGGGACCCAGATGCTTTGGAAATCTACCAGTGCAGCGGCCGTCACTTGGGAGCCGCCTTGGCTTTACTGGTGGACCTGCTGAACCCAGAACGGATCGTTTTGGGAAGCATCTACGCCAGAAGCCGCGACCTGCTGGAAGGACCGGCCCAAGAGGTCCTGAACCGGGAAGCTCTTTCTCTCAACCGGGACGCCTGCCGCATCCTCCCCGCTCAACTGGGGGAACACCTGGGAGACGCGGCCGCGCTCTCTGTGGCTTTGCTGGGTATGGGCATTCCCACGCCGGAAAGAGTGATCTTTTCCCACAATGAAGGAACGCACTGTTGAAAATTCCCGCTTGGGGAGGAGGAATACCATGTCCACTTTGGGCAGCAACAAAGATACCATGAAGTTGGAAAACCGCCGTCAGGTCCTGGGTCTGATCCGGCAGGGTCCCCGGTCCCGGGCAGGCTTGGCGAAAGAAACCGGTTTGAGTCAGGCCGCCATTGGGAATATCGTTGGAGACTTTCTAGAGGCAGGAATTCTTCAGGAGATCCAAAAAGAGCCGGAAGAGACCCTCCCCGGACGGCGGCCCATCCTCCTGGACCTGGTCCCAGAGTGGAAAACAGCGGTGGGGATCAGCATCGACCGGGAAGGTTTTGAGGTAGGGCTTTTAGACCTGCGGGGAAACATGCTGGGAAAAACATCGGTGCTCTCCTACTGTCCCCAACCTCAAACCGCACTGGACACCATAGCTCAGACAGTCCAAACACTGTTGGACGAACAGGGAATTTCTCCGGAAAGCGTATTGGGAGTGGGGGCCATCGCACCAGGTCCGGTGGACGCCGCTGGGGGAAAAATTTTGAACCCTCCCCGATTCGAGCCTTGGCATGGTCTTGCCCTAAAAGAGGAGCTGGGTCAACGCCTTCATCATCCCGTGTATATAGAGCACAACGCCTCCGCCATGGCCCGGGCAGAGCTGGAGCTGGGGTCCCCCTACCGGAGCTTCGCGCTGATTCTGGTAAACGACGGCATTGGACTGGGGCTTGCCCTGGACGGGAAGATCTTCACCGGTTCTCACGGACTGGGCTGCGAACTGGGTCACACCTCCATCGATTTCCAAGGCCGCCCCTGTTCCTGTGGGAATCGAGGCTGCCTGGAGCTGTATGCCTCCACCGGCGCCATCCTATACGATGCCCGGAGAGTGCGCCCCGAACTCACCACTTGGGAAAGCCTGGTGGATGCCGCCTGGAATGGGGACGGCTTCTGCGACGGCCTGTTGGAACTCCAGGCGGAGTATTTGGCTGCCAGCGTTACCAACCTGAATAATCTGTTGGAGCTGGAAGCCATTATCCTTGGCGGGGCGGCGGCCTATCGGGGAAAACTCCTTCTGGACAAGCTTCAACACCAAACAGAGCAGCGCCTGCTCTCCAAAAACACCCGTTCTCTCTCCTTCCAACTAAGCCGCGCCAAAGATCACCCTTCCGTACGAGCGGCAGGAGCAGTGGCGCTCCATCAGCTGTTTTACGGAGAACTGTTTCCCTTCTAAATATGCGCAAAAACCCCGGCGTTTCCACGTTGAGAAACGCCGGGGTAATTTTATCTCTCCTCCGGTTCCCCCAGCACATCCCAGGGGGTGAGCATCCCCAGAAGGGGTTCTCCAGGTTTGCCGTGCTCCGTGATGAACACCACGGACACACGCTTGTTCTTGCCCCGCACACGCTCGAACGCCTTGCGCACGGAAATATAGGTGGCGTCCTTGGGGACAAATTCGTAGTTCTCCATGTGGGCGGATACATCTAGGTGTTTCCCCAACTCTGCCACAGTGGTTTCCGGGCTGATGCCCTTCCCTCCGGTGCGGAGAATGTACTGGAACACGGAGCCTACACTAAACACCCCGCAGAACTCTCCTTCCCGCATGACGGGAATATGGGAATAACCGTTTTTATCCATGACCTCCATGAGCCGCAGCACCCGCTGATGCATGTGAGCTTTCATCACTTGATCGCCCCTGGTGGCGAACTCGATAGCCAACGCCGGACGCTTTACATACTCCAGCACATCCCGCATGGCCTCCACCACCGGGCCGGAGGGTTCCACAATGGGTTCCCCGTCCAGGTTGGCGCTGTGGGTGAGCAGATTGCGGATCTCCCGGCAGACCTCCAGTTTGTCACGCACGGGAGCGCTCTCCTTGTCCTTTATGAACTCGAATACTACGCTAGAGTAGTGCCGACGGGCGTTGCGGTATTTGTCCTCCAGCACGTCCTCCAACTGTTTATACAAGTCAAGAAACTCGTTGATTCTCCGCTGTTTTCGCTCCAACTCCAGCTCCTGCTCCATATCCAATCCGCTTCCCCCTTTCGTCAACTCTGTGATTCCTCCCGCCGCTGCAAGAATTCCTCCTTCAGCAGGGAAAAGGCTACATCGTCGTACACCGTTCCCTCCCGGCCTTTCACCGCTTGCCGCAGAACGCCATTTCGAGTAAACCCCAGCTTCTCCAATACCCTCTGGGATCCCTTGTTGTCCAGAAACACCCGGGCGGAGACCACCTCCGCTCCCACTACGAAAAAGGCGTATTCTAACAGCGCTCCCAAGGCTTCCGTCATCAATCCCCTGCCTGCGAATTCCTCCCCCAGGAAATATTCCAGCGTCACTGAAGGCACTCCGTATCGGAGGGAATCCTCCGCCAAATAGACCACACCCACCAACTTCTTAGTGGCTCGCTCCTCCAAATAAAACGCCCGGGAGGAATCCCTGTCCTCCGCCAGCTGCTCCAACGCTTTCTCTAAAGTGATGGGATCCATAGGGTTGTATCGAAGCACATAGGGGCTGTTCCTTATCCGCAGGAACGCTTCCCCATCGGACAGCCGGCTGCGCCGCAGTAGAAGGCGGCTCGTCTCCAATCTCTTTTCCACGACCAGATTCCTCACAACAATTTCGGCGAGGTAAGCTCCTCCATTTGCTGGATCAGACGCTCCGCGTCCTGAGCCACCGCATCCCGGAAGTTCTCTCGGAACTGCCGCAGTGCCTTGATATCCTGGATCAGCTGGTCACGCTCCTGTTCCAGCTCCTGGCACACCCGGCGCTGACGCTCCTCCGTCGACTGTTCCTTCCACCGCTCCAACTGGTTTTTGGACTCTTTCAGCTCTCTTTCCAGCTGGGCTTTTTCCTGGCGGAGCGTCCGGACTTTTTCTCCCAGTTCCTCCGTTTCCCGGGTGTCCTCCTCCAGACTCACGGCAAGCTCATCCAGAAAATCGTCCACTTCCACGGCCAAATACCATCTGCCCCTGGTGCGGAACGCCGCCCGATTCAGAGTCTCTTTCGTCCGATCCATTTACTGCTCCTCCCTTTTCAGGAACGAATCCAATTCCTCCCGGCTGTACAGGGCATTCAGCGCCTGCAATAGTCCATTGGCGGAAAGCCGTTCTGGCAGTCCCAGCCGTCGCTGCAACTCCTTCCGACGGGCGGCGCTGTCTGGTTTTCCCGCCAGGCCCCAGGCAAACAGATCCGCTTTGGTGATGTCTCCCTTGAAAGGGGAACCTTCCCCTCCCCCGGTGACGTCCTCCAGGGTAGCGCCTGCGTTTTCCAAGGCCTGCCTCAGGACGGAAAGCTCCATGCCCTCCACCCCCAGCTTGCCCTCTTTAGAGGGAGCTGCCTTGCGCCGTTCTTTGCCCAAAATATCCGGGATATAGGCGTGCTTCAACTGGTTAGGAGGGATACAGGAGGACAGCTTGTGTCGGATAAGAAACCCGGCGCCGTCGCTGTCTGTAAGAACGATGAGCCCCCGCTTTTCCGCCAGTTCTCGAAGATACTGGAGCTTTTCCCGGTCCTTGAACAGGCCGAAACCGCCTACTTCAATGATAACACCTTCTACCAGCGAGGACAGTTTGATCTTGTCGTATTTTCCTTCCACCACAATGGCTTCCTTCACTCGGATCATGACCGTTCCCCCCGGGCCGCCAGAAGCAGTTTCGCTACCAGCTCCTCCATAACGATCCGCTGATCCAGCCGAGAGCCCTTCAGCGCCAAATCCGCATCCAGCAGCAGATGAAGACTTTCCCGGAGCACCTGCTGGGACACGCCCCGGCCGTTGCGCTGGGCGTTGCGCAAACGGAAGTCCTTGCCTTTGTAGTCCCCGTACTGAGCGGCCGCCTCGTAAGTCTGGCCGCTTTCCAACGCCGCCCGCACCCGGTACATGTCCAGGTAGGAAGCTCCTAGAGCGCCCACGATGGCAATAGGCTCCTCCCGCTGGTAGAACAGGGTATCCAGCAGGGTGTAGGCCTTTTCATACTCTCCGGCCACCAGAGCCTTGGCCAGAAGAAACACGGTGGTCTCCATGGACTTGGCCACCAGTTCTTCGATCATCTCCCCGGAGATCTCCAACTCTCCCCGGCCCAGAGCAAAAGCGCAGAGCTTTTCCATCTCGTTGCCCAAGGAGGTCAGGTCCTGGCCCACGTACTCCAGCAGCTTTAATCCGTTCTGCCGGGACAACACGCATCCAGCCTTTTCCGCCTCCCGGGACAGATACCGAAGAAGCTCCGACTGGCTCCGTCTTTCGCAGAACACTACAGTGCCCCGGGTCTCCGCCTCCTTGAGGAATTTTTTCCACTTGGAGGAGCGCTTGCTGTCGAAATCCAGGGTGGGATACCAGAACACCAGGGTGGTGGTCTCTGGGGAAAGCTCCCACAGCTCATAGAGCTTGTCCAAGTCTTGGGAATTTTTCGTCTCCACGTCGAAATCCGCCACGCTGACACATTTCCGGTCAGAGAAAAAGGGCAGCGCCTGGGCCGCGTCTCCCACGCTGTCCAGGGAGGACTCGTCGGTAAAAGCCTGGTCGTTAAACTCGGGAAAAGCCTCTCCCGCCCCCCGCTTGATGAGCTGCCTGGCCAGACGCTTCACCAGAAGTTTTTCCTCTCCGGCCACCACGAACAGACCTCCCAGTTCCCCGGAAGCGATCTGTTTTTTCAGTCCCATCTCGTCCACAGTGGGCATCAGCTTTCCCTCCTTACCGCCACTTCTCCCTGAACATCGATCTCAACGGCGAAGCAGCCATCTTCCACCGGCATCACCATTCCCTCCTGCGAGAAGGTGAGGCCTTGGCCGTTTTCTCCTATTATAGCATCGGTCTGCCAAACAGACAACGAAGAATTCACTTGGGTGTCCTCCTGGTTGGTGAACAAAAGCTCACAGCTTTGGCTGGCCGCCTGCTCCCATTCCACCAACACTTCCACCCCGTTGACCGTCAACCGCACCCCTTCCCATCGGGGCAGGATCTGAGCGGTGATCCCCTCCAGCACCTGGAAGCTCTCCCCGGCCTCCCGGAATTCCAGAGAGGTCTTTTCCAAAACCAGTTCCAGATCCCGGCCCACATAGGCATCCTGGGGCATCACCAGAGTGTCGGCCCCGTAGTTTCCCAAGATCTGAACCACAGCTTCCCGGGAATCCGTATCGCTGAGAGGAAGACACAGGGTCTCCACCTGGGTCACGTTATGCCGCTGGAGGATCTCCTCCACCGCTCCGGTCTGGTATCCTCCGCAGGAAAGCACCGCGGCTTTTCCGTTTTGGATCAGCACCACGCAGGATTGGTCCTCGGCGTAGGGTACGGCAAACACTGCCTTATCCCGGTTTAACCACCCCTGGAACAGCGTCCCGAACACCACCAGCACAGCCATCGCACCCACAAGGAGCCTTCTCAGAAGTCGGTCCTTCCCCACCAGGCCGGCAGCCATCAGGAGCAGCAAAAATCCCACTGTGATCACCAGACCAACCCCACTGGTCAAGGGCAGGAAAAGACCTTTCCACTGAGCCAACAGGGAAGCCAACCAAAGCAACAGACGGCCTGCCCATCCAGCAGCCCACAAGAAGGGCTCCGCCAGAGGAGCTGTGGCAGGGAGCAGTCCTAAAAAGGCGCCGCAGAAGGACAGGTAGACCAGAGTCGTTCCCGGAACAACCATGAGAAAATTGGCTAGGGGCATCAGCAGCGGGAACCCGCCGAATACCGCTAGCTGTACCGAAAACGTTCCCAGCACGGCGGAACCCGTAGCGCCCAAAGAGGAAGCCACCGGCTTCCACAGCTTCCGGGGAAGTCCGGTGAGCCGTTCTCCCAGCAGAAAGCTGTAAATGGGACGGTACAGGGAGACGATCCCCAGGGTGGCGGTCACGGACAGGGCAAATCCCAGATCCCCACCGGCAAAGGGATTCGCCGCGCAAACCAGCAGCACCGCCAATCCAAGAGAGTTGACCCCGTCGGACCGGCGGCCAAAAGAATCCGCCAGAAGAAGAACGCCGTACATGGCCGCACCACGGGCAGCAGAGGGCTGAAACCCGGAAAGGAGCAGAAAGAGGAACAGGAACATCCCCGTGAGCAGGTTCCCTACCGCCTTCCGAATGGGGAAGCGTTTCAGGAAGAATTGGAGGAAAGCCGCCAGTACGGTCATATGCAGGCCGGACACCACCAGAAGATGGGACACACCCAGCTGGCGAAAATGTCCCATGTCCTCCTGGGAGATGCCGCTGCTGTCCCCCAGCACCATGGCTTTCAAAAGGCCCGCTTCCCGGCGGGGCAGAGCACGGTCCAGCTCACGTCCCACCTGACGGCGCAGTTCCACCAACAACTTTCCCGGAGAGAAGTTCTCGGTCTCCTCCACCACAATGCCCTCATACTGTGACAGGTATCCTCCCGCCTGGTACCCGTCCGCAAGCCGGGAGTTGTAGGTAGAGTAAAGCCCGCCTCCCCGGTCGAAATCGTAGAAAGTGACGGCGCACTCCACATAGTCGTAGGGGTCACATGTAAGTGGCAGGGAAGCAGACAGCCGCAGGGGAAAGGGTTTCACCTCTTCGATGGGGCCATCCTCCTCCCCCAGACCCTCCACCTGGATCCTGTAATAATACCGGTTATACTGCTCCAAGGGATAGTCCAGCACCTGTCCTCGGATCACCAGCTTCTGACCGGTAAGACCTTGCAGTTCCTGTACTCCCTGGGAGCGAAGCACATAGACGCCGCAGAAAGAACCTGCCACCGCCAGGGCAACAGCCGCCCAAAACAATCTCCGAGAAAGAGAAAGAGCCTTTGGGACTTCTCCCAAAAGCTCTTTAGACATACGATTCCCACTGCGGCCCAAACGGCCTGCCAGGAAAACCCTGCTCAGCGCCGCGATACCGGAAGCCAACAGGCACAGCAATGCCAGGCCCCGGGCGTACTCGGGACCCAACACCGCGCAGAGCACCAACGCCCCGTAGGCGGAAAATCCCAGCCAGGCAAAGGGCCTTACCACAGCTTACTTGAAGAACAGGGGCAGGGGCTCCAGAAAGATAATATCCGTGCGGTCCTTGGCGTCGCCTTCCGCCAAGACGCAGGCCTTGCCCACCACCTTGCCGCCGATAGCGTGGAGCAGTTCCTCCATGGCAGCCAGAGACTCGCCGGTGGAGATCACGTCGTCCACAATGAGGATCCGCTTGCCCTTCAGGTTCTCACAGTCAGCCTTGGACAGGTACAGTTTCTGCACGTGGTCTGTGGTGATAGACTTCACTTCCACGTGAATGGGGTCTTCCATATAGGCCTTGATCCCCTTGCGGGCAACCACGTAGTTCCGGCAGCCGATCCGAGCCATCTCGTAGGCCAGCGGAATACCTTTGGACTCCGCAGTGACGATCACATCGTGCTCCGGGCACTTTTCCATCAGAGCCTTGGCGGTCTTTTCAGTGATCTCCACATCGCTGAACATGACAAACCCAGCGATGTCCATGTGTTCGTTAATGGGGCAAATGGGAAGTTCCCGTTCACACCCGGCAATGTTCATCTTGTAAACTTCACCCATTGTCATTTCCTCCTTCCCGCTTCCTCCTGGGAAAGCGGATGTAGTATCTCGTTGTCAACTCATTCCCGTTTTCACAGCGCGGCGGGTAGGAAACCTGGGATGCCCCAAACCCGCGGACAGCGAGGTAATGGTTTCCTGCGCACGCCCCCGCGACTAGTCCAGCGGGGCCACCCGCCAGCATCACGCTGATCGCACTGAGCTCGCCGACCTTTTCAGTAAACCGTCGGCGCGGACGCGAGCTTCCGTCCTGCTCAGCACGCCGCGAAGCAAGCCGCCCACGGCGCGACTTGGGTCCAGCGTCACGCTGGGAAGGGCGGCCAGCCCATCTGCCGTTTGCCCAGCAGGTGGAAATGCAGGTGCTGAACTGTCTGCATGCCGTCTTTACCGCAGTTGTTCACTACACGGAAACCGTTTTCCAGACCCAGATCCTGAGCGATCTTGGGAATGGCCTCCCACACCTTGGCGATCAGGGCGCTGTTCTCCGGAGTGATCTCCATAGCAGAAGCAATATGCTCCTTGGGGATAACCAATACATGCACCGGGGCCTGGGGGTCCTGGTCGTAAAAGGCGATGACATTCTCGTCCTCATAGGCGATCTTGGAAGGGATCTGCTTTTGGGCGATCTTGCAGAAAATGCAGTCTGTCATAAGAAATGCTCCTTTCTGAAAATGGTCTCTCTATTTTTACCGGTTTTTAGCCGATCTGCTTCTTCACCAGCTCCGGCACAGCAGCCAGAGCGTCATCCAGCTTGGACTGATCCTTGGCGCCTGCCATGGCGAAATCAGGACGGCCGCCGCCGTTGCCTCCGCACAGCTGGGCAACTTCCTTCACCAGCACGCCGGCCTTCAGACCCTTCTCCTGAGCGGCCTTGCTGCACACCGCTGCCAGAGTCGCCTTGCCGTCAGACACACCGGCGAACACAGCCACGATGGCTTCGGACCGCTCCTTGGCCTTGTCACACAGGGCGCGGAGAGCGTCGCTGCCAGTGCCGGAAAGCAGGGCGTACACCACCTTCACGCCTTCCACTTCCTGAGCGTTCTGGAACACGCCTTCCAAGCGGTTCTGAGCCAGTTTAGCGTTGAGGGTGTCAATGGTCTTGTCCTTGTCTTTGATCTCTGTCATCATCTGGCGGGCATGCATGGGCAGCTCCATGGGGTTAGCCACCTTCATAGCCTGAGCCGTCTGCCGCAGAGTAGCGGTCTGGGCTGCCAGCACATCCAGCACACCCATGCCGGTGACGCCTTCGATACGCCGCACACCGGAAGCCACAGAGGATTCGGACACGATCTTAAACAGGCCCAGACGGGCGGTGTTGTCCATATGAGTACCGCCGCAGAATTCCTTGGAGAAACCGTCCTCCACGGAAACCACACGCACCACGTCGCCGTACTTCTCGCCGAACAGAGCCATGGCGCCGCTCTGACGGGCTTCCTCGATGCCCATTTCCACCATGGACACGGGTACGGCCTTCAAGATCTCCTGATTCACCAGCAGTTCCACCTGAGCCAGCTCCTCGGGAGTGAGGGCGGAGAAGTGGGTGAAGTCGAACCGCACATGATGCTCGTTCACCAACTGACCAGCCTGTTCCACATGGCTGCCCAGCACCTGGCGCAGAGCCGCCTGGAGCAGGTGAGCCGCGGTGTGGTTGCGCATGATGGCTCCACGGCGCTGAGCATCCACCTTGGCGGTGAGGGCATCCCCCACGTTCAGAGTTCCGTCGCTGACAACAGCACGGTGGAGATAGACACCCTCATGCTTGCTGGTGTCCACCACGTCCAGAGAAACACCTTCGGACTCCAGCACGCCGCTGTCGCCCACCTGGCCGCCGCCTTCTCCGTAGAAGGGGGTCTTATCCAGAACCACGGAGACTTCTGCGCCCTGGTCAGCAGACTCAACCAGCTTGCCGCCCTGGATAATGGCGATCACCTTGCCGTTGTCCTCTGTCCGGTCATAGCCGGTGAACACGGTTTCGGGCAGGCCGGAGGCGGCACTGCCTTCGCCCTTCCAAGCGTCTGCGCCGGCGTCCTTCCGGGCGTTGCGGGCACGCTCCCGCTGTTCCTGCATCAGCTGGCGGAACCGCTGTTCGTCCACTTCCATGCCCCGCTCCGCCAAGATCTCTTTGGTCAAGTCAAGGGGGAAGCCATAGGTATCATTCAGGGTGAAGGCATGCTCGCCGGAGAACACCTTGGTGTCCGCCTTGTCGATCAGCTCGTTGAGCAAAGCCATGCCCTGGTCGATGGTCTTCTGGAAGCTCTCCTCCTCGAAGGAGACAATCTTCTTGATGGTCTCACGCTTCTCCAAAAGCTCGGGATAAGCGCTCTGATTCTCCTGGATCACGGTGTCCACCACGTCTTTGAGGAAGGCACCCTGAATACCCAAGAGCTTGCCGTGACGGGCAGCCCGGCGGAGCAGACGGCGGAGCACATAGCCCCGGCCCTCGTTGCTGGGCAGCACGCCGTCACCGATCATGAACACGGTGGAGCGGATATGGTCGGTGATGACTCGGAGGGACACGTCCTTTTTCTTGTCCTCACCGTACTTTACACCGGCGATTTCGCAGATCTTCTTCATGATGTTCTGCACGGTATCCACCAGGAACAGGTTGTCCACACCCTGCATGACGCAGGCCAGACGCTCCAGACCCATGCCGGTGTCGATATTCTTCTGAGCCAGATCCGTATAGTTGCCATGGCCGTCGTTGTTGAACTGGGAGAACACGTTGTTCCACACTTCCACAAACCGGTCGCACTCGCAGCCCACGCCGCAGTCAGGCTTGCCGCAGCCGTGCTCCTCGCCACGGTCGAAGTAGATCTCAGAGCAGGGGCCGCAGGGGCCGGAGCCGTGCTCCCAGAAGTTGTCCTCTTTGCCCAGGCGCTTCATGTGGCTCTCTTCCACGCCCATCTCCTTGGTCCAGATGTCCCAAGCCTCGTCGTCGTTCTCGTACACGGAGATGTACAGCTTGTCCTTGGGCATCTCCAACACCTGGGTGAAGAACTCCCAAGCAAAGGAGATAGCTTCCCGCTTGAAGTAGTCGCCGAAGGAGAAGTTGCCCAGCATCTCGAAGAAGGTGCCGTGGCGGTCGGTGTAGCCCACGTTCTCAATATCGCCGGTACGGATGCACTTCTGGCAGGTGGTCACACGCCGACGGGGCGGAGTGACCTCGCCGGTGAAGTAATTCTTCATGGGCGCCATGCCGGAGTTGATCAGCAGCAAGCTGTTGTCACCCTGGGGGATCAGCGAAAAGCTGGGCAGCCGCAGATGGCCTTTCGATTCAAAATACTCCAGAAATTTTTCTCTCAGTTCGTTTAACCCTGTCCACTGCATTGTATTTTAACCCTCTCTTTTTAAAATCGGGGAATCCCCGTTTTGTGTTTCTTATTTTGTAGTGTACTGCCACAGCAGTTTCAGCGTATTTTCCGCGCCCTCCACATGGGAGCGCTCGTAGCCGTGGGAAGCATATACGCCCGCGCCGATCAGCCCGTGGCGCACGTCGTAGCCTGCCCGCAGAGCAGCTTCTGCGTCGCTGCCGTACCGGGGATACACATCCACGGCGTAGGCGGCCCCGGCGGCTTTGGCGGCCTCTACCAGAGCGGTGGTCACGGCGTAGTCATAAGGCCCGCCGGAATCCTTAGCACAGATGGACACCTCTCGCTCAGTGCACTGGAGGCCTTCACCCACGCAGCCCATGTCTACGCTGATCAGCTCCTCCACGTCCTCCGGTACGGAAGCCGCGGCGCCGTGGCCCACCTCCTCGTACACGGTGAAGTGGAGGTACACCTTCCGGTTGGGGGTGACTCCCTGGTCTTTCAGTTCTTTCGCGTAGGCCAGCAAAATGGCGGCGCTCAGCTTGTCGTCCAGGAAACGGCTCTTGATGTAACCGGAATCCGTCACCACGGTGCGAGGATCGAAGCAGACGAAATCCCCTTCGCAGATGCCCAGCTCCCGGGTATCCTGAGCGGTTTTCACCGGCTGATCAATGACCACTTCCATGCCCTGGAATTTCCGGTCCTTGCCGGCGTAGTCCGGGTTCACATGAACGGATGCGTCGTTGAGCTGCAAACAGCCGGTATAGGTTCCGTTGAAGCGGGTGTAGATCCGGCAGTTTTCAGCCTCGCAGTTTTCCGGCTGCAAGCCTCCCACGGGAGAGAGCACCAGACGTCCATTGCCCTTAATGGTCTGGACCACTCCGCCCAGGGTGTCCACATGGGCCATGAGCAGCAGCCCCCGGCCTTCGCCCCCCAGGCAGACAGTGACGCCGCCCTTGCGGGTCTTTTGCGGCTGATACCCCAGCCGGGAAAGCTCTTCCATCAGGTAGTCAGCCGCCCGGTCCGTAAATCCGGAGGGGCTGTCGATGGCACAAAGGGCCTTCAGTTGTTCCACACAATACGATGTATTCATAATCCACCTTTCCTCGTTCACAGCCTGGGATCGCTTCCAGGCTGGCAGTATTCCTTTGAAATCCCATATAGAAAATGGGCCATATCCCCGTTGTAATAGCGGGTGATGAACTCTTTCTCCCGTTTCATCCCCAGGCTCTCCGCTACACGGATGGAAGGGGCATTATCCGTTTTGATCACCGAATAGACCCGGGGTGCTCCCAGCATCTGGAACGCGTAGTCCCGGCAGCCAGCGGCCGCCTCCCTGGCGTATCCCTGATGCCAAAACCTCCGCTTCAGCAGATAGCCCACTTCCAGCACCTGGGTCCCTTCACAGTCCTGGTAGGTTAAGCCTGCCTGGCCCACCATTTCCCCAGAACTTTGCAGGACTGCCGCCCACAGACCGAACCCGTATTTCGCGTACCGATCCAGCTGCCGGGAGAGCCACTGTTTTACGTCCTCGTCTGTGAAATCGTGCTCATAGGCGTACATCACCTGGGGATCCTGGAGGATTTGGGCAAGATCCGGCAGATCCTCCCAGGTCATTTCCCGCAGGATCAACCGCTTTGTACGCAGGACCTCTTTCACAGCCAACTCCCCCCAATCGCAAAAAAGGCTTTTCCACCCCAAACAATGGGACGGAAAAGCCCGTGGTACCACCCAAATTGCGGACAATATCGCCCGCTGCTTTCATGTCCCGGTAACGGGGGACCACCGTGCCGCTCATCGCGGCATGCGCCGAAAACGCACTGTTTTCTCAAACAGCGGGAGCGGCCTGCTCCATCTCCCTGACGGCCTTTCACCCACCGGCCGACTCTCTGCAAGGGAGCGGGGAACATCTTCTCCGCGCAATAACCCACTATGTGATTGTACCCTTATTATAGCCGCCCCGGAGCCGTCTGTCAATTCCCTTCCTCTAAAGAAAGAAGCAGTCCCTGGGCCACTTCCTGGAACACTCGGGCCGTGGCTCCCCCATCCTCCGTGGCGGATTCCTTCAGCACAGTCACGCAGTACCGGGGACCGTTTTCATCGCAGACAAACCCACAGTACCAGAAGTGGAGCAATTCCTCCTCCCCCTCATACACACCGGTCTGGGCCGTGCCCGTCTTGATGCCCACCACCCCTTCCTCCGGAGCACCGGGACGGGCGGTCCCCTCCTCCGCCGTGGCGATAAGGGCCTTTTGCAATGTTTTGGCAGTGGTGGTTTTCATTACCCGCATGGTCTGGCTGGCAGAAGACTCCACCTCTGTCACCTCTAAATTCTCATCCACCAAGCCCTGAATCAGCTTTGGTGAGGTGTAGGTGCCCCCACTGGCAATGGTATTCATCATGGCGCAAAGCTGCAAGGGCGTTGTGGTGAGTTCTCCCTGCCCGAAGGAAAAGTTGGCCAGCGCCCGGGCATTGCTCAGATCTTCCAAAGTGGGCAAATCCCCGGAAGCGCTCCACAATCCCCGCCCGAATTCCTCCGCCTGGCCGAATCCCAAGTTGTAGGCCATGGACAGCACTTTCTGCCCGCCCAACACCCGGGCCGCGCTGATAAAGTAACAGTTGCAGGATTTCGCCAGAGCTCCTTCCAGATCCAGCTCCCCGTGGGCGGTATTGTCAATGCAGTGGAATTGCAATCCTCCTGCGTTGAGAGACCCCACACAGGTGAACGTCGTGTCCTGCAAACCCTCCTCCAAAAGGGCCGCAGCAGTCACCAGCTTGAACACGGATCCCGGAGCGTAAGCAGAAAAGGCCCGGTTCACCAGAGGGGAATCCTCCTGCTGGGCGGCGTCTCCCAGATCCAGAGGATCGAAATCCGGAACGCTGGCCACTGCCCGGATCTCACAGCCCGGCACCTCGGTGACCACCACCGCCCCCTGATCCAGCTCCTGAGCCGCGTCCTGGACCAGCTGCTGGATTTGGCTGTCCAAGGTGAGCACCACCCCGCCCTTGGCTTCCTTCAAGGTGTTCACCACCTGGGGCTCTTCCCCGGCGATGGCTCTTCCCACCGCGTCCACCCGATAGGTGGCGGACACTTCTCCTTCATAGAGTTCCAACACGTCGTTCATGGCAAGCTCAATACCTGCGGCGCCGCTGCCCAAACTGTCCAGATAGCCGATGATGTGGGGCGCCAGCTGATCCTCGGAATATCTCTGGGGCACCTGGAACACATCGATACAGGAACCCTCCACAGGAGCATCCAAGGTCAGCTGGAAGGGCCTGCCGTTTTCCAAAGCCACCGCCAGCTGATCCCGATATTGCCCCTGGGTGGCGGTCTCCAAAGCGCCAATGGCTTCAATGGTGGGAGCAACCGCCGCCACGTATTCCGTCTCCCCGCCCACCAGGGGCACAAGATCACAGTCGTAAATGGTGCCCCGCACCTGAGCGATATCCAAGCGGTACAAACTTTGGGCCCCTGCGGCCGTCACATATTCCTCTCCGTGGACCGCCCGAAAAATGGACACACAGGCAGCAACCAGCAGTACCATCAAGACCACCGCCACACCGTACACTTTTTTCTTCATAGGCAGAAACCGACTCCTTTCCTTGTACTCAGTATGGAAAGAACCATGCTTTTTCATGCGAAAAAAAAACGGGATTTCTCAGGTCAACCTATTTTCTCCCGTTGCGGCATAAAGCATCCTCTTTGGGAAATACTGTTTTTGACACTTTTTCGCGAAAGGAGAATGGGCCGTGAAGTGGAAATACGCTCTCACGGGAGCCTTGGCAGGCATGGCTAACGGGTTGTTTGGCTCGGGAGGCGGACTGTTCCTGGTACCTCTGCTGACCCGGTGGGCCAAGCTCCCCCAGCGAAAAGCCTTTGCCACCTCTGTGGCGGTGATCCTTCCCCTGTCTTTGGTATCGGCAGGGGTGTATTGGTTCAAGGGCGGACTGGATCTTTCCGGAGCATGGCCCTACCTGCTGGGCGGCGCCTTAGGCGGCATCCTTTCCGGACGGCTGTTCCAGAGGGTGCCTCTCACCTTTCTCCGCCGGGCCTTCGGGGCGTTGATCCTCTATGGCGGAGTGCGGGCGGTGCTTGCTCTGTGAACTGGCTGATT
>HF972685.1:26826-27059 GCA_000432995.1 Clostridium sp. CAG:1013
CATTCTGGCCGGCGCCGCCACTGGGATTCTCTCCGGCTTTGGGGTGGGCGGCGGCACGCTGCTGCTGTTGTGGATGACCCTGGTTCAGGGCATGGACCAATTCCAAGCCGGTGGCATAAATTTGGTATATTTTGTAAGCTGCGCCCTGCCCGCTCTGTGGAGCCACTTTCGCCAGGGATTGGTAGAAAAGCAGGCGGCTCTATGGTGTGTTTTGGCAGGAGTGCCCGCCTGTG
>HF972685.1:27086-37425 GCA_000432995.1 Clostridium sp. CAG:1013
TGGCGGCAGCTTTTCTGGCGTCCCGACTGGACGTGGAGACTCTTCGGCGGGTGTTTGGAGTGTTTTTGCTGGGAGTTGGTCTGCGGGAACTGTTTTCAAAACCGGAGCCCTCTTCCCAAGACGAAAAAGACCCCGCGCATAAATAAGCGAAAACCGCCCACACTACCCTTGAGACCCAACCCGGAAATCAAACCGGGAATTCTACACAAAAGGGGAAGTCTAACATGAGTATCTTAGACAGGATCGCGCTGGCCCTGGTCGTCATTGGCGGCATCAACTGGGGGCTGGTGGGCATTTTCCGTTTTGACTTGGTAGCCTGGATCTGCGGAGGTCAGGATGCCATTGTTGCCAGGATCATTTTCACCCTGGTGGGTATCGCCGCCCTGTGGTGCATCACCCTGATCTTCCGGGATCGGGACAGGATGACCGAATAACAGGCCGCGCCGGCCCGCAAAAAAGGAACGCCCTCCCTCTAGGGGAAAGCGTTCCTTTTCTTTTTCTGTGTGTTCCAAGATCATCAGGCAAATCTCAGTGGAATATTTCCCATGCCGATACCCAAGGGCAAATCAGCTCCGACCACAAGACTGTGTTGAGAGGTATTATCCCTTTGGATGCATCTCTGATGCAGACTTGCGCTCCTCATAATTTTTAGGTATGCTATAGGGGAGGTGATTCTCATGGGCAAACAGAAAAAGAAGGCCAAACGGCGCAAACCTCCCCGACCGCCGCTGTCTATCTTGGACAAAACCTTGTATTTTCTCTTTCTTCTCCTGTCCTATGGACTTGTGCTGTTTTTCCTCCTAGGCATTCTACTATTGCGTAAAGGTATTGCTTTTTCCGACCCGACTGTTGTAGCCGCTTCCTCAAAAGACCTTTCCTTTTTCTTCCTGATCCCCTTGTTCTTATTGCTCGTTTGTACCCCTGTCTGCTTTTTGGAATTTACCGCAGGAAACAGACTTCCTCTCTTTGGAAACCGTAAGATAAAATACGGGCGTCCTCCCTGGGACGAGCATTGTTATCCTCTGTTCAGCTCCCGTTACAAGAAAGAAGCTATGATCCGTCCTTCCAAAAAGGAAAACCGCCGGATAATCGCTGTGACTTTGACGGTATTCTTTGCTCTAACACTGCTTTTGGGGAGTCTGAGCCTCTTCAGTCGGAAATGCCTCTATCAGGACGGCTCCTTAGCTTGCTATAATTCCTTCGGTCAGCCTACAGACCACTTTGTTTCAGAAGAGTTTTCTCACCTCACCATACAGACTGATTTTCACCGGAGATTCCGGGGCAAGGGCTACTGGTGCTGCGAAATTCGTCTGTCTACCCCCACTGGTGAAACTTTCACATTCTATCAGTACGAGTTTCGGGATACCATATGGCTGGAGGAAATGGCCCGCATCAAAAGCTGTTTTTCCTCAGAAGATATTACCATCCAAGGCCAGCAAAACCTGTACAAAATCATCTCAGCCTACGACCTCAACTCAGAGGAATCACAGGCCTTGAAAAAACTGTTTACAAAAAGTTGACCCCTTGCTCTAAGCAGAAAAGCGGTTCTAACATAAAAAGGAACGCCCTCCCGCTAGGGGAAAGCGTTCCTTTTTTATGTGATTCTTCTGCGTTTACAGGAGAGAATATTCCAGCTGGCAGTCGCAGGGTTCTTGTTCCACATGGGAGAGGCAATACTCCCTAGCTTCCACACAGCCCATGGCCTTGTAAAAAGCCTGGCTTTCCACCGAGGAATGAGCGGAGATGTACAGGCACTCCCCACCCAACTCCCGAGCAGACTCTGCCGCCAGCAGAAACAGTTTCCTGCCCATGCCATGGCCTCGGGCGTCCGCGGAAACATGGATGCTGGTCAGGTCAACGTATTGTGCCCGGGATCCGATTTTGTCCCCTTCCACAGAGGCGAACCCTTTCAGCCTGCCTTCCACAAACACTCCCCAGACATATCCCTTTCCAGCTATGGTTTTTTTCAGGCAGCCGCACAGGATTTGGTACTCCTTCTCACCCCAGCGCTCCGTGAAGGCGATGTCCTTCACCACCCAGCGATCCTCTTCCTTGCGCCAGCAGCGCTCCACCGGCTGGAATCGGTCAAACCAGCGAAACAGCTCCGGAGTCAGTTCCTCCTCCCTCAAAAGGCGAAACTCTTTCCGATCCAGCTTTTTATATAGATACAGCACCAGGTCATCATCCGCGGCGCAGGGACCGTAGGGTTCTATTTGCACATCCCGATACCACACGCCGGTACCATCGGGAATATAACCCCGCTTTATGTACAACCGCTGGGCGGCACCATACCCTCTGTAAAGCCCCACTCCCAGGCAGACGGTATCACTGACCTCTCCGGCCAGTTCCTCCGCCGTTTGCAGGATCTTGTTTCCGATCCCCCGCCGCTGAAATTTTTCCAGCACGTTGAAATCGCAGACCTCCGGCCAATCCTTGCCTGCAAAGGCTCCCGCAGGTGCTTTGGGCAGAAGGGTGGTATACCCGGCCTGCTCTCCTTGCCACAAGCCCACCAGCACCTTCCGTTCTCCCCGTGTCTGTTCCTCCAGATATCGCTGAAATTGGGACAGAGGCTTATCCCACCCCTGGGCGGCAAATCCCTGGGCAAAGGATTGGCAATCCTCCGGTTCCATGGCGCGGACCGTGACATTTTTGTCCTGGTAATACACCGTCATCTCGTTTCCTCCCTGAGAAAAAAGGGGACGTGCTGCCACGTCCCCTCTTTTTTATTTATTTTCCCTGGCCGTAATAGGCGTTTGCCCCGTGCTTGCGCAGATAGTGCTTATCCAGCAGTTCCTGCTGCATGGGAGGCAGTCCGGGCACGGCCACGAGAGCGTGCCACGCCATGAAGGAAACTTCCTCCAGCACCACGGCGTTGTGGACCGCATTCATGGCGTCGGTGCCCCAAGCAAAGGGACCATGGCTGTGGACCAGCACCGCGGGGATATCGTCAGGGCTCTTGCCCTGGAAAGTCTCCACGATCACTTTACCGGTCTCCAGCTCGTACTCCCCGGCGATCTCCTCGGGGGTCATCTTCCGGGTGCAGGGGATTTCACCGTAGAAGTAGTCCCCGTGGGTAGTTCCCAGGGCGGGAACACCCCAGCCCATCTGGCTCATCACGGTAGCCCAACGGCTGTGAGTGTGAACCACGCCCCCGATGTTGGGGAAGGACCGGTACAGCTCGCAGTGGGTGTCCGTGTCGGAAGAGGGGTTCCACTTGCCCTCTACCTTTTTGCCAGTGTTCACGTCCACCAGGACCATGTCCTCGGGGGAAAGCTTGTCATACTCCACGCCGCTGGGCTTGATGGCCATGATGCCGCTTTCCCGGTCGATGCCGCTGACATTGCCCCAGGTGAAAGTCACCAGGTGATGCTCCGGCAGCAGCATATTGGCACGGTACACTTGTTCTTTCAACGCTTCTAACATAAAAACTCCTCCTATCGTTACTGGCAGCGCTTTCTCAGCTTACTTTTGCAGTTTCTGGATGCGCTCCATAGCTTCCTTGGTCTTTTCCGCGTCGCCGAATGCGGTGAGACGGAAGTAGCCTTCTCCGTTCTTGCCGAAGCCTTCGCCGGGAGTGCCCACGATCTCCGCGTTGTGGAGCAGATAGTCAAAATACTCCCAAGAACCCATGCCGTCCGGGCACTTCAGCCAGATATAGGGAGAATTGGTGCCGCCGGTGAACCACACACCCATCTTGGTGAAGGCTTCCATCATCACCTGAGCGTTCTTCTGATAATAGGCGATGGTTTCACGGATCTGCTTCTGGCCCTCTTCGGTGAACACAGCCTCAGCAGCACGCTGAGTGATATAGCTGGTGCCGTTGAACTTGCAGCCCTGACGCGTTGAACTTGCAGCCCTGACGGCGCTGCCACAGCTTGGACACCTGGACGCCGTCGATCACCAGCTCCTTGCGGATCACGGTATAGCCGCAGCGCATACCGGTGAAGCCAGCGGTCTTGGAGAAGGAGCAGAACTCGATAGCGCACTTCTCTGCTCCGGGAATCTCAAAGATAGAGTGGGGCAGGCCAGGCTCGGTGATAAAGGCTTCATAGGCAGCGTCAAACAGGATAACAGCGTTCTGATCCAGAGCATAATCCACCCAAGCCTTCAGCTGTTCCCGATTGTAGGTGGCGCCGGTGGGATTGTTGGGAGAGCAGAGATAGATGATGTCTGCCTTCACAGCCGGGTCAGGCAGGGGCAGGAATCCGTTTTCCTCGTTGGCGTCCATGTAGGCGATTTTCCGGCCGGAGAGGATGTTGGTGTCCACATACACGGGGTACACGGGATCGGGCACCAGCACGGTGTTGTCCACGTCGAACAGGTCCACGATGTTGCCCACGTCGCTCTTAGCGCCGTCACCCACAAATACTTCGGAAGCGTCCATATCCACGCCAAAGTTCTTGTAATACTTGGCAATGGCCTCCCGCAGGAAGGGATAGCCGTCGCTGTCGGGGGAATAGCCGTGGAAGGTCTCCTTGTGAGCCTGCTCCTCGGTGGCCTTGTGCATGGCGTCGATAACAGCGGGGGCCAAAGGCATGGTCACATCGCCGATGCCCATCTTGATGATCTTGTTCTCAGGATGCTCCTGAGTATAAGCGGCCACCTTTTTGGCGATGGTCACAAACAGATAGCTTTGCTGCAAATTCTGGAAATTGCCGTTTAATTTCATCTCGCTCGATCCTTTCTCAAAAGAAAATAGTGTATCTCTCACCCTGGATCTCCAGGTGGTGGTTCAATCTTTCCGGCTTTCCCGATAGGCCACCGCCGCGCCGATAAATCCCTTAAACAAGGGGTGAGCACGGTTGGGGCGGGATTTGAACTCGGGGTGGAACTGCCCCGCCACAAAGAACTTGTTCTGGGGGATCTCCACCGTCTCCACGATGCGGCCATCGGGAGAAGTGCCGCTGAGGACCATGCCCGCGGCTTCCACAGTTTCCCGGTAGTCGTTGTTGAACTTGTAACGGTGACGATGACGCTCGGAGATCAGCTCTTTGCCGTAGCACTCCATCATCTTGGTGCCGGGCTTGATCTTGCAGGGATAGCTGCCCAACCGCAGGGTGCCGCCCTTGTTGATGTTCTTGTTCTGGTCGGGCATGAAGTCAATGACCTTGTGGAGGCCGTACTCGTCGAACTCTCCGGAGTTGGCATCCTGGATGCCGCACACGTTCCGGCAGAACTCGATGACAGCGATCTGCATGCCCAGGCAGATGCCCAGGTAGGGCACGTCATGCTCCCGGGCATATTTGCAGGCAAGCACCATGCCCTCGATGCCACGGCTGCCGAACCCGCCGGGAATGATAATCCCGTCCACGTTTCCCAGCCGCTCGTCGATGTTCTCGGGAGTGAGGTTCTCGGAGTCCACCCAGTCGATCTCCACACGAGCGCTGTGGTCGTATCCCGCGTGGCGCAGCGCCTCCATCACGGACAGATAGGCGTCGTGGAGCTTCACGTACTTGCCCACCAGGGCCACGTGGACCAGCTTCTTCCGGTTGCGGATCTTCTCCACCATTTCCAGCCATTCGTTCATGTCCGGCTCCGGGGTCTCCAGGCACAGCTCCCGGCAGACGATATCGGAGAAGTGGTTCTTCTCCAGCATGATGGGAGCCTCGTACAGCACAGGGATGGTCAAATTCTCGATGACGCAGTCAGGCTGCACGTTGCAGAACAGGGCGATTTTCTGGAAGATGCTCTGGTCGGTGATGGGCTCATCGGTACGCAGCACAATGATGTCCGGCTTGATGCCCATGGATTGCAGCTCCTTCACGGAGTGCTGGGTGGGTTTGGACTTGTGCTCCCCGGAGCTTTTCAGGTAGGGCACCAGGGTCACATGGATGAACAGGGAATTCTCCTTGCCCACCTCCTGGCTCACCTGGCGGATCGCTTCCAGGAAAGGCTGGCTCTCAATGTCGCCGGCAGTGCCGCCGATCTCGGTGATGACCACATCGGCGTTGGTCTTGCTGCCCACGCTGTAGATAAAGTTCTTGATCTCACTGGTGATGTGGGGAATCACCTGGATGGTCTCTCCCAGGTACTCGCCCCGACGCTCCTTATTGAGCACGTTCCAATACACCTTGCCGGTGGTCAGGTTGGAGAACTTGTTCAGGTTCTCGTCGATAAACCGCTCGTAATGGCCCAGGTCCAGGTCAGTTTCCAGGCCGTCCTCAGTGACGTACACCTCTCCGTGCTGATAGGGACTCATGGTGCCGGGGTCAACATTGATGTAGGGGTCCAGCTTCTGAGCGGCTACCTTCAACCCCCGGGCTTTCAGAAGGCGGCCCAGAGACGCCGCCGTAATCCCCTTTCCCAGTCCGGAGACCACGCCTCCGGTGACAAAAATATACTTGGACAAATTCTCCACCTCCAGTGAGATTTTTCGTGATTACAGTTTTACAGTGCCTTCAAATACGGTGACGGCTTCGCCGGTCATCCAGACCCGGCTGCCCTCCACCCGGATGGTCAGATCCCCGCCACGCAGGCGCACCAGGATATCCTCTCCCGCCGGGCAATGGCCGCACAGAATGGCGGCCACGGCGCTGGCGCAGGCTCCGGTGCCGCAGGCCATGGTCTCGCCGCTGCCCCGCTCCCAGATCCGGGCCTTGAGGGTGTGCTTGTCGATGACCTCCACAAAGCCCACATTGACCCGCTCGGGGAACATGGGATCATGCTCGAACTTGGGACCGATGTCCTCCAGATCCAGCTTGTCCACGGAGGGCACAAACACGGTGCAGTGGGGATTACCCATGGACACGCAGGTGATGCGGTACACATTGCCGCCAATGGAGATGGGCTTGTCCACCACTTTTTCTCCCTCCAGACGGACAGGGATCTTCTCGGGGGCCAGCTCCGCTTTGCCCATGTCCACGCTTACCTTGGACACCAGGCCGTTCTTGGTGATAACGGTGCACTCCTTCACGCCGCTCTTGGTGTCGATGTGGAGCACATACCGGCCTTCGCCCACCTTTTCGCCACGAGCGATGCCGTTGTCGAACAGGTACTTGGCCACGCAGCGGATGCCGTTGCCGCACATCAGGCCCTCGCTGCCGTCCAGGTTGAACATACGCATCTGAGCGTCGGCCACCTGAGAGGGGCAAATGAGGATAACACCATCGCCGCCCACGCCGTTGTGCCGGTCAGACAGGAAGATGGACAGGAACTCGGGAGAAGCCACCACATTCTCCTGATCGAAGCAGTTGATATAGATATAGTCGTTGGAGCAGGCAGACATCTTGGTGAATTTCAGTTCCTGCTTATGCTCCTTCAAGTTGTTGATATCGATAATCTCCGTGTTCTCGGGAGTGTACCGACTCATGAGAGAGTCAGCCAGAGCGTTTGCGGTATCCAGAGCAGTCAGGCAGGGGATGCCCAGCAAGCTTGCCTTCCGGCGGATCTTCACGCTGTCCCGGGCAGGGTTGCGGCCCTTGGCGGAGGTGGAGATGACGTAGTTCACCTTGCCGCTCTCCAGCAGAGTGATGGTGTTCACAGAGCTCTCATGGATCTTGTCCACGATCTTCACAGACAGGCCCACCTTGGCCAGCACCATGGCAGTGCCGGTGGTGGCATAGATTTCAAAGCCCATCTTGGCGAACTTCTTGGCGATCTCGCCGATCTCCGGCTTATCCTGGTCCCGCACGGTGATGAACACGCCGCCGCCCTTGGTCATCTTGTGGCCGGAGGCGATCAGACCCTTATAGAGAGCTTCCTCCAGGTTGTTGCCGATACCCAGCACCTCGCCGGTGGACTTCATTTCCGGCCCCAGGTGGGTGTCCACGTCGGTGAGCTTCTCAAAGGAGAACACAGGCACTTTCACCGCCACGTAGGGAGAGGGCTTGAACAGACCGGTACCGAAGCCCAGGTCAGTGAGCTTGTAGCCCAGGCTCACCTTGGTAGCCAGATCGCACATGGGCACGCCGGTCACCTTGCTGATGTAGGGCACGGTACGGGAGGCGCGGGGGTTCACTTCGATGACGTAGATCTCCCCGTCCATGATGATGTATTGCAGGTTGATGAGGCCCAGGGCGTTCAGCTCCCGGCAGAGAGTCTCCGTGGTGGAGACGATCTTGGCGCTCATGTCGTCGTCGATGTCGGAGGCCGGGTACACGGCGATACTGTCGCCGGAGTGGATACCGGTACGCTCCACGTGCTCCATGATGCCGGGGATCAGGATGTTCTCACCATCGCAGATGGCGTCCACTTCGATCTCCATGCCGGACAGGTACTTGTCGATCAGCACCGGGTTGTCCTGCTTGTGAGAGAGGATGATAGCCATGTATTCCTGGATATCCTCGTCGCAGTAGGCGATGATCATGTTCTGACCGCCCAGCACGTAGGAAGGACGCATCAGCACGGGATAACCCAGATCACGGGCGGCATTCAAAGCCTCTTCCGTGGTCATGATGGTATGGCCCTTGGGACGCTTGATGCCGGAACGCTCCAGCAGCTCGTCGAACCGCTCACGGTCCTCAGCCATGTCGATGGTGTCTGCGGAGGAGCCCAGGATGGGAATATTGTTCTCCGCCAGGGTCTTGGTCAGCTTGATAGCAGTCTGGCCGCCGAAAGCCACCACAACGCCCACGGGCTTCTCGATCTTGATGATGTCCAGCACGTCCTCGGGGGACAGGGGCTCAAAGTACAGCCGGTCGCCGGTGTCGAAGTCAGTGGACACGGTCTCCGGGTTGTTGTTGATGATAACTACCTCATACCCCAGCTTCTGCAAGGACATGACGCAGTGGACGCTGGCGTAGTCGAACTCGATACCCTGGCCGATACGGATGGGGCCGGAACCCAGCACGATGACCGTCTTCTTCTCACGGTCCCCGCCAATGAATTCCAGAGCCTCGTCCTCGCCGCCGGATTCCTCGGTGTCGTAGGTAGCGTAGAAGTAGGGAGTGTGGGCGGCAAACTCGCCGGCGCAGGTATCAACCATCTTGAAGGTGGGCTTGCGCTCGAAGTTCACTTCGCAGCCGGACAGCCGGGCGATGGTCTTGTCGGGATAGCCCAGCTTCTTGCCCTGGGTGTACAGCTCTTCGGTAAGCTCACCCTTGGCCAGTTCCCGCTCGTAGTTTAAGAGGTTCATGATCTTGTTGAGGAACCAGCAGTCGATCATGGTCTCCTCGTGCATTTTCTCAACGGTCACGCCACGCTTCAACAGCTCGTACACGGCGAACAGACGCTCGTCGGTGGCATGCACCGCGATGTGCCACAGGTTCTCATCGGTCTCGGTGGCAAACTTGGGCAGGTTCAGAGTGTCCAGAGAGATCTCAGCGCCCCGAACGGCCTTCATCAGAGCCATTTCAAAGGTGTCGGCGATGGACATGACTTCGCCGGTAGCCTTCATCTGGGTGCCCAGGTCACGCTTGGCGTAAACGAATTTATCGAAGGGCCACTTGGGGAACTTCACCGCCACGTAGTCCAAAGCAGGCTCGAAAGCAGCGTAGGTCTTGCCGGTAACCGCGTTCTTGATCTCGTCCAGAGTGTAGCCGATGGCGATCTTGGTGGCCACCTTGGCGATGGGATAACCGGTAGCCTTGGAAGCCAGAGCGGAAGAACGGGACACACGGGGGTTAACTTCGATGACGGCGTATTCAAAAGAGGTGGGATGAAGAGCGAACTGGCAGTTGCAGCCGCCTTCCACGCCCAGCTCGTCGATGATCTTCAGAGCAGCGGAGCGGAGCATCTGATACTCTTTATCAGAAAGGGTGACCGTGGGGGCAATAACGATGGAGTCGCCGGTATGCACGCCCACCGGGTCCAGGTTCTCCATGGAGCACACGGTGATGGTGTTGCCCTTGCTGTCACGCATGACCTCGAACTCGATCTCTTTCCAGCCGGCGATGGACTTTTCCACCAGGATCTGAGTGATGGGGGAAAGTGCCAGGCCGTTGGCAGCAGTCTCCCGCAGTTCTTCCTGGTTGTTGACGATGCCGCCGCCAGTACCGCCCAGAGTGAAGGCGGGCCGGATGATGACGGGATAGCCGATCTCCAGCGCGAAGGCCTCAGCGTCCTCCACAGTGGTCACCACCTTGGAGGGGATGCAGGGCTGGCCGATCTTCTCCATGGTGTCCTTGAAGATCTGACGGTCCTCGGCCTTATCGATGGTCTCAGGGGAAGCGCCCAGCAGCCGCACGTTGTGCTTTGCCAGGAAGCCTTCCTTGGCCAGCTGCATGGACAGGGTCAGACCAGTCTGGCCGCCGAAACCGGACAGGATGCTGTCGGGCTTCTCTTTTTCAATGATCCGCTTGACCGTGGTCAGGGTCAGGGGCTCGATGTAGATCTTGTCCGCCATGGCCTTATCGGTCATGATGGTGGCGGGGTTGGAGTTTACCAGCACGATCTCGATGCC
>HF972685.1:37454-39107 GCA_000432995.1 Clostridium sp. CAG:1013
CGCAGGGCCCGGCAGGCCTGGGTGCCGGCGTAGTCGAATTCCGCGGCCTGGCCGATCACAATGGGGCCGGAGCCGATGACCAATACCTTTTTAATGTCCTTATTCAGTGGCATGTTAGTCCCCCTCCTTCATCATGGCGAAAAACTCATCGAACAGGGCCTGGGTGTCCAGAGGACCGCCGCAGGCTTCGGGATGGAACTGCACGGAGAACGCGGGGCAGTCCGTGTAGCGGATGCCTTCGCAGGTGCCGTCGTTCACGTTGACGAACAGCTCCTTGGCAACGCCGCTGTCGATGCTGGAACCCACCACAGCGTAACCGTGGTTCTGGCTGGAAATGTACACCCGGCCGGTCTCCAGGTTCTTCACAGGCTGGTTGGCGCCCCGGTGGCCGTACTTCAGCTTCTCAGTCTTAAAGCCGTGAGCCAATGCCAGCAGCTGATGGCCCAGGCAGATGCCGAACAGAGGAATGTTCAGCTTGCAGATCTCTTTCAGGTTAGCAATGATCTCAGTGTTCTCAGCGGGATCGCCAGGGCCGTTAGACAGCATGATGCCGTCCACGCCCAGCTCCTGAATCTCCTTGGCGGTGGTGGTGCAGGGGCACACAGTGACTTCCGCGCCACGATTCACCAGTTCCCGATAGATGTTCTTCTTCAGGCCGAAATCCAGCAGGGCGATCTTCTTTTTCACTTCTCCTTCGGGCTTAACCACATACCGCTCCGGAGTGGAGGATGCCTTCACAGCCCCGGTGACCCGATAGGCCTTCAGCTCCTCGAAATCCACCGTGGAGGGATCGTCGGTGATCTTGCCGTTCATGACGCCGGTCTCCCGAATGATCTTCGTCAAGGTGCGGGTATCGATGCCGGAAAGGCCGATGACGCCCTTTTCTTTAAAAAAGGTGTCAAGGCTGCCCTCAGAACGGAAGTTGGAGGGAGCTTGGCACCAATTTTTTACGATATACGCGCAGGGACCGATGGCGTCGCTTTCAAAGTCGGCGGGAATAACGCCATAATTGCCAATAAGGGGGAAGGTCTGCACTACCATCTGCCCCCAATAGCTGCGATCAGTCAACGTTTCCAAATAGCCGGTCATACCGGTGGTAAATACCACTTCAGCGGTCATTTCGCCGTCGGCGCCAAAACGCTCGCCGCGAAACACTTTGCCGTTTTCCAGCACAAGATATCCAGTTTTCCCCATACGCTCAACCCTTTCTCTCTCGTTATCAGACGCCGCGCTCAGTCACTGACTTTCCCCGTGCCGGACCAAGGCGCTGCAGTCCGCATCTCACAGTTATCAATAGTATATCATACCCGATAGGGGAAAAACAAGCAAGAAGATTTTTCAATTCTCTACTTTTCACAAACCCTTATGCGTCTCTGGAATTTTTTCAGTCCTTTTCCCGGCTGCTGGCTCAGCCTCATGGAGGGAATGACCTCTTTCTTATTTATTAAATGCATTTCTCCATTAAAGTTCCTGCAATTTAAAAAAATAAAAAGCGTCCGGCCTCGAGAAGGGTAGAACACTCCTTCCAGAAGCCAGACGCCATTGTCCGTAGTTTGTATTATACTTCTCCCGTCTTTTCTTGTCAAGGCGGTTTTGCAGCTTTGGAATGCTTGTCCTTCATACCCCTATTTTATCCCCGGGATTTTCCATAAA
>HF972686.1:0-3856 GCA_000432995.1 Clostridium sp. CAG:1013
GGATGTTGTCCATGACGGTGCCGGTGAACAGGTTAGTGTCCTGGAGCACCATGCCCAGAGAGCGGCGCAGGTCCGCTTTCTTGATCTTATTGATGTTGATGCCGTCGTAACGGATCTTGCCGTCGGCGATATCGTAGAACCGGTTGATCAGGTTGGTGATGGTGGTCTTGCCTGCGCCGGTGGAGCCTACGAAGGCGATCTTCTGGCCCGGCTTGGCGTACAAGCTGATGTTGTGGAGCACCATCTTATCTGGGTTGTAACCGAAATCCACGTCGTCCAGGACCACTTCGCCCTGGAGCTTTGTGTAGGTGACAGTGCCGTCTGCCTGATGGGGATGCTTCCAGGCCCAAACGCCGGTGCGCTCTTTGCACTCGGTGACGGTGCCATCGGCGTTCTCCTTGGCGTTGACCAAAGTGACGTAGCCTTCGTCGGTCTCAGCCTGTTCGTCCAGCAGAGCGAAGATCCGCTGAGTGCCTGCCAGGCCCATAATCACCAGGTTCAGCTGGTTGGATACCTGGCTGACAGAGCCCGCGAACTGTTTGGTCATGTTCAGGAAGGGAACCACGATGCTGATGCTGAAAGCCAGGCCGGAAATGCTCACGTTGGGAGCGCCTGCGGTGAGCAGCACGCCGCCCACAATAGCCACGCACACGTACAGCACGTTGCCGATATTGCCCAGGATAGGCATGAGCATGTTGGCGTAGCGGTTGGCCTTTTCGGAGTTGTAGAACAGCTCGTCGTTGACCTGGTCAAACTGTTCCTGGGCTTCTTTCTCGTGGCAGAACACTTTGACCACTTTCTGGCCGTTCATCATTTCTTCCACAAAGCCTTCCGTGCGGCCGATGGCCTGCTGCTGGCGGATAAAGAACTTGGAGGACTGGCCGCCGATCTTTTTCACCACAAAGACCATGGCCACCACGCCGATCACCACCACCAAAGCCAGCCACAGGCTGTAATACAGCATGATGGAGATCACGGTGATGATAGTCACAGCGGAGATCAGCAGCTGGGGCATGCTCTGGGAGATCATCTGGCGGAGGGTGTCGATATCGTTGGTGTAGTAGCTCATCACGTCGCCGTGATTGTGGGTGTCGAAATACTTGATAGGCAGATCCTGCATGCCGTTGAACATGCGCTTACGCATTTTGGCCAGGGAGCCCTGGGTGATGATAGCCATCAGCTGGTTGTACACAGCGCCGGCGATCAGGCTAAGGATGTAGAAAACAGCCAGCAGAGCCACCAGACCCAGAATTCGGGAACCAACAGATTCCCAGCCAGCCTGGGAAAGTCCGGCCTCTTCTACGGCGGCGATGATGTTCTGCATGAACACCGAGGGCACCGAGCTGATGATGGCGTTAAACAGGATGCAGACCAAGGTGACAGGAAGCATGACAGGGTAGAAGGAGAACAGCATTTTGATCAGCCGCAGCAGGACCGCTTTGCGTTCGCCTTTGGCCAAAGGCTGGCCGTGACCTTTTCTCATCATTACGCCTCGACCTCCTTTTCCTGGGTATTCGCTTTGTTCTGGGAAGTGTAGACCTCACGGTAAATGGGGCTGGACTCCATCAGTTCGTCGTGGGTGCCCATGGCCACGATGGAGCCGTTGTCCATGACGATGATCCGGTCGGCGTCCTGCACGGAGGCCACACGCTGAGCAATGATGATCTTGGTGGTCTCGGGAATGAACTTCCGGAAACCCTGCCGGATCAAAGCGTCGGTGCGGGTATCCACCGCACTGGTGGAGTCGTCCAGGATGAGAATCTTGGGCTTCTTCAGCAGGGCCCGGGCGATACACAGACGCTGTTTCTGGCCGCCGGACACGTTGGAGCCGCCCTGCTCAATGTAGGTGTCGTACTTCATGGGGAACTGCTGGATGAACTCATCCGCCTGGGAAAGCCGGCAGGCCTCCTCCAGCTCCTCGTCGGTGGCGTCGGGATTGCCCCAGCGCAGGTTCTCCTTGATAGTGCCGGAGAACAGCTCGTTCTTTTGCAGCACCACGGCCACCTGGTTACGCAGGGTCTCCAGGTCGTAGTCCCGCACGTCCACGCCGCCCACCTTCACAGTGCCTTCGGTGGTGTCGTACAGGCGGGGGATCAGCTGGATCAGGCTGGACTTGGAGGAACCGGTGCCGCCCAGCACGCCGATGATCTCTCCGGACTTGATATGCAGGTCAATGTCGGAGAGGGCCATGCGGGAAGCTTTCTTGGAGTATTTGAAGCTGACGTGGTCGAAATCAATGGAGCCGTCCTTCACTTCCATCACGGGATTTTCCGGATTGTGCAGGGTGCTTTCTTCCTTGAGCACTTCCACAATACGCTCGGCGGATTCCAAAGACATGGTGATCATCACGAAGATCATGGAGAGCATCATCAGGCTCATGAGGATCTGGAAGCTGTAAGTCAGCAGGGAGGACATCTGGCCCACGTCCAGCTCCATGCCCTGAGTGGTGATGACAGTGTAAGAACCGAAGGACAGCACGAACACCATTACCGCGTAGACACAGAACTGCATCAGGGGGTTGTTGATAGCCAGGATGCGCTCGGCTTTGGTGAAGTCCTTCTGCACATCCTCAGCGGCGAAGTTGAACTTTTTCTTTTCATAATCTTCCCGCACGTAGGACTTGACCACCCGCATGCCCCGGATGTTCTCCTGGATGGAGGCGTTCAAAGCGTCGTACTTGCGGAACACCCGGCGGAACAGAGGCATGGTCTTGCGGATGACAAAAGCCAAGCCAATTCCCAGCACGGGGATGGTGAACAGGAAAATAAATGCCATTTTGCCGCCCATGACAAAGCCCATGATAAAGGAGAAAATGAGCATCAGGGGACAGCGGACGGCGGTGCGGATGATCATCATGTAGGCCATCTGCACGTTGGTAATGTCGGTGGTGAGTCGGGTCACCAAACTGGACACGGAAAACCGGTCGATGTTCTCGAAGGAATAGCCCTGAATCTTGTAGAACATATCCTTGCGCAGGTTGCGGGCGAAACCGCAGCTTGCCTTTGCGCAGGCCGAGCCTGCCAGGGCGCCGAAGGTGAGCGAAAGGGCGGCCATGACCACCAGCACAGCGGCGTAGGTGAGCAGCCGGCTCATGGAGATGCCGTCTTTGATCTCGTTCACCAGGTTGGCGATGATAAAGGGAATGATACATTCCATCACCACTTCGCCGGAAACCAATACCGGCGCGAGGATGGAAGGCTTTTTGTATTCCCGAATACTTTTCGCCAAAGTTTTAATCATACAAACCCTTCCTTTCCGATCGTCTCCCCACCTGTCCGCCAAAGGGCGAGGCATCCCGCAAACATAGAAAACCGTCCGCCTGGGAAAGAAGGACAATACCGGCCGCCGACGCCGGTTCATCCTCCTGTGCCGGCCGTGGACGGTGCGGGAAGGGAGTCACTCTGTATTGTTAGGTATCGAACTAATTCTAAGCCAAATAGTTGCATTTGTCAAGAGTTTTGAATGTAAAAAAATACAGAAAAAGAGGGGGAAAAAAGCATGCAAAAGGACCCGCGCCTCTGCCGATTGCAGAGGGGCGGGTCCCAGATTTACTCCCCAAAATGGTGAAAGGCGTCCGGCTTTTCCAGGGCCTTTCAAGCGCCAGGTTTAGATGCCCAGCACGTCCCGCAGATAGATGCGGGAAACTTCAGCGGAATGGAAGTTGCACACTTCCGGACGGTCCAGCTCCACGCAGAGCACGCCGTCATAGCCAACTTCTTCCAGAGCTGCCTTGATGGCAGGGAAGTTGACGGTGCCATGGCCCAGAGCGCGGAAGGTGCCCATCTTGTCACGGCCCTCGGCCTTGGACAGAGCATAGGTATCCACGTCCTTCAGATGCATGTAAGCGATGCGGCTG
>HF972686.1:3940-5176 GCA_000432995.1 Clostridium sp. CAG:1013
AGAAGGACACGTACTCAGGATTGGTGTGCTCGGCAAAGTAGTCGATGTCGCTCTGCCAGAACACGCAGGTGCCGTAGTGGGGATGGAAGCACAGGGTCACGCCGCGCTCTTTGGCATAGGCGCCCACTTCGTTGGCCACATAGCACATTTTGTCCAGCATCTCAGGGTTGGTGGGACGCTCGGTGGGGCCGTCATCGCCGAAACCGGCGTTCTGGCAGTTGTACCACTTGCCGCCGATGGTGGCCAGGAAGTCGATCTGCTCCTTGGCGATGCGAATAGCCTCTTCCACGTCGAAGGTGAAGTGGCCGTACAGGTTCACCAGGTCAACGCCGCACTCCTTGGTCAGGTCCACCAGCTCCTGGGGATTCTCAGCGTAGAAGTCCCGGATGAAGGCGAAGTTCTCCACGGTGTCGTAGCCCAGGAATTTGCACTCCTGGAAGGCCTGCTTCAGCTGATATTTGGCCTCTTCAGGATCCTTGGAACGGACCCAGGTCCAGCCGGTGTATGCTGCTTTCATAGGTAATTCCTCCTGATTTTAAAATGATGTATGTAGATCTGTCACACTGCTCAGTCGTCCAGGACCCCGTGCATGGGGTTGTTCTTCATGGGAGCGGTGCGGGTGTAGCTGGTCTGCAGGGGAATGTAAGCCCCTTCCTTGCAGGACTTGGAGAAGCTGGTCATGATCTCCAGCACATGGCGCTGCTGCTGGTAGTTGGCGCGATGCTCTCTGCCGGTGCGCAGAGCCTTGCACATATCAGCCAGACCCAGAGCGCGGCTGTTGACACAGTAGTCATACAGCAGGGGGATCTCCTTGTAGCCGTTGTAGAACTGAGGAGCGGTCTTTTTCTCCAGAGCGGGATCGGTCTGGGGAGCCGCTGCCTGATCCTCAGGCCGCAGAAGCATCACAGGGCCGTCGAAGGTGTTGGGGTCCGGGACCACCAGGGTGCCCTCGGTGCCGAACACTTCAAAACGAGCCTGGGCTCCACGTGCGTAGTGCACGTCGAAAGTGGTGAAGATCTGGGCAATGGCGCCGTTGGAGAACAGAATGTTTCCCGACAGGTAAGTGTCCACGTCCACCTTGATGTCCTCGCCGTAATGGGGCGCGGAAGTGATGGTACGATGGGGGAAGGTCTGCTTGGTCATGCCCATCACGCCCTTGGCTTCGCCCAACAGCTGTACCAGAGCGGTGACATAGTAGGGGCCCATGTCCATCATGGGGCCGCCGCCACGCTTGTA
>HF972686.1:5340-10489 GCA_000432995.1 Clostridium sp. CAG:1013
GCCGCCCATGCGCAGGTTCTTCTCCTCGGCCAGAGCCACCAGCTCAGAGGCCTCTTCCATGTCCACTGCCAAAGGCTTCTCGGAGTATACGTGCTTGCCATGGAACAGAGCTTCCTTGGTCACGCCGTAATGCTCATGAGGACGGGTCAGGTTGAGGATCACCTCTACCTCAGGGTCGTTGAAAGCCTCAAACATATCTTTATAGATCTTGGGTTCCCGGACGGCGGCGCCTTCCGCGATCTGCTCTTTCACGTAAGCAACGCCTTTTTCGGCCCGCTCAGGAATGAGATCACATACGCCTACCAGGTCCAGTTCCCGAAAGACCTTGGTAATGTTCTGCAAATAAATACCACTGATGGCGCCCACGCCGATCATGGCTACTTTCACTTTTTCCAAAGGTCACGCCTCCGTTTCCGTCATTTGTCATGACTTTTGGTTGCATTATAGCATTGTTTCTGGTAGAATACGTGCTAAAAGATGATTTTTTACTGCCATTTTTTGCGGTTTTAGGAAGGCACTCTCCCGCCTTCCCCCAGAGAGGAGTTTGGACATGCACGCGTTCTTTGAGGCTCGGAAAGAGCCCTTTTCCATCCATGTGGCGAAAGACCTGACGTTCCCCCTTCACCTTCACCCCCAGCTGGAGCTGTTTCTGGTATTGTCCGGCAAGTCGGCGGTGACGGTCCGGGGCCAGGCCAAGGTGTTGGAGCCGGGATGCCTGGCGGTGATGTTTCCCAATCAGGTCCACGGCTACGCGGCCTTGGAGCCCAATACCCAGGCGGCGCTGCTGGTGTGCGACCTTTCCTACACCGGAGGCTACGGGGACGCCCTGCTCCGCAGCCATCCGGAGGATCCCTTCCTCTCCCGGGAGCAGGTCCATCCCAATATCCTGTTTGCCATAGAGGCTCTGGAAAAAGAGGAGGGCTGCCTGGAACAGAATCCGGTAGTGGGCCCCTTTGTGCAGCTGGTGCTGGCCCGGGCCATGCCGGAGCTTTCCCTGGCCAGGAACCAGGCCGCCGACCGAAAAGAACTGACCTACCAGATCTCCCACTATGTGGGGGAGCATTTCCGGGAGCCCCTTACTCTGGGAGAGCTGGCCCGGGAGCTGGGCATGAACAAGTACCACCTGTCCCACGTGTTTTCCGAGAAGATGGGCCAGAGCTTTCCCTCCTACCTGGCAAGCATCCGTCTTTCCTGTGCTTGTTCCGCCCTGGCGGAGACGGACCGCTCTGTTACACAGATCGCTGAAGAGTGCGGTTTTGAGAGCCAGAGGTCCTTTTTCCGGGTGTTTCAGCAGCATATGGGCACCACGCCTCTCCAGTACCGCCGCAACGCCCAGCCGGTCATGGACAGCCGCCCGGTGGGAGCTGCTTCCCGGGAAGGGTGACTATTATTATGGAAAGAGAAAAGGATCCCCCAGACGGCTTGGAGGATCCTTTTTCAGTGAGGCAAAAAACAGAAAGAAAAAACCGCTTGGGATGTTCATCCTAAGCGGTTTGCTATGGTGGGGACAACAGGACTCGAACCTGTGACCTCTTGCGTGTGAAGCAAGCGCTCTAACCAGCTGAGCTATGCCCCCGTAACAGGCAATAGTATATCAGATTATTTATTTCCCGTCAACCCCTGATTTAAAAAATTTTTCCGGGACATTTTTCACCAGGGACCTTTGTCCAATCTGCCGCATAGGATGGTGCGGGAAACCTTTCCCGGAAGGGAGGTGGAAACGTGGCGCAGCTTCCCAAAAAAGGCATTGACATCTCCGAGTTCAACGGGGATGTGGACCTGGCCGCCTTGAAGGGCCAGGTGGAATTTGTCATCATCCGCTGTGGGTATGGGGGAGATTACCCCAATCAGGACGACGTCCGGTTTGAGGAAAACGTCCGGAAAGCCGAAGCCGCTGGGATCCCCTGGGGGACCTATCTCTACTCCTACGCCAAAGACACCGCCATGGCCAAAAGCGAAGCGGCTCACACTCTGCGGCTGCTCCAGGGCAAGCGTCCCCAGTACGGCGTGTGGTACGACGTGGAGGACGCTTCCCTGCCCCAGGGGGAAGCCATTGTGGACAACGTGGTGACCTACTGCCAGGCCGTGCAGCAGGCAGGGTATTACTGCGGGCTGTATTCCTTTTTGTCCTGGCTGGAAACAAGACTCAACAGTCCCCGCCTGGACCCTTACGACAAATGGGTGGCCCAGTGGAGCAGCCAGTTGGATTACAAAAAGCCTTTCGGCATGTGGCAGTTCACCGACAATCTGATCCTGAACGGGAAAGCCTTTGACGGCAACTGGGCCTATAAGGATTATCCCGCGCTGACGGGAGGAGAGGAGGTAGAGGAATTGACCCAAGAGCAAGTGATAAAAATCGCCCGAGAGCAGGCCCAGAAGGTCTACGACGAGAACGAGAAAAAGTATAAGACCATGGCGTCCCTGCCCTCCTGGGCGAAAGCGGCCGTAGAGCAGGTCTACCAGGAGTTGTCCCTGTCCGGAACCGGGGGCGATGGCACTCAGATCGACGCCAGCGACACCTACGTCCGAGCCTTGACAGTGATCGCCAAAGTGCTGGACAAACTGAACGGAAGTCCCGATAGTGGGGAAATTAAGAGTTAAGATAAGCTGAAAAACGGTCCCCCGGAGACAAGCTCTTCGGGGGATCACTTTTTGTAGAGATGAGAAGGGATTTTCTCAAATGGATTCGCCGGACCAACTTGTTTCTTCCTGGGTTATGGTGTACAATGAAATCCCAAGGAAGCAAGGGCAGAGACCAAGCAATCAAAAGCAGAAAGGGTGACGATGTATGGAAATGGATCGAGTGAATGTGGAGATCAGCCGACTTTTGCAGTATGGTTTGAAGAAGGGGCTCATTGCCCCGGAGGATCAGGCTTACGCCGCCAACCGGATCTTGGCTCTGCTGGGCCTGAGAGAATTTCAGTTCCAGCCGGTAGAGGAGGAATTGCGCTATCCGGCTCAGCCTCTGGAAGCCCTGTGCGATCTGGCTGTAGAGAAGGGGCTTATCGACCCCGACACCCGAGACGGACGGGATCAGTTTGACACGGAACTGATGAACTGCCTGATGCCCCGTCCCTCGGAAGTGGTGAAAAAATTTCGAGAACTGTATGCGCAGGACAAGCAGGCTGCTACCGATTATTATTACGATCTTTCCCGGGCATCCAACTACATCCGGGTGGACCGGATCGAAAAGGACAAAATGTGGACTGCCCCCACAGAGTATGGTGACTTGGTGATCACCATCAACCTGTCCAAGCCGGAGAAAGATCCCAAGGCCATCGCCGCCGCCAAGAACGCTCCTCAGTCCGGCTATCCTAAGTGCGCCCTCTGCCGGGAGAACGAGGGCTTTTTGGGCAGCGCCAACCAGGCGGCCCGAGGTAATCACCGTCTGATCCCCCTGACCCTGGGGGACGAGCCCTGGTTCTTGCAGTATTCCCCCTATGTGTACTACAACGAGCACTGCATCGTGCTCAGCGGGGAGCATCGCCCCATGAAAGTGAGCCGGGCCTCTATGGATCGGCTGTTGGAATTTGTCACCCTGCTGCCCCATTATTTCGTGGGCTCCAACGCGGATCTGCCCATTGTGGGTGGTTCCATTCTGTCCCACGATCATTTCCAGGGCGGCCGGTACGAATTCCCCATGGCCAAGGCGCCTATCCGGGAGCAGGTGGAGTTCCCCGGCTTTGAAGATGTGAGCGCCGGTATCGTCCATTGGCCCATGTCCGTCATCCGCCTGCGGGGCAAGGACCGGGAACGGCTGGCCTCTCTGGGAGAGAAGATCCTCTCCGCCTGGCGGGAATATTCCGACGAGAGCGCGGACATCCTGGCTTATACGGGGGACACTCCCCACAACACCATCACTCCCATTGCCCGGCGGCGTGGGGAGGACTACGAGTTGGATCTGGTGCTGCGGAACAACCGCACCACAGAAGAGCATCCTCTGGGGCTGTTCCATCCTCATGCTCAGTACCACCATATTAAAAAGGAAAACATCGGCCTGATTGAGGTGATGGGTCTGGCCATCCTGCCGCCCCGGCTGCTGACAGAGTGCGGGCTGCTGGAACAGGCTTTGAAAGATCCTGCCCAGGCCCAGGAGATCCTCGCCCGTCCTGAGATGGAAAAGCATCTGGACTGGTATGAGGAGCTGAAAGCCGCCGGCGCGGGAGAAGGGGATACCCGCCGGGCTATCGAGGAGAGCATCGGCGCCATCTTCGGGAAGATCCTGGGTAACGCCGGCGTTTACAAGGATACTCCCGAAGGCCGGGAAGCCTTCCGACGGTTCTGCCGTTCCCTGTGAACGTACTGCGTCCCCTCACTCTGAAAGAACGGGTGCTGTGCCTGTTCTTTCCTGCCAGATGTTTGAACTGCGGAAGAGCGGTTCTCCCGGAGCGGCTGTTTTGTGAGGACTGTGTCCCCAAGCTGCCCCGGGAGCCCTTCCTCCGTGAGTTCCCTCTGGAAGGGAGAAAACTGACTGTGGCAGCGCCTCTCTTGTATGAGGAGGACTTCCGGCAGACCCTGCGCCGGTTGAAATTCCAGGAGGAGTGGGGGCTTTGCCAACCGATGGCCTTGGTCATGGCGGAAGCCGCCGGGTCTCTTTCCGGAGAGCACACCCTGGTGACTTGGGTACCCATGTCCGACAAAAAGCTGCGGATGCGGGGCTACAACCAGAGTGCCCTGCTGGGAAGAGCCGTGGCCAAGGAGTTGGGCCTGCCCGGCCGTGAGGTCTTGGAGCAGACCCGGGAAATGGAGACACAACACACATTGAATCGGCCCCAGCGGGCGGACAATGTCCGGGACGCTTACCGGGCGAGAAGTTCTGTCCGTGGGGAACGGATATTGCTGGTGGACGATATCGTGACCACGGGAGCCACGCTGCGTTCCTGCGCCAAAGCCTTATACCAGGCAGGCGCCGCCGGGGTGGAATGCCTGTGCGCCGCCAGCAGCGCTTTCCGTCCTGGGGAGGAAGTTCCCAAGGACGGGGAAACTTGGTAAGAAAAGGAGAGAGTCCATGCTGCATCGATTTTCCAGAGAAGAGCTGCTCATTGGCCAGGAGGGCTTGGAGAAGCTGCAAAAAGCCCGAGTGGCCGTGTTCGGCGTAGGAGGCGTGGGCGGCCATGTGGTGGAAGCCCTGGCTCGCAGCGGCGTGGGA
>HF972686.1:10524-26423 GCA_000432995.1 Clostridium sp. CAG:1013
TGACGGAGACCGGGTGAGCCTGACCAACATCAACCGGCAGATCATCGCCCTGGACAGCACCGTGGGCCGATTGAAAGTGGAAGTGGCTAAGGAGCGGGTGTTGGACATCAACCCTGATTGCCAGGTGGAGGCCCGGGAGATGTTTTTCACCCCGGAGAACGCCGGGGAGGTGGACTTCTCCCAGTACGACTACGTGGCCGACGCCATCGATACGGTGACCTCCAAGATCGAGCTGATCCGCCTGTGCCGGGAAGCGGGAGTGCCGGTGATCAGCTCTATGGGGGCGGGGAACAAGCTGGATCCCACCGCCTTCCAGGTGGCGCCCATTGAGAAAACCAGCGTGTGTCCCTTGGCAAGAGTCATGCGCCGGGAGCTGAAAAAACGGGGAATCACCGGGGTGAAAGCGGTGTACTCCACCGAGGAATCTTTGACCCCTGCCCAGGCCCAGTCCGGGGACGAAAAGGGCACTGCCGGCCGACCCACTCCGGGAAGCATGGCGTTTGTCCCCAGCGTAGCCGGGCTGATCCTGGCCGGGGAGATCATCAAGGACCTGTTGGAAGGATAAGGAGGCAGCATGAAGGCACCTGTGGCTGTATTTCAGGCGGGGGAGCACCGGCTCCCCTTGGACCATACCTATATTATGGGCATTTTGAACGTGACTCCCGACTCCTTCTCCGACGGGGGAAAATACCTGGACCCCGCCACCGCCGTGACCCGGGCTGTGGAGATGGCTCGGGAAGGGGCGGATCTCATCGACATCGGAGGACAGTCCACCCGGCCGGGGTATGAGGCCATCTCGCCCCAGGAGGAGTGGGAGCGGATCCGGGAGGTAGTCCCCGCTGTGGTGAAGGAGACGGGCCTGCCCGTGTCGGTAGATACCTTTTACCCCTGGGTGGCTCAGCGAGCTTTGGAGGCAGGGGCTTCCATCCTCAACGACGTGTCCGGCTTTGGGGAGGAGATGCTCCAAGTGGCGGCAGGCTCCCAGTGTGGGTGTATCGTCATGGATCCAGGTGGCGGCCAGGGAGAGGTCTGCCACCGGGTGAAAGATTTCTTTCTGGATCGGCTTCAAGCGGCGGAAGCCTTGGGTATTTCCCGGGAAAGGCTTTGTTTCGACCCGGGAGTGGGTTTCGGCAAGACCATGGAGGAGAATCTGGCGCTGATCGCCCGGACAGGAGAGGTAAAGGTGGAAGGCTGTGCCTTGCTGATGGCGGCCTCCCGGAAGAGGGTGACAGGGTTCCCCTGTGGGAATCCCCCCTTTGAGCAGCGGCTCCCGGCCACTTTGGCAGCCCACACAGTCTCTGTGCTGGCGGGAGCGGATATGCTCCGGGTCCACGACGTAAAGGAAGCTGTCCAGGCTGCCCGCATGGCCGACGCTCTGCGGGACTACCTGTGACAGAGGGGAAGAAAAGGGAGGAATGGATCATGGATACCATCCATATCAAAGGATTGCGGCTGTTCGCCTATCATGGGGTGGGAGCCGAGGAAAAGCGGGACGGCCAGACGTTTGTGCTGGACATAACCCTGAAAGCGGACCTGAGCCGTGCTCGCCGCAGTGACGATTTGGAGGACACGGTGAATTACGCGGCGGTGTGCCAGACGGTGCGGGAAGCCTTCACAGCCCAGAGCTTTGACCTGATCGAGCGGGCGGCCCAGCAGGCGGTGGACGCGGTGTTGGACGGCTATCCTCAGGTGGAGGAGATCACCCTGGTGCTGAAAAAGCCGGAAGCGCCCATCCCGGAGGAATTTGACTATGTGGCGGTGGAAGTGACCCAGCGCCGGAAGGAGAGATGACCATGCAGGTGGTATTGGGATTGGGGGGCAACCTGGGGGACCGGGAGGACAACCTGGCCCGTGCCCTGGACGCTTTGGAGCGGCTGGAAGGGACCCAGGTGCTGAAGCTGTCCAATTTGTACGAGACGGAACCCTTCGACGTACTCAGTGAGCAGGATAACTACCTGAATTGCTGCGTGCTTTTGGAGACCAGCTTGAAGCCTCAGCGGCTTTTGGAGCACTGCCAGCAGATCGAACACAGCCTGGGGCGGGTCCGGATAGAGTACCACGGAGCCCGCACCATGGATATCGATATTCTGTTGTGTGAGGGCTTCACCTCTGACACGGAGACTCTTACCGTGCCCCATCCTCATATTCGGGAGCGGGCCTTCGTCATGGTTCCTCTGTCGGACCTGTTCCCCGGCCTCAACGCTCTGGGCTACGATTTCAAGGAAGCCTATGATGCGGTGGACAAATCCGGAGTGGTGCTGTACAAGTGAGGCGCCCCATGACAGAAACACGGGTGTTGGTCATCGGCAGTCCAGGCGGGGGAAAGAGCACCTTTTCCCGGCAGCTGGGGGAGATTTTGAGTCTGCCGGTGATCCATTTGGACCAGCTGTTTTGGAACAGTGACCGCACCACCGTTCCCCGGGAGGAATTCGACCGGCGACTGGGGGAAGCTCTGGCGGGAGACTGCTGGATCATCGACGGGAACTTCCAGCGGACCATGGAATGGCGGATGGAGCGGTGCCAAACGGTGTTTTTCCTGGATTACCCTGTGGAGGTGTGCCTTCAAGGGGTGCAGGCCCGATTTGGCAAGCCTCGGGAGGATATTCCCTGGGTGGAGACGGAGGAGGACCCGGAGTTTTTGCAAATGATCCGGGAGTTCCCTGAAAAAACACGGCCAAAGATCCTGGCTTTGTGGGAGAAATATCCGGAAAAGCGGTGGATCACCTTCTCTTCCCGGGAGGAAGCGGACCGGTATCTGGAAAAAATAGAAGGATAAAATAGACTTTCGCCCTTTTGACGGCGAAGGTCTTTTTTATTGGCTGCGAATGGGCGTTTTGACGGATTACAAGAGTAAAGCCCGGTAAAACCGCCCAAAAATAGAGAAAATATTTACAAACTGGGGGAGTATATTTAGTGAAAAAAGGGAAAAGAAGTTCGAACGCCGATCATTTCTTGCATTTGTGGAAAAGGGGCGTATAATAGCACACTGGATTAGATTTTTTAAATAGGAGGGATGAGCAGGTGGAAGGTGGATATCATTTTCTGTTGGATTTTGCCTTGATTTTGCTCTCGACGAAGGTGCTGGGACTGTTGACCCAGCGTTTCCAGCTGCCCCAAGTGGTGGGCGCACTGCTGGCCGGCTTGATCCTGGGCCCGGCGGTTTTGGGAATGATTCAGGAAACGGAGTTCATCCGGGATACGGCGGAGATCGGCGTCATTGTGATGATGTTCTGCGCCGGTATGGAGACCGACGTGAAGGAGCTGAAAAATAGCGGTAAGGCATCCTTTGTCATCGCTCTCATCGGTGTGATCGTGCCTGTGGCAGGCGGTTTCGGACTGGCCTACTTCTTCAATAAGCCCGGCATCATCGATTCTGACGCGGCAGCTTCCACGTTTTTGCAGAACATGTTCATCGGTGTTATCCTCACCGCTACCTCTGTGAGCATCACCGTGGAGACCTTGAAGGAACTGGGCAAGCTGAAGACCCGTTCCGGCAACGCGATTCTGGGCGCCGCCATCATCGACGATATCCTGGGCATCATCGCGCTGACCATCATCAGCAGCATGGCCGATCCTTCCGTGAAGATCTGGATGGTGCTGCTCCAGATCCTGGGATTCTTCGTGTTCACTGCTGTGGCCGGATTCCTGTTCTATCAGTTCTACATCCGCTGGGTGGTGCCCAACCAGAAAGGTATGCATCGTCACGTGATCATCGCCTTCGTGTTCTGCCTGCTCATGTCCTATGTGGCGGAAGTGGCCTTCGGCGTGGCGGATATCACCGGCGCCTTCTTTGCCGGCCTGATCATCTCTCTCACTCAGCGCAGCCAGTATCTGGCCAGTAAGTTCGACGTGCTTTCCTACGCCTACCTGTCTCCTCTGTTCTTTGCCAGCATCGGCCTGCAGGTGACCCTGCCCGCCATGACCTCCAGCATCATCCTGTTCTCTGTGCTGCTGATCCTGGTGGCTGTGCTGACCAAGGTGGTAGGCTGCGGCCTGGGCGCTAAGATCTGCCACTACCAGAATTACCAGTGCGCTCGTATCGGCGTGGGCATGGTGTCCCGTGGTGAAGTTGCCTTGATCGTGGCCAGCAAGGGCATGGCTCTTGGTCTGATGGGCAATAACTTCCTGGGGCCGGTGATCCTGATGGTTGTGGCCACTACCATTATCACTCCTGTGCTTCTGAAGTTTGTGTTCCGCTGGGGTCCCGCCAACACTCCCGCTGTGGACAAGGGCTTCTCCGAGAACTACGACGAGTTGGGTGTGCTGCGTAGCGGCATCGGCGTAAAGAACTTGGCGGATAAGGCGGAATCTTCCTCCAGCCAAGAGGAGATCCCCGTCAAGAGCAAAAAGAAGAAATAAAACGGCTTTTTGCCCTTTCTCAAACAAAATAAAAAGACCCGGAGAGCTTCGCAGCTCCCGGGTCTTTTTTGTGTGGCAGGGAAGAGCTCACACTTCGGTGAACTCCATGATGATGCTGTGAGGGATGATCTTGGACAGCAGGTGGTAGAACTTGTAGAAGAAGCTCTTGGTGTAGACCATTTTTCCTCGCTTGGCAGCCCGTAGGGATCCCACTGCCACCTCTCGAGCGTCCACTCGGGGCAGCTTGTCGATGAGCCTGGATCGGCCTTCCGGAACACCGGCCACCTGCCAGAAATCCGTGTCCATTGGACCGGGGCACACAGCCAGCACCTTGATCCCCCGAGGCCGCAGCTCGTCGTGGAGGGCCTTGGAAAGCGCCAGCACGTAAGCCTTGGTGGCACAGTACACGGACATCCGGGGGGTGGGGGCGAAGGCGGCGATGGACGCCACGTTGATGACCAGGCTGTCATCCAGCATGTAGGGCAGACACAGCCGGGTGATGGCAGTGAGGGCCCGGCAGTTTAGATCCACCATGCCCACCTGAGCGTCCCGGTTAGAGGAGAAGAAATCCCCGCACTTGCCGTAGCCGGCGTTGTTTACCAGCACCTTGATCTCCGGGTTATTCTCTTTGAGGAGTTTTTCGAACACACCCACGCTCTCTTCCTGGGTCAGGTCCAGGGAGATGGCGGCAATGGTCTTGTCCGGATGTTCCTCGGCGATTTCCTTGAGCAGATCCTTCCGGCGTGCCACCAGCCAAAAAGCGTCCACGCTGGGATACTGTGCGATGATGGCGTTGATGTATTCCTTACCCAGGCCGCTAGAGGCCCCGGTGATGAGAGCGGTCACCATGAAAAACGTCCCCTTTCCTGTAAACTGAAACTTTGTGTTTATTGTACCCTTTTCCAACCGGTCCGTCAATGCGGGAGTTTCGGGGAAGGTTTACAAATTTTTTAGATTTTCGGCTGTCCTACTGGGCGATAGTATGCTATAATGACTCGTGTACGGCCCGACCAGGGCGAACTATATCATAGAACAAAACAAAGGACGGATGTTATTGTGAAGCGCAACAAATGGATGGCGGCGCTGCTGGCGCTGGTGCTCATGCTGGCCCTGCCACTTTCCGCGGCGGCCGAGACCTTTTCCACCGAGGATTTCACCATTGAGATCCCGGAGGGAATGTATCAGTTTGGTCCCAACACCTCTGTGGATGACCCCTCCTGGGCCCTGGCCGGGGTGGCAGATCCCACTTCCAAGCTCCAGACTTATCAGGACATGAACGGCATTGCGGAGCTGGTAACCCAGGATGGGGAAACCAGCATCCTGATCATGCAGAACCAAAACGACACCACCGAGTCCATTTTCTCTCTGCGGGACCTGTCCGAGGAGGATAAGCAGGAGTTTCTGGACGGCGTGATGCAGTCTAAGTCCGAAGATATCAAAGTGGACAAGTACTACATCGATGTTAATGGTCAGCCCTTCTACCGGCTGCGGGTGGATGGCTCTTCTGACGGTATGGAATATCATGAGGTTCAGTACGCCACCATCGTCAACGGTTACTCTCTGGGCTTTGACATCTACGGTGGTGACGAGACTGTGACCCAGGAGCAGGAGGATATGCTGCTGGAGATCGTTCAGTCCATCACCTTCTCTGAGATCCTGGAAAAGCCTGAGACCACGGTTACCGTCCAGGACTATATTGTGGTCATCGCAGTGTTGGTGCTGCTGGTGATGGTGATCCTGGTGCCGGTGGTGTATGTGCCCATCCGGAACAAGAAGGAGAAGAAGCTGAAAGCCAAGCTGGCGGAACAGCTCACCCAGTACCATAAGGAGCACGGGAATTCTGAGAACGACCTTGGAGAACTGCGGTTCGCCAACTCCACCGATTGCACCAAGGAAGCCATTCACACCTTCAGTCTGTACCAGTCTTACGTGAAGAACTTGGGCTCTCTGATTATTGGCGGCCTGCTGTGTGCTGCCGCCTTCATCGTGGCTTTTGCCCTGGACGCCGAATGGTGGGGCAAGCTGCTGGTGGTGGGCATCGTGGTCTACTACGGCTACAAGGTGTTTAATATGCCTCACGCCTTGGAGAAGATCCAGCGCCGAGTCTATGACCGGGGTGTGTCCTCCACGGCTCATTACGCCTTCTATGAGGAGTGTTTCCGCGTGTCGGGCATCCAGTCCGCCAGCGTGTTCCCCTATTTCCAGATCGTGGACGTGCGCCGTCATGGCCATTACATCTATCTGTACTACGGCCCGGAGAACGCCTACATGGTGGATAAGTTCACCTTCTCCCTGGGCGAGTATGAGGACTTTGTGAAATTCATCTGCGAAAAGACCGGTAAGAAACTGTAAAAGGAGGACTGCGCTGTGGAACAGCTCATTGGCATCATCGGCGCCATGAAGGTAGAAGTGGACGCCATCCTCTCCGCTATGGAGGAGAAGCAGACCCAGACCCGGGGCGGCATGGAGTTTACCACGGGAACCTTGTCCGGAGTGCCTGTGGTGGTGTCCCAGTGCTCTCCCGGTAAGGTGAACGCTGCTCTGTGCGCCCAGGCCATGATGGACCAGTACAGCCCCAAGCTGGTGCTGAACATCGGCGTGGCTGGGGGCATCGGGGAGAACGTCCATATCGGGGACGTGGTCATCGCCACCGCCTGTGTGGAGTACGACTTTGACACCTCCGCCCTGGACGGCTGTCCTGTGGGCCAGATGTCTCTGCCTGGCTTTGAACAGTCCATGATCCAGCTGCCTTGTGACCAGAATTTGGCCCAGCTGCTGGCAAAAGAGGCCCAGAGCCTGTATGGCCGAGTGCACCTGGGTGTGGTGGCCACTGGGGACCGGTTTGTAGCCGACCCCAAGCTGGGAGACTGGCTGCAAAAAGAGTTCGGAGCCATGGCCTGTGAGATGGAAGGCGGGGCTATCGCCCATGCCTGCCTGGTGAACCAGGTGCCCTGCGCTGTGCTGCGGACCATCTCCGACAACGCCCACGACAGCGAGACCGTGGACTTTGTCACCTTCGCCAACGACTCCGCCCGAAAGGCTCAGGAGTTTTTGAAAACTGTCATCGCTCAGCTGTGAGGTGGCTTGTATGAAGATCTATGACATTTCCAAGGAAGTGTTTTCCTCCACTGTGTTTCCCGGGGATCCGGTGCCGGGCCATCAGCCCGTGTCGGAACTGGCCAAAGGAGACCTGTGCAATCTCACCGCCCTGACTCTGGGAAGCCATAGCGGTACCCACATGGACGCTCCCTGTCATTTCGTGGCGGGAGGAAAGACCATCGATCAGGTGGACCTTGCCCGGTGTGTGGGGCCCTGCCAGGTGGTGGAGGCTTCTGGGCTTCTTTCCCGGGAGTGGGCCAAATCCGTGTTGGGTACCGGGGTGAAGCGGCTTCTGGTAAAAGGGGAGATGCAGCTCTCCCTGGAAGCGGCCCAGGAACTGGCGGAAAGTTTGCTGCTGTTGGGCATCGAGGGCATGACCGTGGGAGACCCCCAGGATCCCGCCCCCATCCACCGGGCGCTGCTGGAGCGGGAGGTGGCGGTGCTGGAAAGCTGTGACCTGAGCCAGGTTCCCACTGGGGAGTATTTCCTGGCGGCCCAGCCTCTGAAATACGGCGGCCTGGACGGCGCACAAGTGCGGCCCCTGCTGCTGGAAGGCGTAAACTGCTGAATACAGGAAAAGGGAGGGCCCGGTGGGGACCTCCCTTTTTGAAAGGAAAGGATGGTTTGTATGGGAAAACGGGAACAAGCCCTTGCCTATTTGGAGCGTGATCCCCTGCGGATGATGGACATGCTGGAACCTGTGCGGCGAAACATGGTGGAGATCACCGCCTGTGGGGAGGAGGGCGTGCTGCTCTATGTCCCTACGGCGGAGCTGTACCTGTTGGCGGCGGACTCGGCGGAAGCTGCCCGGTCCCTTTGTGCCGGGGTGGAAAAGATGAACCTGGCGGCGGCTCACAGCCAGGAGACCGCCGATTTCCTCCGGGAAAAATACGGCATCAAAAACCGGGACCGGTGTACCCAGGCGGTGTATCTGGGAAAGGAGCTTTTGCCGGTGCCGGAGGGGTTTGAGATCCGCCAGCTGGGGGAGGAGTCCTTCCAGGTGATCTCCGAGAACTACACCACTGTGTCAGACCCCAAGTATATCCACCAGCGGCTAGCCGCCGGGGTAATGCACGGGGCCGTGGAGAACGGGGAGCTGATGGGGTTTATCGGCATCCATGACGAGGGAAGTGTGGGACTTTTAAAGGTGCTGCCTGATTACCGGCGCCGGGGTGTAGCCACCGCTCTCATGGCCTATATGACCAACTGGTGTTTGGAGCGGGGCTGGGTGCCTTTCTCTCAGATCTTCGAGGGGAATGTGGCCTCCACGGAGCTGCACAAAAAGATGGGCTGGACTTTGTGTTCCCAGGACATGTACTGGGTGATGGACGACTAAAAAAGGAGGGGAAATTCCCCTCCTTTTCTTGTTGCGGTTGTTTTATCGGACGATGGCCCGGCGCAGCAGGAGCCAGTCAAACAGGGCGAAAAGGGCCGCCAGGACCAGCAGGCTGATCATGCAGTTGGGAGCGGTGTTGAAGGCGAAGTCCATCACCGGCTGTATTACCGCATTGCTAAAGGCCCGGAGCCGTTCCCCAAAGTACATCGAGTCCAAAGCTTTGAGAGCGGGGATGCCGAAGATCAGCAGGGCGGGGACGCCGGCTCCCACCAGGACCTTACCCAGTTTGCCCACTCGGTAGAACAGCATGACCACGGCATAGCCCACATTTGCCATGAGAAACAGTAGGCAGAACCCGAAGATCACCGACAGGAAGAACCCTTGCACAGGATTCCCCCAGGCCGTAGGATAGAGCTGCTGGAACAGGGAGATGCTCATCAAAGGGGAGGAGGAAAGTTTTCCTACCAAGTTGATAAGGGAGTGGAAGATCTGGTCCAACAGCCCCATGAACAGTGCTGTGGTGCCTGCGGTGAAAAGTCGGGTGAGGAATAAAGTCTTGCGGCTGACTCCGTTTTGCAGAGAGAACCGGAAGTTCTCTGTGAAGGAGTTGAGCCCTACAATGAACATGAAAATGCAGGAAGAAAACGTGATGCCCGACATGATGATGGTCTCCTCCCCGGCGATGGAGAGAGAAGAAGTCATAGTGATCACCGAAAAATTGGCCAGCAGCGTTATGCAGAAGATCACGAAATAGTAGATCAGCAACGCCCAGCGAAGGTCTAGGATCTGATAGAGAAAACAGGCTTTTGCTTTCATAAATACTCCCTCACTTTCCCGTCATGAGAACAAACAGCTTTTGCAGATCCAGCCCGGAGACTTCCAGCCCCTGAGGAAGGCTGCTCCGGTCCGGCTGGCCCCAAAGATAGGCGCTTTCCAGGCCGCCCAGCACATCCACACCCAGCACATTTTTGCCTTTCAGGTACTCCTCTACCAGGCTCCGGGGGCCGCTGACGGTGTATCCCTGGCTCAGCAAGTCCTGGCAGGAACCATTTTTCAGCACTTCTCCCTTGTGGATCACCACCACGTCCTCGATGATGGAGGACACCTCCTCGATTAGGTGGGTGGAGATCACCATGGTGAAGGGCCGTTCCGTGTACCGGGCCAGCAGGGTCCGGTAGAACAGGTCCCGATGATTGGCGTCCAGGCCCAGTACCGGTTCATCCAGCAGTACGTAGGGGGTGTTCACGGACAGGGCCACGATCAGCTTAAAAATGGAGGTGTAGCCTGTGGACAGTTTGTTCACCTTGGTATTTGTGTTCAGCTCAAAGGCGGAAGCCATGTTCCAGGCGAAGTCCTGGTCAAAATCGGGGTAGAATAGCTTGGTCCACCGGAAGGCATCCTTTACCTTCATGGAATCAGGATAGCAGTTTTTCTCGCTCATCAAGTACATCTTGGAAAGAGCCCGGTCGTTGTCGTGGACCGGTTCTCCGTCCACGGTGACGGTGCCCCCCTCAGGGAAGATCCGGTCGGTGAGCACGTTCAGCAGAGTGGATTTCCCCGCCCCGTTCCGGCCTAGAAGCCCGTAGATCTTTCCCTCTTCAAAGGTGACGCTCACATCCCGCAGGGCCCGCACCGGGCCAAAGCCTTTGCTCACATGGTCGATGACGATGCTCATAAAGTCTCCTCCTTCTGTTCTTGGGCGAATCCCCGGTCGATGAGAGCGGCAAGCTCTTCCCGGCTCATGCCCAGCCGTTTGGCCTCCCCGATCATGGAAGCCACAAAGTGGTCGTAAAAGCTTTCTTTTCGTTTGGCACGCAGCTTTTCCACCGCGCCTGTCGCTACAAACATGCCAACACCTCGTTTCTTGTACACTACGCCCTCGTCCACCAGCAGATTGATCCCCTTGAGAGCTGTGGCAGGGTTGATCTTATACAGCACAGAGAATTCCGTGGTGGAGGGGATCTGACTCTCTTCCGGGAAGGCTCCGGAAAGAATGCTGTCCTCCAGCCAGTCTGCGATCTGCTGGAAGATGGTTTTTTCCGAGTTGAAGTCCAGTTCCATAGGTGCCTCCTGCTTAGTTAGTTGGTCAAGTAACTAACCACAAGACTATAATAGGTCCTTCCCGCCCTTTTGTCAAGGGGAGAAAGGAAATCGTAAGAAATGAAAGCAGCCCTTTCCACGGATTTCCCTTGACAGGGGGAAAAGGCATTGAGTAAGATAACAGGGAAGAAAGGCGGGGATCATCCCATGAAATTGCTCATCCTGTACTATTCCAAAACAGGCTTTACCAGACGTTACGCCCAGTGGCTGGGGGAGGATCTTTCCTGCGACTGTGTCCCCTTTGAGAGCCGCAGCGGTGTGGACTTGTTCCAGTACGACGCTGTGGCGTTCGGGTCCAGCCTTCGGGCGGGGAAGATCCGGAAACTGTCCTGGTTCCGGAAACAGCTGCCCAAGCTGAAGGGCAAGCGGCTGGCGGTGTTTTTCACGGGAGCCATGGGGCCGGATCCCCAGGCTGTTCAGAAGGCCATTTCCCAGAACCTCACTCCCCAGGAGCGGGAGCAGGTGAAGGCTTTCTACCTGTGGGGCGGCCTGAACTATGACGCCATGGAGGGCATGGACAAGTGGATGATGGGAGTGTTCCGGAAGATGCTCCAGTCCAAGAAAGACCCCACGGAAGAGGACAAACAGGCCGCGAAAATGGTGGCTTCCTCCTTTGACAAAACCGATAGGGCATCTTTGGAACCGCTGGAAAACTATCTGCGGGGATGACAAAAGGGGCGGCCAAAATTGGCCGCCCCTTAAAAGCGCTATGTTAATAGTACCGCATCACTGCGATGACCTTCCCCAGAACGGAGGCGTGGTCGGAGTAGATGGGCTGGAAATCCGGGTTTTCCGGCTGGAGCCGTACCCGGTCTTTTTCCCGGTACAGACGTTTCACTGTGGCTTCATCGTCGATCATGGCTACCACGATTTCCCCGTCGTCAGCGGTGGAGGTTCGTTCCGCCACTACGTAATCCCCGTCCAGAATGCCTGCGTCCCGCATGCTCAGGCCGCTGACGTGAAGGGCGAACAGCTCTTTGCCCTCTTTTTTGGGGAAGGGGATGTACCCCTCAATATCCTCCACTGCCAGGATGGGCATGCCGGCGGTAACTTTTCCCAGCACGGGCACCTGAGCGGCGGGAGTTTCTCCCTCCACCCGGATGGAGCGGTTCAGGCCCGCTTCCCGGCTGATGTATCCCAAGCGTTCCAGGGTCTTTAAATGGGCGTGGACCGTGGAAGTGGACCGCAGCCCCGTGCCGGCACAGATTTCCCGCACAGTGGGCGGCACTCCGGTGGAGGCTTCCTGCCGGAGAAAGTCGTAAACCTTCTGTTGGCTTTTGGTAAGATGCTCCATGACCATGCCCCGCTTTCGTCAAAAGATTTAATGCCACACTTGCGGCGGACGGAATTCGCCCCCACAGCAAGATTTATGCTTGTTTTTATTATATCACAAGAGCGGGTTATTCGCAAACATTTGTTTGAGAAATATCAAAGTTTTTTCCGGCGGCGGGACCCTGAAAAGTTCACAAAAAGGGTGGAATTATTTTAAGGTTTATTCACAACGCCGTAACAACTCCCCAGGGATTTCTGGGTATAATAACACCGTACTCAAAAGAAATGGACCGCACCTTTTCTTGAGATACATGTTCTACCCTCCTCAATAATACCCCTCAAGCTAAGAGAAGGGGCCGGCAGTCGAGTTGGCTGCCGGCTTTTTCTCTTTTTTACGGCGGTAGAATCTGGTGAATAAACCCATTCCAAAAGGCTCAGAATACCAATGCAGGAACGGCATTTTGACCCGAAAGGAATGTGTGCATATGAACGACAAACGCTTTACCCAGGAGAAGAACCGGCGCAATGGGTTTTATCTGGCGCTGGCGGTGTGTTTGGTGGCGGTGGGCATTGCCGCCTGGAGCACCTACGACGCGGTGAACAGTTATGTGGAGCCCACCTCTCAGAGTGAGGAGCTGGTGGACCAGCAGGAAGAGGACGTGCGGGAAGGCCAGGAGACCATGGGAGACGCAGACACCGCCGATGAGCAGGACGCAGAAGGCGGTAGCGCGGATACGGACGCAGAAGTTTCCGTTTCCCAGAGCGAAGTGGACCCGGACGACCCGGAAGCACCTCGTGACACCTCCGCCCAGGAGACTGCCGGGGAAGTGACCCAAAGCAGCGAAGCCTCTGAGGAGGAAGAGAGCTCTGCTTCCCAGGAGGAGAGCAGTGAGACCCAGGAAGTGCCTACCACCGCTCCCTTGTATGAGATCAGCACGGAGATGATCTGGCCCATTGAGGAAGGGGAGACACAGACCGCGTACAGCGCGGGTGCGCCGGTGTATTCCCCCACCATGAAGGATTGGCGAATCCACACCGGTCTGGATATCTCCGCGGAAAGCGAATCTCCGGTGCTGGCTTGCGGCAATGGTCAGGTGAAGGAGACCTATACCGACAGCATGCTGGGAAACGTGGTGCTCATCGAGCATGGCGACTACCTGTTCTACTATTGCGGCGTGGGTGAGAATTTCATGGTGGAGCCGGGAGACGTGGTGACCATGGGCCAGCAGATCGGCGTGGTAACGGCGGTGCCCTTTGAGGCAGCTGAGGAGCCCCACCTCCATTTGGAAGTGCGTCGTGACGGTGTGGCTCTGGACCCCCAGGCGGTGCTGGACGGGACAGTTTGACAAAACGGTTTTAATAGACGGAAAAAGATGGCGGGCAAAGGAGTCCGCCATCTTTTTTGCTGTTTCGGCCTTGTTTATTTCAGCGCCTGATATTTCTTCTTGGTGGCAAGGCCGCCCCGGATGTGGCGCTGTGCCTTATTCACCGCCAGTACGTTCTTCACGTCCCGGTAAAGGCTGCTGTCCAGATATTTCAGGCGTTGGGAAACGTCCTTGTGTACCGTGCTCTTGCTGACGCCGAACTGCTTAGCTGCCCGGCGCACGGTGGCCTTGTTTTCTACGATGTACTCGCCGAGCCTGGTGGCCCGGTCGTCGATGACATGATTGGACATATGCACCCCTCGCTTCCAATGTGTTTCATACATATGAAAGCCGGGGGCTCCTTAGTACAAGTGTGGATTTGTCCCTGGGAAAAAGAAAGAGCTCCCGAGATGGGAGCCCTTTTTGACGGGATTAGATATGTTTCTCGAACCAGCCGGTGATCTCCTTCAAGCGGCGGATCCGGTGGCGGGGTTTGCCGCTGCGGGACAGCTCGTGGTTTTCTCCGTGGAAGATGACCATCCGGGTTTCCACGCCACGTTGCTGCAAAGCGGAGTAGATCTGGTAGCCCTCGGAGATGGGGCAGCGGTAGTCTTCGTCGCTGTGGATGACGAGAGTGGGGGTGACGCACTGATCCAGGTACTTCAAGGGGGAGTGGTACCACATTTTCTCCATGCTGTTCCACACGTTGTCCTTGAGGCCCAGTCCCATCTGATCCCGGGCAAATTCCTCACCGATATCGGAGGTGAACCCGAAGCCCACCCAGTTGGTGATAGACCGCTGAGTTGCCGCGGCGCAGAACCTGTCCGTGTGGCCTACGATCCAGTTGGTCATGAAGCCGCCGTAGCTGCCGCCGGTGACGCACAGCCGGGCTTTGTCGATCTGGGGGTATTTCTCCAGCACCTTGTCGGTGAATGCCATGAGGTCGCTGTAATCGATGGTGCCGTACTTGCCTTTCAGGTCGGCAAACTCATTGCCCCGGCCGTCGCCGCCCCGGGGATTGCAGAAGAACACGAAATATCCCTGGTTGGCCCAGAACTGCATCTCGTGGTAGAACACCTCACCGTACACGGTCTTGGGACCGCCGTGAATGTCCAGAATGCCGGGATAGGACTGCTGGGGATCGAAGTCCTTGGGCAGCAGCACCCAGCCGTCCAGGTCGGTGTTGTCGTTCTCAAAGGTCAGCTTTTGAGGCATGGCCACATACACGTCCTCCAGCACCTTCTGGTTGAGAGAGGTGAGCTGAGTCCGCTCCTGCTTGGCCTCATCCCAGGCGTAGATTTCCTGGAGCTTCATATCCTGCATGCCGATGAAATACAGGGTGCCGTCCGCCACATCCAGGCAGTCCACAGAGCCCTCCTGGGTGTACACAGGACGGATTTCCCCGGATTCCTCCAGGCAGAACACCTGGCTGGCGTTGCGGATGGTGGCGATAAAGTAGAACTTTCCACCGGACACCAGCCAGCTGTCACCGCCGCCCAAACGGCAGTCGCTGCCCACAGAGGAGGCTACCGCGTCCTCATAGGGGGCCAGCAGAGACATGTCTCCGGTGGCCGGGTCCAGGGTGTAGAACTGCACGTTCTCGTTGATGCCGTAGCGCTTCTGGTCTGTGGCCAGGGCCAGGATCTTCTCTCCCCACCACAGGGCGTCATAGACTTCGTACACCCGGGGAGCCAGAAGCTGGGTAGTCTTGCCGGAAGCCAAGTCGTAGACGTAGATCCCGCTCTTTTCCTTCCGCTTCACGGTGAAGTTTTGGCCGGTAAATACCACCTTGGTGCCGTCCGGGCTCAGGTGGGCAGAACCTACTGCGAAGGTCTCCTTGGTAATCCGAGTGAGCTTGTCTGTTGTTTCATTGTAGAGGAACAGGGCGTCACGGTGCTTGTTTACGTAGCCCTGACCGTTGAAGTAGAAGGGCAGCTCGTCCAGCACCTGATAGTCCTTCTCTTCCTTCTTTTCCTTGAGGAGCTCCTCTTTGGCGGCGCCCTTCATGGTGTAGGCTTTGGAGAATCGCAGGTCCCAGTCTATCCGCAGCAGGTACAGTCCGTCACCCACCTTTTCCTCCAAAGACGCGGACAGGGGCACGGAGAAGGCTTTTTTCGCCTCGCCGCCCCGGAGATCCAGCCGATAGAAGGTGGTATATTCCTCACCAGCTTCCAGGTGCTTTTTCTGTTCCGGATCACGGGAAGAGGCAAACAGCAGGGTGTGAGCGCCGTCCCATAAAAAGCCGCCGGTTTTGCCGTCGGTGGTCAGCTGGAAGGTATCCCCTTCCTTGGGCTTGACCCACAAGTCCCGATCGTAGGAATTGGCTTCCACATTGGCTTTGGCTCCCAGAAACGCCAGGTCCCCTTCCG
>HF972686.1:26452-35019 GCA_000432995.1 Clostridium sp. CAG:1013
TCCCCGACGCAGTCCGGAGAGAAATTGATAGCTGGTAAACGTGTCCATAGAAAGTACTTTCATATACAACTCCGTCCTTTCTCAAAAAGTAAACCTTTCCCCCATTATAGGCGGAAAATCCCCTTTCCGCAACCCATCTTCCCAAAAAGAAAAGGCCCGGGGATTTCCCGGACCTTTTGTGTTGTGTTTAGTGGCAGCCCCGCTGCTGGCAAGCGTAATAGGCGGTGGGATCAGTGGGGTCCCAAGTATGCCAGGAGGGCAGTTTGATGCCGGTGGGCTTGGCAAGAGGCCCAGAAGTCTCGATGGCGGAGATGAAAACCTGGGTGCCCAGCTGGCAGTTGTCGTAGATCCACTTGGCGTCACGGCAGCACAGCCGGATGCAGCCCAAAGACCGGGTAGTGCCCAGCTGGTTGAATTCTCCCACTTCCAGATCAAAGTTGTCTCGGGTCCAGTTGGGCACCGAATGGAACAGGTAATTTCCCTGGATCTGGGTGCACCATTGAGCCCAGGTATCACCCACCATCTTCAGCCAGCGGTAGCGGGCGGGGGTGTAGTAGGTGCCGGTGGGAGTGGTTTGGCCGCAAGACACCAGCATAGCCCGCACAGGAGTGTTGTACTTGCCGGTGGAGGGGTCCTTGGCGTAGATGATCAAATAGTTGGCAGGCTTATACACCTTGATGTAATAAGGTCCGCTGACTACGCCTAGGCCGGAGATATCGTTAATCAAGGTGCCGTTTTTGTAGTACCGCCGCCACTGGCCGTCCATGTGGAAGCCGTTGTAAGCCGCGCCGGTGGAGCTGTCGAAAATGTAGGTCACACCGTCAATGGTGGTTTTGCCGCGAACTACTTTCCTAGTGGAGCCGTCCACATAGTAGAGGCTGTTATTTTCCCGTACCCAGTGGCTTTCCACAGTGCTGGTATCCTTTTCATAGGAGTCCCACACTTCCACAGAGTTCTCTTCTTCCCCCTCTTCAGTGCCGGTTGCTTCCATGTGGTAGGTGTGAGGAGTGGAAGCCTCCACAATGGCCTCATAGGCCCAGTGAGTGGGGAACAGATCGTAGTAGTTCTTTACGTCGGTAAGCTCTTCTACACCAGCGTCGGCAGTGCGGTTCAGCATCTTGTTGATGATGCTCACAGCCTCTGCTCGGGTGATGTTCTTGTTAGGACCAAAGGTGCCGTCCGTGTAGCCGGAGATCCACCCTTGTTTGGAAGCGCTGTAAATGTAGGGAGCAGCCCAGGAGGTGTCGGCCACATCGGAGAAGGTGCTTTTGCCGGTTTCCAGGGTGCTGAATGCCATAGCGATGGTCACAAACTCCGCCCGGGTGATGTTTTTGTTGGGACCGAACGTGCCGTCCTCATAGCCGGAGACCACTCCCAGACCAGCCAGAGTCTCCACAGCTTCCGCGTACCACTGGTTGGAGGGCACATCGGGGAAGCTCTTTTTCTCCCAATCACTGGAGAGCAGCAGCTTATAGAACATGGTCACAGCTTCCGCGCGGGTGACGGATTTATTAGGGAGGAACAGCCCGGTGTTGTAGCCGGACATATACGCCACATGTTCTTCCGTATTCAGCAGATCGCCCACTTCTCGAGACCACCGAGCGGTGTAGGTCACGTCACCTGTGACGGTGATGGTGGCAGGATCCACCGGATTGCCGTCCTTATCAAACCAGCCCAGAGTGGTAGCGGCGGGCAGATCGGGAATGGAAGGCACCTGAGTGGGCAGCTGACCTTCTTCTACTTCAAAAGTGGTGGTGCCGAAACTGCCCATCTGGAAGGTAATGGTATACCGGGCAGGCTCCGGTTCTTCAGGCTCTTCCGGTTCTTCCGGATTCTCGGGGTCGGAAGGATCTTCCTCGTCGGAGGGACCTTCGTTGTCGGGGGTTTCCTCAGAGTCGGGATTCACTTCCGGCTGGGAGGGCTCCTCAGACGTTTGGTCGTCCCCTTCGGAGAAGGTCTCCTCCTGGGTTTGGCTGTCCTGAAGATCTCCCTCGAAGGGTTCTTCCTCCGGCAGGCCCTGACCTAAGCCGGGCACCTGGCTGGAGATGGACTCCGTTCCCGAACTGGGAGGGGGAGCGTTCAGCTCTTGGCCGACGGATCCGGGAAGCTCCTGGGCAAAGACGGTAAAGCCAGGGCCTTCCAGGGCCATGACGCCGCAGAGGGCCAGAGTGAAAAGAGAGGTGATAACGCGATGCAGTTTGTGGCGGTGTTTTTTCATAACGCAGTTCTCCGTTCCTCAAGTGAGAGATAGATCTCTATCTGATTTATGATTCCTATTATAAGGCAAGATGGACAGGAAGGAAAGAAAAATATGGTTTACAAAATTTAGGGAAATTGAACGGATTGCTCAAAAAGGGCAAAGGACAAGGGCTCCCATGGCGTGGCATGTCGTCCTGGGGTAAAAATTTTTGCGCCGGACTGTATCCTATGGTATAATAAAAGCAAGCACCGATATGGCGGCGCGGACGTGCGCTGCCGTGCAGAACAGCGCGGGCAAAGCCCGCCGTCCAAGGGGGCGGCAGCTGTGATACGATGAAAACCCAGGAGGTGGCTCAATGGAAGTGTCAGTGATCGGCTGCGGCAGATGGGGAACGTTTCTGGCTTGGTATCTGGACCGTTCCGGCCAGGAGGTAACTCTCTACGGGCGGAAGGGGTCCCAACGGATGGAGACCTTGATGGAGACCCGCACCAACGGGGTGACCATTCTGCCAGAAAGCGTGGGCCTGACCTACAGCCTGGAAGAAGCCTTGAAACGAGACACTTTGGTGATCTCCGTGGGCTCCCAGGGACTGCGGGGGCTGCTGCGGGAGATCGCCGCCCTGTGTCCCGGCGCGGAAAAGCGGCTGGTACTGTGCATGAAGGGCTTGGAGACCACCACAGGGAAGCGGCTTTCCACCATCGTGGAGGAAGAACTTCCTGCCGCCAGGGTGGCGGTGTGGCTGGGGCCGGGCCATGTGCAGGAGTTCACCGCTGGGGTGCCCAACTGCATGGTCATCGACAGCCAAGACGAGGAACTGAAAGAGGAGCTGATCTCCGCCTTTTCCAGCGAGCTGATCCGATTCTACTACGGCAGCGACCTGATCGGAAACGAGATCGGTGGGGCGTCCAAGAACGTGATCGGCATTGCCGCGGGCATGCTGGACGGGCTTCATCTGTCCTCCCTGAAAGGGGCGCTCATGAGCCGGGGCACCCGGGAGATCGCCCGGCTGATCCAGGCTTTGGGAGGCAGCGAGCTTTCCGCCTATGGCCTGTGCCATCTGGGTGACTACGAAGCCACCGTCTTTTCTAAGTACAGTCACAACCGCCGGTACGGGGAAGCCTTGGTGCTGGGAGAACCCTACCACGAACTGGCGGAGGGCTGTGCCACGGTGCAAGCCCTGGTGAAACTGGGAGAGGAGTACAACGTGTCCCTGCCCATCTGCAAAGGGGTGTACCGGGTGCTGTACCAGGGGGCCGATCCCCGGGAGACCTTGGATAAACTGTTCTCCCGCAGCCTGAAGCAGGAGTTTTAAAGGTTTAAGGTATAAAAGAGGACCGCAAGGCGTACTTGCGGCCCTTTTTGTTTTGCCGAAAGTCTTACAGCTTGGAATAGCCGTAGCCGTTGACCAGAGCATCCAGCTTCTGGTTGGCTTTGCACAGGGGGCAGTCGTGGTTGGCGTAGGTGGCGTAGCCGGGGATATCCTCGGGGCCGAACACCGACTGGATGGGCATGCCTTCCACCTGATCCAGGGCGCTGAAGATAGCGGCCACGCCTACGGTGGGGCCGCCGTAATACTGGACGCACTCCATGGCCTTGCGGGCGCTGATGCCAGTGGTGACGGAGGCAGGCAGAATGAGAACATGCTTGTCCCGAACCATGGGCTGAAGGTTATCCCGGAAGATCATCTGGCCATTGGCGTCATGCTCGGGGGTGATGACATAGATGGTTTGATGGGCGTTGATGGAAACGAATCCCGCCCGGCTCAGTTCCTGGGCCAGGTATGCGCCGATGATCTGGGTGCCGTCCAGGCAGAGAATGGTATCCACGATGGTGGAGGCCAGGTAATGCTGCACCAGAGCCTGAGCAGCCAGCTCCGCCTCACTCTGGCGAGTCTTTAAGGTAGTCATGTCCAGATAGCAGTTGATGTGGGAGTGATTGGTGGCAAAGTGGCCGTGGATCAATTTCAGCGGCACGCTTCCGGTCTGAGACAGGATTTTCGTCGTGTAAGTTTCCATAGGTTCTAGCCTCCTACCGCCCATTCCGCTTAGTCAGCGGATGAAGGGGTATTTTTATTAATTATACCAACTATTATAGAAAAATACAAGATGTTTCCAGCCTGTTTTTATTATTTTACCCCAATAATTTGCCAAAATGTGTGGAGAATACAGAGCAAAATACCAAGTTTCGCGTTGACGGTTATTTGTTTCTATGCTAAACTAGAATTGTAGAGGTATTATTTGTAGAGGAGGGATGTCTTGTGAAAAAAGGTTGGAAGGTTCTGATTGTGGGATTGGTCCTTGGAGGCTTGGAGCTTGGTGCCGCTGGGATCCTGTCCGGGGTGGCCAAAGTGTCCGGCTTTGAGGATGCCGCGTTCCTTCTGGGGTTGGTCACTCTTATGGTGGGGCTGCTTGCCATGTTCGGCGTGTCCCGTGTTCACGGGGGAGCGTCTGTGAGCGGCACCAATGCGGTGGCCCAAACGGCATTTGCCTGCCAGGTTGCTTTTGAGGAGCAGCGTATTCTCAGTAAAATGACATCCGGTGCCCGGAGCCGGCTCTCTCGGGTCTCCACGGGAAGTCTGGCACTGTTGGTTGCCGCCGTAGTGGTTTGGATGGGATTTGGCATCAGCCTTCTGTTTTAAGATTGTTCCAATTTGCCCCAGCTTTTTCTCGTAAGAAGCTGGGGCTTTCTTATGCCTGAAGCAAAAAAGATCGGCCCTCCCAAAATGGGAGAGCCGATCTTTATGGAAGGAATCCATGACCCGTCGGTCGGGGTGCGAAGCCGATCCGGCGTATTAGTCATAGTATCAGATGAGAATACTTTCAGCCCGAAGCCGGAATGCAGCCTCCTTGTTCGGGGATCTGAAGGAATGTCTCAAACCTCTGAAAACGAACTATGTTCTGAGGAGATTAGCCCTTCACAGCGCCGATAGCAATGCCCTTAACGAACCACTTCTGTACGAAGGGATAGATGATCATGATGGGCAGAACACCCATAACGGTCAGAGCCATACGTACGGAGGTGGAAGGCAGTTCAGCAGCGTTGGCGTTACCGCCGCCCTGAGCCATGGACTGCTTCAGAGAATCCAGATCGCGCTGGATGTTCATCAGCAGCACCTGGATGCTGAACATACGGTCATCGTTCAAATAATACAGACCGTTCATCCAGTCGTTCCAGTAAGCCAGGCCAACCAGCAGGCCGATGGTGGCGATGATGGGCAGAGCCATGGGCAGCACGATGCCGTACAGGATCTTGAACTCGTTGGCGCCGTCGATACGGGCGGCCTCGATCACCGCATCAGGAATGTTCTGGGTGAAGTAGGTCCGCATCATGATGACGTTGAAAGCGCCCATCAGCAGGTTGGGGATGAGCAGAGCGAACAGAGTGTTGCGGATCTGGAAGGTCTGGGTCCACATCATGTAGGAGGGGACCAGGCCGCCAGAGAACAGCATGGTGAAGAACAGATAGAAAGCGAAGATGTTCCGTCCGGGCAGATCGCGCCGGGACAGGGGATAGGCGTACAAAGTGGTCAGGAGCAGGTTGCACACCGTACCAACAGCAGTGATGAGGAAGGAAATACCATAGCCCCGGATCACGGCCGTGGAGTCAGTCAGCAGATAGTCATAAGCGTAAGTGCTGAACTTAGACGGAAAGAAGCTGTAACCGTTGGAGATCAAGGCCTGTTCGTCGGTGAAGGAGGACATGATCAGCAAAATGAAGGGCGCCACCGCACAGATGCTGAGGAAGATCAGCAAGATGTGGCCGAAAATTTGGAAACCCTTTCCTTTTTCTACCATAATCTGCTACCTCCTTCTTAAAACAGGGAACTTTCGCTGTCCAGCTTGCGGACCACGAAGTTGGCGGTGATCACCAGGATGAAGCCCACAACGGACTGGTAAACGCCCGCGGCGGAGGACATGCCGATGTTGTTGGTCTGCATCAAGCCACGATACACGTAGGTATCGATGGTCTGAGTGACGCTGAGCAGGGGACCAGAGTTCTGGGGAACCTGATAGAACAGACCGAAGTCGGAACGGAAGATGCCGCCCAGAGCCATCAGAGTCAGGATGATGATGGTGGACTTCAGGCTGGGCAGGGTGATGTTCCAGATCTGCTGCCACCGGTTGGCGCCGTCCACCACAGCAGCCTCATAGAGGGAGTGGTCGATGCCGCAGATAGTGGCATAGTACAGGATCATGTTGTAGCCCAGGGTCTTCCAGATCTGCACGATCACCAGAATAAAGGGCCAATACTTGGGAGTGTTGTACCAGTCAATGGGCTGCATGCCAAAAGCCTTCAGCACGGAGTTGTTCACATAGCCGTTGCTGTTGCTCAGGAAAGCGAACACCAGGTAGCTAACGATGACCATGGAGATCAAGTAGGGGATCAAAATCACGGTCTGGTAGAGCTGCTTGGCACCCTTGCTGCGGATCTCGTTCAGGATGATAGCCACAGCGATGGCCAACACCGTACCTAAAGCGATGAACACCAAGTTGTAGAGCAGGGTGTTACGGGTCATGACGAAAGCGTCATCGGTACGGAATAGGAAGGTGAAGTTGTCAAAACCACACCAAGGGCTTCCGTAAATGCCGTCCCGGGCGTTGTAGCTGCGGAATGCGATCTGAATTCCGAACATGGGGATGTAACAGTTGATAAACAGGTAGATAGCGCCGGGCACAAACATCAGGTAAAGGGGCCAAAAGCGCTTCAGCGTCTTCAGCGGTTTGTGCATATCCATTCCTCCTTATTAAAATATAAAGAAAGGGGCGGGTCGGGAATCTCCCATACCCGTCCCTCTCATTAACAATGACTAGCTAACAAAATGTTGAGGAATGGAATTATTCCTCGGCAGCAGAGGACTCAGTCTCGGTCTCAGCGGAATCGCCCTTGGTAGCCAGGAACTCGTCCAGCTGTGCCTGCTTCTCAGCGATAACCTCGTTGATGCCGGCAGACTCCAGATCAGCCAGGAACTGAGGAATGACTTCGGCGGGATCGCCAGCCATGCCCCAACGGAGAGCAGTGTTGTACTCGGTAACAACGTTGTTGCAAGCGGTAACCTGGTTCAGCACAGAGTTGCTGTCCCAAGAGAAGCCCATAGCGGGGCTGGCAACGCCGCTCTTGTTGAACTCGTTGAGCTTGGTCCACAGATCGGGATCAACACCGGACCACACAGGAGTGATCTGCTGGTTGGGCCATGCCCAGTCAACAGAAGAGTAGCCGCTGGCGTTGGGGTCAACACCCTCGGGAGTGGTGATGGTGGTCTTTTCCTCATCGGCATAGACCCAATGCTTGCCCTCGATACCGTTGATGAACAGGTTGGACACTTCGGCGTCGGTGTACATCAGGTTCCACAGCTCCATAGCCTTCTCAGGATACTCAGCGGAGTAGGGGATGCAGAAGGAGTTGCCGTTGGCCAGGTCGGTGTACTTGATGTTCTGCTCATGCAACTTCATGAACACAACTTCCTTACCGTTAGCCTTGTAGTTCTCATACTCCTTGCCGGGCTTCCAGTTCTCGAACATAGCGAAGCCGTTGCCGGAGAGCAGGTTGTTCTCAGTGGTGGTGGTAGCGTCGGGCATAACCAGACCTTCCTGATTCCACTGATACATCATCTGAGCATACTCCATGTACTTGTCGGTAGCATACAGGTTGACAACTTCGGTGCTGTCAGTCAGCGGATCTTCCAGAACGCCCAGGTTATCGCCCAGGGGGTCGATCAGCAGGGTCTCCTGATAGCCGCCGTTGGCCCAAGAGGGAACCAGGCAGTACATATCGGGTTTTGCTTCGTGAACTTTCACCAGGATCTCATGCATGTCCTCGTAGGTGCCGTACTCGGGAACCTCGATGCCCAGCTCATCAACGATGTCCTTGCGCATGGAGAAACCGGAGTTACGGGAGGTATCCTTCTGGTCAGGCAGAGCATACAGCTTGCCGCTGAAACGGCAGGCGTCCAGGTCAACGGGGTCGATGACTTCCAGAGCGCCCTGGCCGTACTGCTCAACCAGCTCGTCCAGCTCCATAGCGTAGTTGTTACGCACGATGGTAGCCAGCTGACCGGAAACGTTGTTGTAGTTCAGCAGGTCGATGTGCTCGCCGGAGGTCAGAGCCAGGTTGATCTGCTCAGCGTCCTGGCCACGGACCAGCTCGATCTCAGCGCCGATGGCGTCGCGGGTGATCTCGCTAACAGCAGCAGCCACTTCTTCGCAGTCTGCGGTGTCGGCGGAGCCGTTGCCCCAAACCACCAGAGTCACAATCTCACCGGAATCATTGCCACCGGTCTCGCCGCCCTCAGCAGCCTGGGAGGAGTTGTCTCCACCAGCGGTGCTGGAGGTGCCGCTGTCGCTGCCGCCGCAGGCAGCCAGAGAGGCAG
>HF972686.1:35046-47047 GCA_000432995.1 Clostridium sp. CAG:1013
CATCAGGCCAGCAAGCAGAGCCGCGGCGATTTTTTTCCATACTTTCGTCACTTTCATCTGCTCCTTTCGTCCCAATTTATTGGGAGTTTGTTACTATATTGTAGCGAAATTATGAATTGAAATCTGTCAGATTTCCCCGTGGAATTGTTGTAAATCCGACTTTATTAGTAATTATGAATGTTATAATGATAAAAATCCGACTTTATAATGTTGATTTTCCGACTTTTCTCCAGTGGGGATAAAAAACTGACTTAATTCATGTTATACTTAAATAATCAAAAGGGGGGCATTTGAATGTGGATTTTAGACAAAAACCACTCCGTTTCCTTCCGAAAAGCGGCCTCTTCAACGCTTGCAGTGCTCGTTGTGCCTCTATTTATTGTAATGATTTTGTTCAATTGGTACACTATCTATCAGCAGCAGGTAACTGTTCGTGAAAATCGCCTAAGCACTCTGGGGGTGTACCAAGCTCGGTGGGAAGACACGCTGACCATGCTGGACGATTATCTGGCGGACACGGTGGCCAACGATTCAGACTTTTCCGATTTTGCCTACGCTCGAACAGAGACGGGAGCGTTTTTGGCGTCTCTTCGCTTGGATGCCAACGCACGTACGCTACTGCGGGCTTACGAATTGCTGGGCGCCTTTTTCCTATATTCTAATACATTTGATTATTACCGGCTGATTTATACCGACTCCTATCCCCTGGAGGATCTGGATCTGCTGCGGAAGCTGGTGATTCAGGCTGGCAAAGAGGATACGATTTCCTATACTTGGGAATGGGTACGCCTCTCCGATCGGACTGTGCTGCTGTTCATGTATAATTTTCACGGCAACTTGGTCGCGGCCATGATGGATCCTGTTTTGCTGGACCTTTCCGGCCTGGGAGAAGAGGGTGAGATCTTCTTTTCCATGCCGGGAGGAGAGCCATACTGTCCGGCGGCAGCCTTGGGAGAGGAGAGCCTGCCTCCTGTTCAGTCAGGTGGCACGGTGGAGTGGAAACTTTCCACAGGAGAACGGTATGAGCTGACCAGCTTGAATCTATCCAGAGATATGGGGAGCATTTGTTTTGCCGCACCGACTAAAACGGTGTTCCAGGAACTGAGTGCGGTACAGTTCTTGCTGTTGGCCATTACATTTGTATTGCTGGCTTGTATCCCCGTGTCCTGGCTGACTCTGCGCCGGTTGCTGCTGGAGCCAGTGGACAGTTTGACCAGCACCATGGAGGCCATCCAGGGAGGAGACACCTCCATTCGAGTGCCTCAGACTTCCCGGATCTCGGAAGTGAACCAGATCTCCCAGACGGTAAACACCATGCTGGATACCATCCAGCAGCAGAAGATCGACGCTTACGAGCAGCGGCTGGCTACCCAGCATGCTCAGCTTCAGTACCTCCATTTGCAGATCCGGCCTCACTTCTTTTTAAATTGTCTAAACATTATTTACTCTCTGGCTGGGGAGAAGAAATACCAGTCTATTCAGGAGCTGGCGCTGAATTTGTCCGTGTATCTGCGGCATATTTTCAAAGATGGTTCGAAACTGGTGCCTTTGGAAACGGAGCTGACCTCGGTGGAGAATTACATCCGTATCCAACAGGCCGGGGCCCAGATTCCGCCCCAGCTGAAGGTGATCATCGACGCCGACACGCCCAAGGTGATGGTGCCGCCCCTGTCCCTGCTCACCTTTGTGGAAAATTCCGTCAAACATTCCAATCGTCAGGATTCTCCCTTGGAGATCCGCATCAAGTGCAGCCGTTTGGCGGGAGAGGAAGAGGGGACAGGCTTCCTGTATGTGACGATCAGTGACAACGGAGGCGGCTTTACGGAGGACCAGCTGAAAGAGCTGAACAGTCCCGGAGAGGATATCTATACCGATCGCCATGTGGGGATCGCAAATATCCGCAGCAGACTGCACCTGTTATTTGGTTCCCAGGCCACCTTGTCCTTCCGGAACCTGATCGACGGTGCCTGTGTGGAGCTGTTTCTACCGATTAATTCTGAGAAAGATGAGGGTGAATTGGGATGACCGTATTGCTTGTAGACGATCAGATCAGCATATTGAGCGGCCTGATCTCTGGATTGGATTGGGATACTCTGGGGGTCACGGCCATCCGAACTGCCACCAGCGCCGCACAGGCCAAGGTGATCTTGAAAAAGGAACCGGTGGATATTCTGCTGTGCGACATCGAGATGCCTGGAGAAAACGGCCTTTCTCTGCTGCGCTGGGCACGCAACAACGGCATGGATTTTGTCTGCGTGTTTCTCACCTCCCATGCGGATTTCCTGTACGCAAAGGAGGCCATTCAGCTCAATTGCTTCGACTACATTCTCCAACCTGCCCGGTATGACGAGATCCAAGCGACGGTAGTGCGGGCCATCGCTCGGGTGAAGGATACCAGCGCGGACAAGGAGCTGCGTCACTATGGACTCATCGCCAAGAGTCAGGAAGGCGCACTGTTCCAAAATCTGTTCAGCGACTGGAGCGCGGGCAAGTCTCTGTCCATCTCTGCGGTTCAGAAGGTGCTGCGGAAGCTGGGACAAAACGTGGATTTGGATACCCAGTGCTTTATTATCTGGGGTCATTTGCTCCGGTGGCGTACAGAGCCCTGGCCTACCCAAGAGTGGGTCTACGCTGTGAATAACGTGATCGCCGAGGTCTATGAGACTGCCCAATGCGGGATCTTGCCCTTTTCTATCGATCGCACTTCTCTGGGGTGGTTCGTATACGCTCCCCTAGGGGAGTTTCCACACCTCAGGGAAGCTCTCGCTCCCCTGAACCAGGCATATTTGGCCATTTCTCAGCATCTGCCCTGTGATATGGCGTTCTATGTCAGTCCGGTGGTGCCCTTGAAGGAGATCAATGACCAGTCTGCCCTGCTTCTGGACGCCCGGGAAAACAACGTTTTGCGGGAAAGCGGGATTTTCCGGCCCACTCACCGCTCGGATCACCTCCATGTGGAGAAGCTGCTGGATACGGTGCAGCTGCGCCGCTGGGAGACTCTGCTGGCGGAGGGCTTGGGTTCCGTGGTCCAGGAGGAAGCTATGCGGTATCTGGATTCCCTGGTGGAAACCGGAGAGATGGACCAGCGAGTGCTGCGGAATTTCTGGATCCAGTTCCAGCAGGTGGCCTTCAACGCCGCCCGGACCTTGAAACTGGATTCCCAAGAGCTGCTGGAAGCCATTGAGCGGGGTGATAAGGCCACTTCTCTCCAGGAGACCCAGACAGCCCTGAAGGAGCTGACGGAGTGCTTCCCCAAAAACGAGCAGTTTGCCGGCAACGAGAAAAAGCTGGTGGAGCAGGTGCGCAAGTATGTAGAGGAGAACTTGGACCAGACCCTCAGCGTCAACGACGTGGCTGCCGCTCTGTTCATGAACGGGGACTATATTTCCCGGGTGTTTAAAAGCGAGGTGGGCACACCTCTGAAGGAATACATCATCCAGCGGAAGATGGAGTCCGCCCGGCTGCTGCTCACCACCACGGAGCTGCCGGTGAGCGTCATTGCCTCCAAGCTGGGGTACGACAATTTCTCTTACTTCTCCCAGGTGTACCGCCGGTGCATGGGGATCACTCCCAGCGAGGAACGGAAACGAAAGTAACTGCTATATATAAATAGAAAGGGGCTGCCGCGCATTGCGGCAGCCCCTTGTTTGTTTTTGGTCAGGGAAGCAGTTTGTAAAGGTGGGGGAACAGTTCCACGCTCCGTTTTAAGATGCCCTTCAAATGGGCAATGGTGATGCCGTAATTGGTAAAGGGTACCCCGTTGTCCCCCGCGGTCTTTTGACGGTAGGTGATCTCTCGCTGGTTCAGCATGCAGCCACCACAGTGGATCACCAACTTGTAGGAGGAAAGATCTTCGGGGAAGTCCCGGCCGGAGGAATGTTCCAGCAGAAGCTCCTTGCCGGTGTACTCTTTCAGCCATTTGGGGATTTTCACTGTGCCGATGTCCTCGCACTGGCGGTGATGGGTGCAGCCCTCGGCAATGAGCACCTTGTCTCCGTCCTCCAACCGGTCGATGGCCGCCACGCCTTCCACGGCGGCGTCCAAAAAGCCCTTGTACCGGGCCATGAGAATGGAGAAAGAGGTGAGAGGGATGTCTTTCGGCGTGTCACGGTTCACCTGGGCAAAGGCCTGGCTGTCGGTGATGACCATGCGGGGCTTTGTACCCAGTTTTTTCAGGGTATCCGCAAGGCCGTTTTCCTTCACCACAATGGCAGTGGCGTCGGAATCCAAAATGTCCCGGATAGTCTGCTGCTGGGGCAGGATCAGTCTGCCCTTAGGAGCAGCACTGTCGATGGGGGTCACCAGCACCACCAAGTCCCCGGGGGAGAGCAGGTCTCCCACGATCCGGCGGGAGTCTTCCCCGGTCTTCACCAGTCGGGCGATCCGTTCTTTCAGCTCGTGAATGTTCTCCCTGGTCTGGGCGCTGACCGCCAGTTCCTTTTCTCCCAAAGCGGGGGCGGCGGCCAAATCGCTTTTGTTGTAGGCGATGAGATAGGGGATCTCTTTTTGCTGAAACAGCTCCACCAGTTCCCGGTCGGCGGGGGTCATGCCCTGAGTGGCGTCCACCACCAGCACGGCGCAGTCGGATCGGTTGAGAATCTGCTTGGTTTTTTTCACCCGCAGCTCTCCCAAAGCGCCTTCGTCGTCAAAGCCGGGGGTGTCGATGATGACCACCGGCCCCATGGGAAGAAGCTCCATGGATTTCATCACCGGGTCGGTGGTGGTGCCTTTTACGTCGGAGACCACAGAAAGCTCCTGGCCTGTTACGGCGTTGACAACACTGGATTTACCCGCGTTGCGCCGACCGAAAAAACCGATGTGTATCCGCTCCCCGGAGGGGGTGTCGTTTAAACTCATGGTGTTGACCTCCTTGCAAGTGTGGAATGAAAAGCGCCGCAGGCGCGATCCGAGAGCTTAGGCATTGGCGCGGACGTGCGTTGACGCCCTGCCCAGCACGAGCGAAGCGAGCTGCCCCAGGCGCGGCTCGAGAACCCAGGCACTGGGCGCGGACGCGCGCTGGCATCTTTCACAGCGCGGGCGTAAGCCCGCCGCCCAAGGCGCGATTTGTCCAGTCCGGCCACGGACTAGAAGCGGAAGTCCCGGATGCCCTGCTCGATCTTCTCCAGGTGATCCTTGCAGATCTCCTTCACCTTTTCCTTGGGGATGTTCTCCAGCTCCGCCTGGATCAGCTTCTCACCGATGGCCTTGGTCTCCGGAGCGGCGTAGTCCATCAGGTATTCCTTCAGGGTCATCAGAGCGTTGGGATGGCAGCAGTTCTGGATCTGACCGCTCTTGCACAGGCTCATGAACCGGTCGCCGGTACGGCCTTCCCGGTAGCAGGCGGTGCAGAAGGAGGGAATATAGCCCATTTCCATCAGCCAGCGGACCACTTCGTCCAGAGTGCGGTTGTCGGAAACGTCGAACTGTTCCGTGTCATGGGGACGATCAGCCTCTGTGTAACCGCCCACGCTGGTGCGGGAGCCGCCGGAGATCTGGGACACGCCCAGATGCAGCACCTTCTCCCGGACCTTCTGGTTTTCGCGGGTGGAGATGATCATGCCGGTGTAGGGCACGGCCACGCGGATGCAGGCGCAGATCTTGGCGAAGGTGTCGTCATCAATGCCATTGTCGAACTCATCGGGGTCGATGTCGTCGGCGTGCTTCACGCGGGGCACACTGATGGTGTGGGGGCCCACTCCATGGACAGCTTCCAGGTGCTCAGCGTGCATCAGCAGGCCGGCGAACTCATACTTGTACAGCTCCAGGCCAAAGAGCACGCCCAGGCCTACGTCATCGATGCCGCCTTCCATGGCCCGGTCCATGGCCTCAGTGTGGTAGCAGTAGTTGTGCTTGGGACCGGTGGGATGCAGGTGCTCGTAGCTCTCCTTGTGGTAGGTCTCCTGGAACAGGATGTAGGTGCCGATGCCGGCTTCCTTCAGTTTCCGGTAGTTCTCCACGGTGGTAGCGGCGATATTCACGTTCACCCGGCGGATGGCGCCGTTTTTATGCTTGATGGAGTAGATGGTGTTGATACATTCCAGAATGTACTCGATGGGGTTGTTCACCGGGTCCTCACCGGCCTCGATGGCCAGGCGCTTGTGGCCCATGTCCTGCAGGGCGATGACTTCCTGCTTGACCTCTTCCTGGGTCAGCTTTTTCCGGGGGATGTGCTTGTTCACCGCATGGTAGGGACAGTACAGGCAGCCGTTGACGCAGTAGTTGGACAGGTACAGGGGCGCAAAAATGACGATCCGGTTGCCGTAGAAGTCTTTTTTGATCTGCTCGGCCAAAGCGTACAGTTCCTGGATCTTCTCGGGGATGTCGCAGGCCAGCAGCACGGAGGCCTCCCGGTGAGTCAGGCCCTTGCGAAGCTTGGCCTTTTCCAGGATGGCGTCGATGACCTCCACATTGTTCTTGTTCTGTTCCGCGTACTCCAGAGTGTCCAGGATCTCCTGGTGGTCGATGAACTCCTCAGCTTTGAGGGATTTGGGGTTATACATAGAGAATCAATCCTTTCTTTTGGGTCAGAAAAACTTTCCCGTCAGGTGGTATATAGCAAGGGCAAAGGCCCCAACTAACAGATCAAACTATCTCCCCGGGACACCGGGATCTCATACCCGATCTTTTCCAGGCTCTCCCGCAGCAGCGCCAAACTTTCCGCCGCCTCCGCGCCGGAGTGGAGCTTGTTGTCGTAAAGGGTATATTTAGTGCGGGCGTCCTGGGGGGACAGGTTGGGCATCACCACGTTGGCCCCGTGGAGGATCCCCTCCTCCCGGCCGTTGGGCAGCAGGGTGCCTAAAGCCGTAGTGGCGGGCAGCAGGACTCCCGGCAGCAGCAGGCGGATCACCGACAGCAAAAACAGGGTCAGCTCCCCGGAACCGTTGGGGAATTCCCGGAACGGGGTGTCGTGCTGGCTGAGAAAAGGTCCGATGCCCACCATATGAGGCTGGAACTCTTTTAAGAACCGCAGGTCCCGGACCAAGTCCTCCAAAGTTTGATAGGGAGACCCCACCATGAACCCGGCTCCCACCTGGTACCCCAGCTCCTTTAAATTAGAAAGACATTCCATCCGGTGGGAGAGAGTCAGTTCCGAGGGATGGAGCTTGGCGTAGTGGCTGGGAGTGGCGGTCTCGTGGCGGAGCAGATACCGGTCCGCTCCGGCCTCTTTCAAGCGCAGGTAGCTTTCCTGGCTCCGTTCCCCCACAGAGAGGGTAACAGCGCAGTCCGGGTGGTGTGCCTTGATCTCCCTCACGATCTCCTCCAGCCGCTCATCGGTGAACCAGGGGTCCTCTCCGCCCTGGAGTACAAAGGTGCGAAAGCCCAGTTGATACCCCAGGCCGCAGCAGGCCAGAATGTCCTCCTTGGTCAGCCGGTACCGCTGGGCGTTCCGGTTGCTCCTGCGGATGCCGCAGTAGTAGCAGTCGTTTTTGCAGTAGTTGGTGAATTCGATCAGCCCGCGAATGAACACATGGTTTCCGTAGTGAGCCAGAGCGGTCTGCCGGGCTTGGTCTTTTAAATAGGCGGACACCTCCGGGTCACGGTTGGTCAGGAGCTCCAACAGTTCTCCGTCCTCTAGGTCGTGATGCTTGACAAGGGCTTCCGCCAGGGCAAGAGGGGTCATTTTTTCACCCCCGCGTAAGCGGTTTTGGAGCTGACTCCCGGCAGCTTGCCCACTTTCCCCGACAGGGCGGAGATGGCGTCCTGGGGGGCGTCCACGGCGATGCTGATAATATTGATCCCCTTCTGCCGGTAGGGGATGCCCATCCGGCCGATGATGTACTCTCGGTACTCATGGAGGATCTCGTTTAAAGGCTCCACCGATTCTTCCGACTCCACCACGATGCCGATGACAGCGATCCTGGTTTCCACAGGCAAGACTCCCTTCTATATAGAAATAGGCGTATAAGCGAAAAAGAAAAGCCGTGCCCTGAAAAAGGCACGGCAAATAGGCCGGGGATCCCCCGGAAAAGTTCCTGTTTTGGCCGGCCTTCCGCCTCAAATCCTGTTTTCGGCGTCAGGGCTGCTGTTGTGGATCTATTATAGCACTGCCGTCTTAGGAATTCAACCTGGAAAACAAGAACTTTTCCTGATTTTTACAAATGAAAAGAGCCGCCTCCGTGGGGGCAGCTCTCTTTTCCATCAGTGTAGCAGGGTGACTTCCTCTTCGTACAGCTTCCGGGGATCTACCGCCACAGGCAGATAGGCCTCATACAGCTTGTCGTCGAAATTGTGTACCAGCCGGTATTCTTTGTCCAGAATCATGGTGGCCAGGTCCCCGGGGACACAGGGAGTCCACTGGGGCAGGCCGGGGGCAGTGGGCACGCCGTTGTAAGCGAAGTTCACGAACAGCCCCGCCATCACGTCCTCCAGCTGGTCGGACACGCCGGGAATATTGCAGACCGGCACCTTGTCCGTGTTGTGGAAGAAGAAGGGAATGTCCGCGCAATGCCAGGCGGGGACGCCGTCGTCCATGGGGAAGTCCAGGGTGAACAGGTAGTTGTAAGTGGGCGCCTGGGTGTGTTCCGCCTTTTTCCGGCAGAAGTCCTTGGAGGCTTCCCGGGTGAAGGTATCCAGCAGCACCAAATCGGTGAGGGGACGGCCAGGATAGCACTCTTCAAACAGCTCCACCAGCTCCTGGGTCTTATCCCCCAGGAACCTGTTCAGGTAGGCCAGCTGTTCCTCTCTGGTTTTGGACCGCCGGTCCGGCAGGCCAGGTCCGAAGGTGGACATCTCTCCGAACACAGTGCCCACCAGGGTGGGGATGGTCTTGGCGTGGGGCGCGAAGCCGATTTCCCGGGGATCCCCCAGGTAATAGTCGTTGGGTAGGGGCACGCAGCCAACGTAACCGCCTTCCTCCCGAATGGCCGGGGAAACCTTGTTATAGGCTTCTGCCAGAGCCTCGTAGGGCAGGGTCTCCAGCTGTTCCACGTCAGCTTCCGTCAGGCCCAGCTCTTTCAGCATTCCCTGGATCAGAGGCCGGCTTTCGGGGTTGCCGGGGCAGCGAGTGCCGTCGTACACACCGCTCATAATGATGGCCTTGTGAAACAGACCGTTGGCCGCAGGGGTCTGCATCAGGGTGGACACCTTTCCACCGCCGCCGGACTGACCGAAGATGGTCACGTTGTCCGGGTCGCCGCCGAAATTCCGGATGTTTTCTTTTACCCACTGGAGGGAGGCCACCAGGTCCGCGTTGCCCACGTTGCCGGAGTTCCAGTATTTTTCCCCATAGGGGGACAGGTCAAGATACCCCAGGATGTTCAGCCGGTGGTTGATGGTCACCACCACCACGTCGCCGAAGCGGGAGAGATTCTCCCCATCGTAGGCCACCTGCTCAATGGAGGAACCGGCAAAGAAGCCGCCCCCGTGGAACCAGACCATTACCGGGCGCTTGGCTTCCGGGTCCAGGGACTGGGTCCAGATGTTCAGGTACTGGCAGTTTTCGTCCTTGGGCCAGTACCGGTGAGGGACCTTCACCTCGCCTGCGGCGGTCTCCCGGGTGAGCATGGGGCAGACGTAGCCGTAGGAATGGGCGTCCCGGATGCCTTTCCAGGGAGCGGGCGGAGTGGGCATCTGAAAGCGTTTGGCGTCGGCGTATTTGATGCCCTGGAAAATGTAGGTGCCGTCCACCGCGAAGCCCCGGACCTTGCCGGCCTGGGTTTGCACCACGGGACTGTTCCAGGTGCAGATGAATTCTTTTGCCATAATAGGGGTTCCTCCGTTTCATATGAATTGGGCATTGTCAACTGAAAACGCGCCGGAGCGTAAAGAAGCTCCGGCGCGGGGGTTGTATGGATTACTCCAGCGTGGCGGCGATCTTCTCCAGTTCCTGAATGATGGAGATGTGCTGAGGACATACGCTCTCGCACTGGCCGCACTGGATGCAGTCGCTGGCCTTGCCCTTGCCCCGGGTAGCGAAGCCGTAATTGCCCTTGGCCCGTTCCAGGTTGCCGTAGATCAGGTTGGTGTTCATGGCGCTGAACAGGCTGGGGATGACGATCCCCTGGGGGCAACCCTTGACGCAGTACTGGCAGCTGGTGCAGGGGATGCTGGGCACTTTGGACAGGGCCTCTCTGGCCTGACCGATCACTTCCAGTTCTTCCTGGGACAGGGGCTGGAAATTCTTCATGGTGGCCAGATTTTCCTCCATCTGGCCCAGGGTGGACATACCGGACAGCACAGTGATGATCCCGTCCAGGGAAGCGGCGAACCGCAGGGCCCAGGAGGGCAGGTTCTTTTCCGGATCAGCCTTTTGCAGGATGTCCGCCACAGGCTGGGGCGGGGTGGCCAGCAGGCCGCCCTTGATGGGCTCCATGATGATCACGGGCTTGCCGTGCTTTCTGGCCACTTCATAGCACTTCCGGGACTGGACGGAGCTGTCCTCCCAGTCGGCGTAGTTGATTTGCAGCTGGACGAATTCCATTTCCGGATGTTTCGTCAGCAGCTCGTCCAGCACATCGGCCTTGTCGTGGAAGGAGAAGCCCACGTGCTTGAGCACGCCTTTTTCCTTCTGCTCCAGGGCGTAGTCCCAAATGCCGAATTTGTCAAAGGCGGCAGTGCGCTCGTCTCCGCAGTTGTGGAGCAGGTAGAAGTCGAAATATCCGGCGCCGGTGCGCTTCAAAGAGGTTTGCAGCATGGCTTTGGCTTCCTCGGCCGTGGTGGGACCGGCCCAGGCGGGTAGTTTGGTGGCCAGCTGGAAGCTCTCCCGGGGATAGCGGTCCACCAGGGCGGTCTTTACAGCTTCCTCAGACTTACCGCCCAAGTAGCCGTAGGCCGTGTCGAAATAGGTGAATCCGGCTTCCAGGAACTTGTCCACCATCTGCTTGGTCTGTTCAATGTCCACGTCCTCACCCAGCATGGGCAGGCGCATCAATCCAAAACCCAGCTTGGGGATCTCTTGTCCCAAATAGCTCATAACAATACCTCCCGTAAGAATTTGCCTGACTAATGTACAGTATAGCATAAATTTGCGCTTGTGAAAAGTCCTTTCCGTGGCTTATGAACAAAAAACGTCCCCCACTTCTGTGAGGGACGCTTTGAGATAAAGATGCAAAATTTCAGATTTTAGAACAGACGGCGATCCACAGGAGAAGCCTCGAAGGGGCCGCTCACAGGGCTGACGCCCCGCTTGTCATCCCAGTAGTCACGGTCGAATACGATGGGAGTGCCATCGGGATTCTCGAAGAGCTGCTCCGGCTCGAAAGCCTGGCCCAGCAGCTGAGTGGAGACCACCTGGGTGTGGAGTTCGGGCAGCAGGTCGAAGAGGTTGGTCTTCAGGCTGCAAACGCCGTCCTTTTCCTCCAGTTCGATGGACACGGGCTGGGTCACTACCTGGAAGTTCTCTTCCTTGTCGCAGGGAACAGCGCCGTTGAAGTACACGTTGCCAGAGGTGGTCACAGGCATCTTGGCGTAATACTTGCCACGGTCCTCCTTGCGGCCGATGTCTCCCTGATGGAAGAACATTTCCCGCCACTCCTCAGCAGTGGGATAATCGTTGAAGGGAGCAGTGCCCACCACGGTGTTGATATCCGTCCGGGACAGAGGAGCCACTTTCTGGACAAACACGTTGTTGTAGAAACGGTTGTCGCCGTGGAGGAAGGTCATGAAGCCGGCCACTTCGGTGCGGTGAGGCATGTGATAAGGCGTGTACCGGGGACCGCCGGACAGGCCGTTGTCAGTGCCCTGGCTGACGCTGGTAAAGCTGCCGCAGATCAGGTTGTGGACATAGGCCACACCCTGAGTGGCCAGACGGCCGGCAAACTGGCTGAGGAAAATGTTGTTGTCCACCAGGGTGGGGCCATGGCTCACCTCGATGAACAGATCCTCGCCGCCCAGCTCTCCAGCCACGGGATCCACATCGCTGTCCTCCACCTGGGAAGCACCGTTGTTGTGGAACAGGTTCTGGGTGACACGGGTGCCCTGGGCCTGCCAGTCCAGCCAAATGCCACGGGTGCAGTGGTGGATGTGATTGCGGCGGTACACCACGTCGATGGCAGCGTGCATC
>HF972686.1:47163-74133 GCA_000432995.1 Clostridium sp. CAG:1013
CCCACAATGCCGCACTGCTCGCAGTGGTGGATGTTGCACCGGCGCACGATGTGGCTGCCGATGTTCTCTTTGGTCCAGCCTTCCACCTGTGCCTGGAGGATGGCGTCACGTTCGGTCTGAGTGCCCTGCTTCAAACGCTGGGTGACCCACTTGTTCTCGTTGTTGGGCTGGAGGTACTTGCCCAGGGAGATGCCGCAGCACTTGGAATCGCTGATTTCGCAGTCCTCAATGATCCAGCCCTTGGACCAGTGGGGGCCCACCATGCCTTCCTGATAGGCGGTGGGAGGAGCCCAGGTGGTAGCTGCCTGGCGTACCACGAACCCGGACAGGGTGATGTACCCGATGCCGGTGCGACTGGGGTAGAAGCAGTTGCGGCGGACGTTGATCTCCACCAGATGCTCTCTGGGGTCCGCGCCCTGGAAGTTAGCGTAGATCAGGGTGTCGCCGCCCTCCTGGCAGGTGTACCACTGATACAGGCTGGCTTCCGGCTCCTGGCTGGGAGCGAACACTTTGGGATCCAGCACAGCTTCCAGGCTGTCCACTTCGTACAGGCTCTTGCCGTCCAGATACACTTCGCCGGTGTGCAGAGGCATCTCGGAATAGTACCAGTCGCCGGAAAGCAGGGTGGTGTAGGGGTTGTAGTCGTTGAACAGACCGTTGCCGATTCGAGCCACGTACACGTCGCCCTGGTATTTCTCCCATTTCTTTACAGGCTCCGCGCCGGAGATCACTGCGCCCAAGGGCTCCTCGGACCGGTAGGTGATCCGGGCGTCTTCACGGCCGCCGTACAGCGGGTCCACATATTCCCGATAAAGACCGGGCGCCACCACCACTTCGTCGCCGGGACGAGCCAGCTGGGCGGCTTCGTTGATGGTCTTGAAGGGGGACTCTTTGGTGCCGCATCCGCTGCGGAACGCGCTGGCTGAGACGTAATAGATCATGATAGATAACTCCTTCCCATGTGTGGGTCTATGCTAGGGGATCCTTGGTGAGAAAGGCCGGATGCCTTCTCATCCCCAGCTTGCTCAGTTCAGATCGCCTTCGATGTCGATGTTCTCGCCGGTGAGAGCGGCCACGGCGCCCTGGGAGACCTCAGAAGCCTCGGGATGGGCCAGCAGCCACTTGTTGGCGGCAAAGAGTTTCTTGTCCTCTTCGTTGAGGCAGGTGATCTCAGGCTTGGGACCATTGGTTCCCTTGGGCAGAGCCACCAGCACCTGGAAGCCTTTGCCCTTGGCGCTGGAGCAGGGAGCGTAGTGGAGGGTGGTGGCGTAAACTTCCACCATGACACCGGCGGGAGCGTAGAACGCCTTCACCTTGGAGGTGTCCAGCTTGCCGTCCACGATCTCGTCCTGCTTGGCCAGCAGCAGAATGAAGTCCTCAGTGCCCAGGTTCACTTCGCTGTCGCGATGGTACTCCAGGCAGTTGAGCTTGGTGTTGTGGCCGTTGCAGTAGCCCAGCTGGATGGGCATGCCGCCGTACTGGTTGGAGGCGATCACCTGAGCGATGGGCAGAGTTTCCAGAGCAGCGTCGGAAGCCTCGTAGATGGTGCCCTCGGGCAGGGGAGTCTTAGCCAGAGCTTTCAGCAGTTCGGCGGTGTCGTAGCCTTCCACGACCTGGCCGTAGGGAGCGAATTCGGGGTCGGTGACCTTGTAGATCTTCATAATGCATCCTTCTTTCTCAATATCATTCAGCGCCTTATAGGCTTATTCAAATTAAGTATAGTCTGCGGGGGGATTTATTGCAATCTTTTTGTACAAATTCTTTGTGGTTTTTGATCTTTTTCCCGAAACATTCACAGAGTCTCCCGGTCTTCTTTTAGAGCTTGTTCCCCAGTCGGCCTGCTAACGATTTCGGATCTTGGGGGGATTTGAAAGGAGAAGCGCGCCCTTATTTGTCGGCAAAAAAACATCCCATTTGCCAAGTTAGGACGGAAATTGGCAAATGGGATGAAGACGATTTAAATGGGATAATGATGAGTTGCAGATGAATAAAACGGCGCTTAATATGTGCACTGAATGCAGACTGGTTCTCCAGACTTGACGTTCAACGTCATAGCGCCATTTTTCAAAGAACACTCTTCTCCGTTTACTCGGAAAGAGGAGCATTCTTTTCGGAAGCGCAAAACAAGCTCCTGATCCTTATTGGGGATCAATTTCGCGGTAAATCCCTTGGAATCCCACACCAGGTGCTCTAGCTTGGTCCAGGTGTACAGCCACACGCCATCAAGTGTTCCTTGGGGAAGGGACTGGGGAAGTGCGGGGAGAAATTCCACTTCTCCCGGAGCGGAGAAAACGCACATTTCCAGCAAAATAGCCGGCATAGCGCCTTGCAGGTCCGGGAACGGGGCGTAATAGGGGAAATGCCGCGTAGACAGAGCACGGGTTACAAAACCGTGTGCCATAAGTGTGCCAAGGCTTTGTTCCAGTTCTTCCACATCTTTCAGGCGGATGGCGGACAATACTCGATGAATAATTCCGTGGGCGGAGTCGTCCTGGTGAGCCCGCTTCCGGTTGGAAATCTGAATCGCTCGCGCCAACTCTGGCTGGTCTTCCCAGGTAATGTAATGGCCAGGCCACAAATCGTAATGGTGGGAAACGTGGCGGTGATTGAAATTTTCTGGAATGGTAGGCCATGCCCACTCTTTCAGTCCCCCTTCTTCATCTAAGAGATAGAGGGGCAAACTGTCTCTTTGTGCCTGCCAATGGGGAATGTTTTCCTGATCGATCCCCAGAGTGTTGCAAGCTTCCATCAGGTTGTCCAGCACTTCCCGACAGATCATGATATCCATTACAGAATTGATGCGGGTGGGATAGGTGTGGGTAGCGCCGGCCCAAATAGGTGTTGGGTCTTCCGGAGAGAAAGAGGGGTAAAAAATGGAACGTCCATTTTCATCCCGATCACAGGCGTAATCCTCGTAGAACAGGGCGATCTCTTTCAATCCTGGAACCACGCGCTGCTTTAGGAATTCCAGATCGCCTGTGACGAGATAATACCCCCACAGTTCATTGTAGATCCATCCCAGACAACCGGTCCAGGCGTAGTGTGGATATGTTTTGGAAAAGTGATAATACAAACCAGAGTCATAATCGCAATGAACGCTTGCCAGTAACCCTCGGGCGCCATAGAGTTTGCGGGCATTGGTACGGAAGTCGTCAAATTTTGACTCGTAATAGCGGAAATACACGTCCATCTCATCAAAGAGTCCCGTGTTATTTCCGGCACATACCTGCAAGTTTGTGTTTATGTTGTGCTGGCCCCAAAACGGAGGAAGCTCACCGGTGTCAGTAATTTGATAGAACCGCCCCATATCATAGAGCTTTGAAAGCATTTCAGGGTCTAGCAGGTGTTCTTCATGAGTGCGCTTTAGCAGTTCTTCAGCGGAGAGGGCATAATCATCCTGGTTGCCCAGACAGATTTGGGAACGTTCCATGCGCTCTCCCAAATAAGCTCGGTTTTCTTCTACAACTTGGTGAAAACTTTTTCCAAAGTGTTTTACCTGATCTTCTAGCTCCGAGGCCAGACCGAAATGGAAATTTTCCTCGAATTTCTGAGTTTTGGAGATCAAAGTGACAGATTGAGCTCCCTTAATCACGAAACCATGGTCTGTTGTTTCTACGCAACCCTTTTGATTGCACACCCTCAGTACAGAACAATATCCTTTTTGGCCATACTCTGGATAATAGGCTACTTCAAGTGTGGCGGTGTCTCCCTGCACTGTCAATTTCTCCTGACATTTTTCCGGAGCTTCCAATTTCCCCCGTTCCATAGTGGCGCGGGTGCCATCGCTGAAGACTTTGGGAGTGATCAAAGAAATTTCGCACCAAATTCCTTCTGGAGCATCACAAGTAAACCGAAGAACATGGAGATTTCCCTCATAGGCAGTGATGGCTTCTCGTTTGAAGGAACCCCGGCTATCGTCCCACTGGACAGTGACACATCCGGTAAGCATGTCCAACCAGCGCAGATAATTCTTTGTATCTTCCGCAGCAAGGTGAGAGATCTCTAAACGGAAAGCGTCATGAGAATGGAGAGAGCCTACAGGATAAATGCTGGCCTGTTGCTGCTGACGCCAGGGAGCAAAATTCTCATCGGCCAAACGGGTACGGTCTGCCAGGTCACCAGCCTCTTCAAATTTTCCTTCTCTCAGCAGGCGGCGGATTTGCGGCATAATGGCTGTGAAATCCGGAGGCTCCGGTGTTTTTGCCCACTTGGGTTCAAAAAGCAGCTCATGAGTAAATGCCAGACGTTCTTCGTAGGGATGACCCATAACGCGGAGGCGTTGGCAGCCATTGCCGGTGGTCAATGCGTCGTCTACCCGCTGTGCTGGATATAGACTGCACACATTCCGGTGAGGCAGAATGGCCCTGCGTTGTTCCAGATCCATGGGTTGGAAGGCAACAGTATGGGCTAATGGATGATCTACAGGATGTTTCATTTTAACTTTCTCCTTTTTCCCGGCTGGAATAGGGAGAGGTTTTATTTGACCTCTCCCTTGTGTTTTCCAGCAGGGCCAATGTTATGAGATGAAGTGACGGTAATTATCCAAAGTTTTCCATATAGGTATCATAAGCGGCTTGCTGAAGGGCCACATAACCTTCAAGATCCATGCTTTCCAACGCGCTGAGATAGGATGCCCAATCCTTTTCAATGTCCAGATCGCCTGTGATGAACTGAACAGTAGCCTGGTTGGTATATTGACCAATGGAGACGGAATATTCGGAAATGCGCTTCGCGTCATCAGAGGTGTACGCCATGCTGGGCAGGACAGTTCCTTCCTCAGGAGTGTACTGGGAATATGCGTTGCCGAAGGAATACAGCAGTCCTTCAGAGTTCATAGAGGGATCTTTAGCGTAACGGCTGAGACGGAGCTCACTGGTATTGCCCAGTACGCAGGCATCCGTATCCCAAATGTTTTTCACAAAATCAATTCCCAGACTGGTATAATCGCCGCCAGTGCCGTCTTCGCGATATGCGGGGGGATCGATAGTTTTCCAGCGGGCCTCGCCACCGGAGATGGATGTACCTTCGTTCACATACTCCCAGCCGATTCCTTCCTCGCCAAACTGTTGCGTCAGAGTCCATTCCTCAGTGGCAAGCAAGTCGAAAAGTTTGACTGCCAATTCAGGGTTGGCACAGTCTTTTGTCACCACACCGCAGCAAGTCTGGAAATAATCCACAGGATAATACGCTGCCAACCGCACGCCGTCGGGACCTTCCAGGGGTTCCAACACAGTCCAATCCTGATAAGGTCCAGGCTGCTCCAAGCGAAGCTCCGTGGTGTCGCAGGGGAAACCACCGCTTGATACACATGCTACCAGAGGAGTTTCGCCCTGTACAGATGCCTTCATCTGAGTGGTATCCTGGGTGAAGGTTTGAGAATCCAAAAGCCCCTCTTTGAACAGCTTGTTCATGTAAGCCAGTGCATCTTTGTACTCATCCTTAGAAAACTGGAATTCCACCTTGCCGTCGTTGACCACGAATCCAGCGCCGGTAACAGCATTGGTGTTGGAAAGAATGTTGTTGTTTTGCAAAAAGGCGTTGCTTAAGAAGGTGGTAGGATCTGTTGCCCAAGAACCGTCTGCAATGCAGCCTGTCATAGGAATTTCATCCTGAATGCCGTTTCCGTTGGGATCTTCATTTTTTACGGCAGTGAGGAACTGATACAATTCTTCGGTGGTGGTAGGCATTTTTCCATCCATCAGCTTTTCTACCCAAGGCTTGTAAATCCACATTCTGGCCTGGTACATGCTGTGGAGGGTTTCATTCGTATTACCATAACAATAAACGTTTCCATCGGACATTGTCAACTGTCCAAGACGATCAGGACATACTTCGTTGAGTTTGTTCCACGTTTCGCAATCCTTTAAGTAATCGTTTAGCGGGATAATAAGTCCCTGCTGGCCATAAAGCATGGTTTCCGCTTTTGTCCATTTGGTTGCCAGGAGAATATCCGGGAGCTTATCGCCACTTGCCATTAACAGATTTAGCTTGGTTTTTCCATCTTCGCCAGAGGTGCAGGTTTGGAAATCGATGCGGATGTTTTCTTCCTTTTCCAAGATACTGGTAACCCAGTTGTCCTGATAATCTCCGTTTGATCCGGCAAAAGGCGTGATAACAAAGGCGGTCAGTGTTTGCTTTTCCTTTAAGGGGAATGTGATAGCCTCGTTCGAGGTGGATTCCTCTGTTGAGGTGGTGCTGCTTCCTGAGGCTGTTTGAGAAGGCGCGCTGCTGTCGTTTGGTTTGGAAGAAGTGCAGCCCGCGAGAAGAAGCAGAGAGGCCAGCAAGCAACTAAACAGTTTGGTTACCATTTTTCTTTTCATTTCTACAATCCTCCATTTTGTCCTAAAAAAGCTTTGTTTATGGTGAATTTAATCTTACCCCTTTACAGATCCCAACATCACTCCTTTGACAAAATATTTTTGTACGAATGGATACAAAATCATCAATGGCAAGCTGCTGATGATGATGGTTCCATATTTAAACATTTCACTGACCAGATTCATTTTTTCCAACAATTCGGGATCAGAAATGGATCCTGAAATGTTGGCCTGATTTGTGATAAGGATTCCGCGGAGCACTAGCTGCAGCGGGTATTTTTCCTCAGAGTTTAAGTAGATCAAGGCGTTGAAGTAGGAATTCCACAGGGCTACCGCTACCCAAAGACTGATTACCGCTATGATCGGTTTTGAAAGAGGAAGGACGATATGCCACAGAAACTTGTAATCAGAACAGCCATCGATCTTGCTTGCTTCCAGCAATTCCTGGGGGAGACTCTGGCTGTAATAGGTGCGCACAACTATCACATTATAAGCGCTGACAGCTCCGGGCAAAACAATGGCCCACATGGTGTTATCGATGTTCAGTTGATTGACCAAAAGGTAGGAGGGGATCATTCCGCCGCTAAACATCATTGTAAAGACGAAGTATGTCATGATCACTTTTCTGCCACGCAGATCTTTTCGGGAAAGAGGATACGCGGCTATCACTGTAAGTACCACACTGATGGCTGTGCCCACGACCATATAAAGCAGAGAATTTTTATATCCAATCCAAATCGGGTCATAGGCGAAAACAGTTTTATATCCCTGCAAGCTTGGCTCTACGGGGAGCAGCTTGACTTTTCCGGTCATGAGAGCGTCTCCGGAACTGAAGGAACAGCTGATAACGTAGATTAATGGATAAAGAAACGCTGCCATCAGAATAATGAGAAAGATATAATTGATGGCGGTAAATACACGGTCTTGTCTGCATTGCTTTATTGAGCTTTTCACAATATTCTTCCTCCCTGTTTTTTATTTTACAGAAGGCCATCCCCAGAAATCTTGTTGACGATTTTGTTAACGGAAAGCAGCAGGACCAATCCGATCACAGACTGGAATAGACCTATGGCGGTCGCGTAGGAAAAATCGGGAATGGAAGCTGTTAAAGCTACTTTGTAGGAATAAGTTGAGATGATTTCAGACATGCGCAGGTTGTTGGGATTCTGCATCGCCAATACTTTTTCGTATCCTACATTTAATAGGCTGCCCACATTGAGTATGAGAAGAATACATGCGGTGGGTAGAATGGCAGGGAAATCAATATGGCGAATTCTTTGAAAAATTGTAGCGCCTTCCACAATGGCTGCTTCATGCAGCTGCAGATCTACACCGGAGAGAGCTGAAATATAGATGATAGAATTAAAGCCTACCATCTGCCAGACTCCGGACCATACATATAATGATGGGAAAACATCCGCGCTAGCCAGAACATTTACTCCGGTTGTCTGTTCGATGAAGGATCCTAATGCACCGGTTCTGGCGTTGAATAGGGCGTTGATCATACCCACTAAAACGATCGTGGAGATAAAGTAGGGGAAATAAGAAACCATCTGGACGGTCTTGCGAAACCAAGTTCTCCCCACGTAGTTCAGACACAGTGCCAATAAAATAGAGCATGGGAAATTTACAAGCAAACTGTAAACGGAAAGGGTTAAAGTGTTGACTAAGCAATCCACAAAGTTATAGTTGCTGAAGAATCGAAGGAAATTTCCCATTCCAAAATGATCTGTCCAGGGACAAGTTAGAATATCAGATCCGATGGTGTAATCTTTAAAAGCGATAATGGCGCCATACATAGGGTAATAGTTAAAGACGGCAAGGAAGATCATTGGTAAAAGCAATAAACTGTACAGCTGCCAGTTGTTCCTAAAGGAATTCTTTTTTTTCTTGCTGGACACATGTTTTTCCATAGTAGATACCCCGCTTCCTTCTTGTGAATTTGGATCTCTGAGTTTTAAAGCCAGGTCCGTATGGGAGACCTCCTCTTTTCGGGGCTACTATAACACGAACAAAAAAGGAAAGTAAATATTCTCTTTTTTAGCCATTATTCATTAATTTAATCTTGAAAATATAGAGGGAATGTTTATATTCCAAAGTTTTTTTGAAGCCAAAGTGGGTATTCCTTTTTTTAGATTGCGGCGGAAACTTTTGTCATTTCTTTGGAATCGCTGTTCTTTTTGAATATAAAATGGTATACTCAGGTCAAAATTATTGTCTTATATACAGGGCGCTAGGAATCTTAAAGGAGGGGTTACAGATGAAACGGGTGCCTCAGTTTCTTTGTAAAAAGGGAAATGCAAAAAAACCTATCCCTCTGTTAACTCTGTTAGGAACGTATTTGCTGATACTGGTGGTTCCCATTTTTATAAGTATTTTGTTTTATTCTCGCGCAGTTCAGATACAGTACTCGTCGGCAAAGGATGAAAACCGAAACGCCTTGCAGTATGCTTCGGTGGTGCTGGAAAGGTGTATTGATGAAATATCTGTGATGGCAAACCAGCTGGCTACCAATCAGTCTGTGGTAGGTTTTCAGGGGAAAAGTGCGCCGTTTGTTTATCCAAACTCCTATTCCATTCTCAAAACAAGAAATGATCTTCCGAATTTCAATTCAACCAATGAGTTTCTATACGACTACTTTATTTTCTTCAACCGCAGTCAACTTGTGATGAATAGCCAGCTCACATACACATACCAACAGTTTTACGATTTGTATATGAGCATAGATGGACTTTCCTACTCCCAATGGGAACAGCAGCTGGAAGGATGTGCTCAGTTGCCGGTGGGTCTCCAGCAAGAGACAAATTACGTGGTTAAGAAAAGCAATGAAACGAGTTCTCAATTAGTCGCCATTCCCTTCTATCATCCTCTGTTGTCTCATGGCGGGGATGATGGGTTTATTCTGTTCCTGATCTCAAAATATCAGGTTTCTTCACTGCTTTCCCCAGTCAGCTTAAACGATGAAAATATTGTTTACATAGAGGATAAAACGGGAAATTTAATCACCTGTCTCTCTGAAACTCCACAGGGATTAGAAACCATTCGCCAATCTCTGAAACAGAGACCTTCAGAGGGAGAATTGGTAAAAGTCGAAATGAATGGCAGAGACATGTTGGCAACCACTGTTGAGTCCACCCATTTTCGATTTGTGGCTGTTCAAGCAGAGGATACGGTGCTGAAAAAAGTAACCGACTTGAAAGCTATTTTGCTGTCGGTTTTAGTTTTTTCCGGTATGTTTAGCGTTGCTGCGGCTTTCTTTTTTGCCAGAAGGACGGCCAAGCCCCTTCAGGAAATTTTGAACCATCTTCCTGAAGATGAAAATAGGACCGGCGACATTTTTCATATCCTGAAAACAGAGTTCGCAGAAGTTCAGAACACGAATACGCTGCTGAGACGTACATTGCAAAGCCAGACCCCTCTGCTGAAGAAATCGTTTCTGCTTCGGGCGATTCACACGGAATTTACTTCCAGAGAAGAAATGGAGCAAATGGGCGCTGAATTTCTTCCTGTGAAGGATCATTTGTATTGTATGCTGCTAGTAAAGGCGGAGGCTCAGAATCATGGATACGACAGCCTCGATTTTGCCACGTTATCCACGTTGACGCACCTTGTGGAACAGGTGTTTCTACGCATTGCGGAGAATGTGGTTTGCTGCAATGTCAAGGAGGACCAGCTGGCAGTGTTGATTTATTACCCTACCTGCGAATATAAGGATTTTGAGCGCAAAGTAGGGAAGGTCATTACCACGCTTCAAGGAAGCCTGCCAGTCAATATTATAGATAGTATTGCGATTGCGGGTGGCTCGATCATAGAAAGCCTTTGCCAAATTTCAGAGTCTTTTGAAAAGGCACAACAAGCGTTTAGCGCAGTGTCGCCCCATGTGGATAGCGGTATTTTCTGGTATCGAGAAAATCAAAACTATAAACCGTTTTATTATTTCCCCAATGATGTGGAAATCAAGCTGAATAGTGCCGTCGTAAACGGAGATAAACGGGAAATGGATCGCCTGCTGGCGTTGCTCTTTGAAAAGAATTTTAAAGAACTACACCTTTCTCCCATATTGAGAAAATACTTTGTCTATCATCTCATCTGCATTTTGACAAAGCTTTCTCAGCAGATTTCTCTTAACGATCAATTTGATTATCAGAAGATACAAGAGCTGGATCATATTCCGCAGCTGAATGATCAAAAACAGGAACAAGCACTTTTGTCTGCTTTTGACACCTTGTGCAGTGCTGTCCATGAAACTGTTCCAGAAAACTCTCTTTCCCAACAGATCCTGGAATACATCAATGAGCATTTTTGGGAGGATTCGATTTCTTTGGCTTCAATTTCCAGCAAGTTCTGTATAAATGAGTCCTATCTTTCGTACAGCTTTAAACAGTGGAATGGTGTAAAGCTGTCCGTCTACATTGAAAATCTACGGATTCAAAAGGCGAAGGTGTTGTTGTTGCAGACGTCACTCAGCATCAGTCAAATTGCGTTGCAGATAGGTTATTTATCAGCCAACAGTTTTTGCAGAGCATTTAAGCGAGTTACCGGCATTAACGCAACCACGTATCGGGCGAATGGACAATAGAGATCTCAGCCTAAATTTCAGTTGCTTTTTTCACAGGCAAATAAAAAAGGAAAGAGTATGGGGCAGTGTTTATTACTGCCCCATACTTTTGCGTAAATCTAAAAAAGCATTTGACAAATCTCCTTCTCCTTTTTATAATTAGTCATAATGTTATAACAAATAAAACCGACCCGTAGGGGCCAAACTTTTCCGAAAGGAGAGGGCGATTTTGATGTTTGATCCTGGATTTCCCATCACAGTAAAGAAGGAACCCATGGGATTTTCCTATGGCCAAGGCCTGAGTGGACCTGAGCCGGAAGTGCGCAGATTAGAGCAGATCCGCCCGTCGCTGATGGATCCCCATTGTGACGGACCGGAAGAAGTGTACTGCATTGCCATGGATGTGGCCAAAGAGAAGGATCTGGAGGATCTGCGTGAGAGGAATCTGCTGTACGGTGTGGTGACTTACCAAAAGGGTAAGCTGGGGAAGGAACCTGTCCGGTCCCAGGGGCATATCCACGCGGTGTCTCCTTCCTGCGGAGCGTCCACCTGCGAGGTGTATGAGATCTGGGAGGGCCGGGCGTGTGTTTACATGCAGGAAAGCGGCAGTGATGACGCGGGAAACTGCTATGCTGTTTACGGCGGGCCGGGGGATGTGATTATCGTTCCGCCTGGCTGGGTCCACGCCACGGTGAACGCCTCACTGGACCAGCCTATGTCCTTCGGCGCCTGGTGCATCCGGGATTACGGTTTTGAGTACAGTGAGGTGCGCAGTCACAACGGGATCGCCTTTTTCCCTCTGTGGGAAGGGGAGCGGCTGATCTGGGTGAAAAATCCCGCCTACCGGTCCGGGAACCTGGTGGAAAAGGACGCCCGAGCGTATCCGGAGTTTGGGCTGGCCGCTGGGAAGCCTATTTACCGCCAATATGAGGAGAATCGGGATCTGTTCCGTTTTGTGACCAATCCCCAGGAATTTCCGGAACTGTGGAACAACTACAAGCCCTGAATGAGCAGGAAAGGCAGTGAGATACCATGAATTATGACAAATATCCTGTGACCAAAATTTCCACGGATACTGTTCAGGCGTGGAGCGGATATGACAGTATTTTAAATAGGCTGAGAGAAGCTGTCCGGGAGAAGTCCCGGGATGGGAAATGCGTGCTGGCGGTGGAGACCTACCCGGGAGTGGACGAGCAGGAGCTGATCCCGGCGCTGGAAGCTCTGGATCCCCAGCTGGTTCTGGATACCCGCCGGACCCTTTGCTCCAAGGAGGAGTTCCAACAGCGGATCTATCCCTTTTTAACGGATGACCGGGTATTCGGCCGGATGTTTTACGGAACCTTTGAGGATTTCCAGCAGCCCCAGCAGGTGGAAGCTCTCCGGAAAGAAGCGGAAGAGGCTTCCGGGCTGGTGATCGTTTGGGGAATGGGCGCAGCAGAGCTTATAGAGCCGGATGTGCTAGTGTATGCGGACATGGCTCGGTGGGAGATCCAGCAGCGTTTCCGGAAAGGGATGCCCAACTATTACACTGACAACCAAGACGAGGACAATCTGAAAAAGATCAAGCAGGGATATTTCTTGGAGTGGCGCATGGCAGATAAGCTGAAGCGCAAGCTCTATGACAAACTGGATTTCTACCTGGACACCAACCGTCCTCAGGACCCCAGTATGCTCACCGGAGAGGTGTTCCGGGCGGCGCTGCGGCAGGTGGTGACAGGTCCCTTCCGCACGGTGCCTTATTTTGATCCCGGCGTGTGGGGCGGCCAGTGGATGAAAACCGTCTGCGGTCTGGACCCGGAGCAAAAAAACTACGCTTGGTCCTTTGACGGCGTGCCGGAAGAAAACAGCATTTATTTAGAAGTCAACGGGGTGCTGGTGGAGTCCCCAGCCATCAACCTGGTGTTTTACTGCCCCAAAGAGCTGCTGGGGCCCCAGGTGTATTCCCGGTTCGGGGCGGAATTCCCCATCCGGTTCGACTTTTTGGACACCATGGACGGCCAGAACCTGAGTTTGCAGGTTCATCCCCTGACGGACTACATTCACAACCAGTTCGGCATGAATTACACCCAGGACGAAAGCTACTACATCCTGGACGCCAAAGAGGATGCCTGTGTGTATCTGGGCTTGAAAGAGGACGCGGAGCCGGAGAATATGCTGGCAGACCTGCGCCGGGCCCAGGAGGGCGGGGCGGAATTCCCGGCGGAACAGTATGTGAACCGTTTCCCGGCCAAGAAGCACGATCATTTTCTCATCCCCGCAGGCACTATTCACTGTTCTGGGAAAAACTGCATGGTGTTGGAGATCAGTGCCACGCCCTACCTGTTCACCATGAAGCTGTGGGATTGGGGGCGTCTGGGATTGGACGGCAGACCCCGGCCCATCCATATCGACCACGGGGAAAAGGTCATCCAATGGGACCGCCGCACCCAGTGGGTGAAGGATAATCTGGTGGATCAGGCCCGTGTGTTGGAGGAGAACCCGGCCTATACCGAAGAGCACACCGGACTCCATGAGCTGGAATTCATCGAGACCAGGCGGTATCACATCCGGGAAGCCTGTGAGTTGAATACGGAGAACAACGTGAATATGCTGAACCTGGTGGAAGGAGAAGCCGCTGTGATCGAGAGCCCCACTGAAGCGTTTTCGCCCTTTGAGGTCCATTACGCGGAGACGTTCATCCTTCCCGCGGGAGTGGGAGCCTATACCATCCGTCCCGCGTCCGGAGAACCTGTGGCGGTGGTGCGAGCCTATGTCCGCTGAGGGGAAGGAGGAGATCGTTTGAAAACCTTGGATTATTCCAAAGGGTCCGTGCCGCTGTATGTGCAGATCTATCAGGACCTGAAGGAAAAGATCAACAACAAAACCTACGAGTACGGTCAGAATATCCCCACAGAATTTGAATTGCAGGAAGCCTATGGGGTCAGCCGGATCACGGTGCGGCAGGCTATCCAGGCGCTGGAACAGGAAGGTCTGGTGATCCGGGCCAGGGGCAAGGGTACGGTGGTGGCCAAGCAGGAGAAGATCACCGAGCTGCTCACCAGTATCAAGAGTTTCACCGAGGAAATCCGGGACCGGAACATGGTGCCCGGTACAAAATTCGCCCAGGTCAGCAAGGTGGAAGCGGATGAAAAACTGGCGGACGTGTTTTCCTGTCCGGTAGGGGCTCCTCTCTATCGGGTGAAGCGGGTGCGCACTGCCAATGGAAAGGCCATTGTCCTGTTTGACACCTACCTGTCCGTGGAGGGAGAACTTCCCATGGACGATGGGCTGTATTACGATTCTCTGTACGGACTTTTGGAACAGCAGGGGATCCCTCAGCCGGTGGGGTTGGAGGAACAGTTTGAAGCCATGGTGGCGGACGAAGCCATCGGAGAGGCGTTGAACATTCCCGTGGGCGCTCCGGTGATGAAGCGTGTGCGCACCGCCTTCAATGAGGATCTGCGGGTCCAGGAGTACACCATTTCCTATTATGACGGCGCCCATTACACCTATGTGATCTACGCGGGCACGAAAGAGAAACACAGCACATAACCAGGGAGGACAGCATCCAATGAGCGAAACGAAAATCAGCCAAAAGGCAAAGGAATTGTTTAAAATCGACCGGCCCTTCGCTATCACCATGTGGGAGTTTTCCTGGATCGAGCGGCGCTGGCCGGGGGCAGGCTATGAGGATTGGGATCAGGCCCTCACCGAGCTGACAGACCGGGGCTATGACGCGGTGCGCATCGACGCGTTCCCCCATCTGATGGCCTGGGACGCCCATCGGGAATGGACCTTGGACCCGGTGTGGAATTTGCAGACTTGGGGCAGCCCGGCAGTGAACAAGATCACTCTGTATGATGATATGCGGGAGTTTTTGAAAGCCTGCCGCCGTCACCATGTGCGGGTGGGACTTTCCACCTGGTTCCGGCGGGATAAGGACAATACCTTGATGAGCATCCTTACCCCTCAGGACCATGCCAAGATCTGGATCAAGACTTTGGACTACATCAAGGAATGGGGCGAGCTGGACAACATCCTGTATGTGGACTTCTGCAACGAGTGGCCCCTGGACGTGTGGGCTCCCTTCTTCACCCGGCAGTACGGCGCCCAGGGGATCGACGGAAAGGACTCGGTCTGGTGGATGAAAGAGACCATCCAGGAGTTTAAAAAGCAGTATCCCCAGATCCCGGCTACATTCTCCTTTACTGGCCCCGTGCGGGACAGCCATATGGATGTAAGCTTCCTGGATTTCATCGAGCAGCATACCTGGATGCCTACGGCCAGCGAGTTTTACGAGAAGGTGGGCTACGATTATGCCCGCTTCGACGACCGGGGCTACACCAATCTTGCTCTCAACGGCGAGCGTATCTACCGGGAGTCCAAGGAGCATTACGACCAGTGCCTGGTGGACGAGATCCACCGGGTGGCCCAGTGGGCACAGAAGTGGGAAAAGCCTTTGGTGACTACGGAATGTTGGTCTGTGGTGGATTATAAAGACTGGCCCCTGCTGCATTGGGATTGGATTCTGGACCTGAACCGGCTGGGCGTTACCACCGCTTCCGCCACCGGATGCTGGGCGGGGATTGCCACCAGCAATTTCTGCGGCCCTCAGTTTGTGGGCATGTGGCGGGAGAAAGAATGGCACCAGGAGCTGACTCAGCTGATCCATGACAGCACCATGATGTGAGGTGACGGATTTATGAAGATGGAAAAAGCGTTGACGGTGTACCATTTAGAGACAGGAGCTCTTTCAGGGAAGAACACAGGTTCTGCCCAGAAAAAGCTGGGGGAGATCACGTCCATTTTTGCCGACCGGCAGGCGGCGGAGACCATGGACCCGGATACCGTGGTGTATGAGGTGAGCACTCATATAGAGGTCCCTGAGGGAACTCCGGGCGGGCTGTTCTTTGGGACCAGCTGTATCCATCCCGGCAAGGTGGGGGATGAGTATTTCATGACCAAAGGTCATTTCCATTCCCGCCGGGAGACTGCGGAATATTATTGGGGTATCTCTGGAGAAGGGGTGCTGCTGCTTCTGGACGAAGAGGGGAATTGTAAAGCCGAGGCGGTGGAAAAAGGTTCCCTTCACTATATCGGCGGGCATATCGCCCACCGGCTGGTAAACACCGGGGATTCAGACCTGGTAGTGGGAGCCTGCTGGCCTTCCGACGCCGGCCACGACTATGGCACCATTGCGGAGAGTGGGTTCCCTGTGCGGGTGATTTGCCAACAGGGGAGACCGGAACTTGTGGAAAATTCCCGGTAAGAGGGTGAGAACATGAAAACCATAGCCATCGATCTGGGCGGATCCCGGGTGAAAATGGGAGTGGTGGACAACGGAAAAGTGGTCCACTGGGCCATGGTGGAGTCCAATTCCTCCCAGGGATTGGCGCCTCTGCTGCCCAAACTGGAACAGGTCTGCCGTCCCTGGCTGGAAGAGGAGCCGGTGGACGGCATGGGGATCGCTTTCCCCAGCCTGGTGGATGTGGATCGGAAAAAGATCCTGGGCCACAACGGAAAATTCCCGGATTATGCCCAGGTGGACCTGGAGCGGTGGGCCTGGGAGCGGTTCCAACTGCCCATGGTGGTGGAAAATGACGCCAACGCCGCCGCTCTGGGAGAGGGGGCCTTCGGCGCTGCTGCCGGGGTGGAGAATTTTGTGCTGATGACCCTGGGTACCGGAATCGGCACCGCGGCGGTGATGAACGGCCGGCTGGTCCGGGGAAAACATTATCAGGCCGGGAATTTGATGGGTCATCTCCCTTTGAAGGTGGAAGGAAGGAAATGCGCAGGCTGTCCCGGAGTGGGTTGTGCCGAAGCGCAGGCCAGCACTTGGGCCCTGCCCCTGATGGTAGCGGAGGCCAAAGAGGACAGCCCGCTGAAACGAGAAAAGCGGGTAGACTTCCAAGTGCTGAAAACCTATGTGGACCAGGGAGACCCCTTGGCGGTCTCTCTGTTTGAGGAGTGCTGCGCCTACTGGGCCAACTGTCTTATTTCCATGGTGTGCGCCTATGACCCGGAGCTGATCGTTCTCAGCGGCGGGGTTATCAACTGGGGACCCCAGCTTACAGATCGGTTGATCCGTACCGTGGAGGAGCGGGCCTGGACGCCCTGGGGAAAACTCCAATTCCGTCTGGCGGAACATCCGGAGCATTCGGTGCTTCTGGGACTGCACGGGCTGTTTTCCCAGATGACCGGGGAAGGACGCTGATATCTCCCGGCCCAAACAAAAAAAGAGCGGGTCCTGCCGGTGGGGCAGGGTCCGCTCTTTGGCTTTTCGGAGGATTTACTGATAATCCTTCATATATTCTCCATGGGCTTCGATCAGTTCGTCCACCATGGCTTTGATGTCGTCGATGGAGAGTTCTGCGGCGGTGTGGGGTTCCAGCATAGCCGCCATGTAGATGTCCTCCCGCTTTTTGGTGACTGCCGCCTGGATAGTCAGCAGCTGGGCGTTGATGTTGGTCATGTTCATGGCCGCCAGCTGGACAGGCAGCTTGCCAACGTGGCAGGGGTTCACGCCCCGGTTGTCTACCAGGCAGGGCACTTCCACGCAGGCGTCGGCGGGCAGGTTGTCGATCAGTCCGGTGTTCAGCATGTTGCCGCCGATCTTGTAGGGATTGCCGGTGACGATGGCTTCCATAATGTAGGAGGCGTACTCCCGGGAACGCTCGTGGGTCACCTGGCCGTTGTTCAGGATGTTTTCCTTCTCCTCTTTCCAGCCCTTGATCTGATTCACGCAGCGGCGGGGATACTCGTCCAGAGGAATGTTGAATTTCTCGATGAGCTCGGGGTACTTGGACTTGATGTAGAAGGGATTGTACTCGGCGTTGTGCTCGCTGGACTCGGTGCAGTAGTAGCCGAAATTCTTGATGTAGTCGAAGCGGACCATGTCGTTGTGCTTTTCGGTGGCGTTCTTCTCCGCGGCCCGCTTGCGGATCTCAGGATACAGGTCGTTGCCCTCTTTGTCTTTCAGCTCCAGCAGCCAGCCCATGTGGTTGATGCCGGCGATCAGTTCCCGACGGCCCTCCAGTTTGTCCTCCATGTTCAGGGACTTCAACAGGTTCTCGGAGCAGACCTGGACGCTGTGGCACAGGCCCACAGTCTTAATGTTGGTGTAACGCTGCATATAGCCGGTGAGGATGGCCATGGGGTTGGTGTAGTTGAGGAACCAGGCGTCGGGGCAGACTTCTTCCATATCCCGAGCAAAGTCCGCCAGAACGGGGATGGTCCGCAGGCCGCGCATGATGCCGCCAATGCCCAGAGTGTCGGCGATGGTCTGACGCAGGCCGTACTTTTTGGGCACCTCGAAGTCGATGACGGTGCAGGGCTCGTACAGGCCCACCTGAATGGCATTCACCACGAAGTCAGCGCCCCGGAGAGCGTCTTTTCGGTTCTCAACCCCGCAGTACTTGCTGATCTTGGCCCGGCCTTCGTTGACGTTTTTGTTGATGGCGCTGAGGATAATGTAGCTTTCCTCCAGCCGTTCGGCGTCGATGTCATAAAGGGCGATCTCGCTTTCCCGCAGGGAGGGGGTGCACATGCAGTCGCCCAAAACATTCCTGGCGAACACTGTGCTGCCCGCGCCCATGAATGTGATCTTCGGCATAGAAAACAACTCCTTTTCAGTTCTCCGGGAAGGGTTCCCGGCTTTAGTCACATTCTACTGGTTCCCTGGTGTGTTTTCAATCCCTGTTTGTTTCATGAAATTGTCGATTTGTTGCAAGAATTTGTTTTCTTTCTTTTGCCTTCCCGCTTTTCACTGAAAATGGGGGATGGCATTTTGAAACTTGTCATGATAAAATGATGCCAAAGTTAAGCGCCTGGAGAAAAAGAAACCACAGGTTCCCCGGGAGCAAAAAGGGAAAAGGAGGGGGTTTCCTTGCCGAGAACAGAGATCCGGAAAACACAAAAGTCCATGTCTAAAGCTATCGCCGTGTACTACTGCGGCTATGAGAAATGCGCCAGCGGTCACAGTTTTGGCCCGGCGGTGCGCACCCAGTATCTGCTCCATTTTGTGATCTCCGGGAAGGGGACCTATTCCGTGGGAGGGGTCACCTATCCTGTAACGGCAGGCCAGGCGTTTCTCATTAAGCCTTCGGAGGTGACCTATTATCAAGCGGACCGGGAAACTCCCTGGGAATACATGTGGATGGCCTTTGACGGCATCGACGGAAAGGAGACGGTGCGACGCACCGGGTTTCAGGACTCCTATGTGGCTACCATCCCTCAGCCGGAGGAATTTCAGCGATGTATGACCACGGTCATCGACGAATTTCAAAAGGGCGGGAACAGCGAGTACCGGATCCTCAGCGGCTTCTACGGAGCTATGGCCCAGCTGGAGCAGTGGGAGAACCAGGGCACCTTTGAAGAGGAATACTTGCAAAAAGCAGTGGACTATATCCAGAACAATTACAGTTATCCCATTAAGATTACGGACCTGGCCAAGTATGTGGGCATCGACAGGACCTACCTGTACAAGATCTTCCAGCGTCGGGAAGGGGTATCACCCAAGCGGTACCTGTTGCTGGTCCGGGTCAACGCCGCCAAAAACATGTTGCGTACCCGGCAGTATTCCGTGAATGGCATCGCTCTTTCCTGTGGGTTCAGCGACGCTCCCTCCTTTTGTAACCATTTCAAAAGGGTCACCGGCAGAACGCCCAGTCAATTCCTCAAGGAACTGGAGACGTCTCAAATATAAAAAGGACCGCTGCTTTTACCTTCAAGACTCTCCGCAGTTATTTGGTTAATAAGGATTCTTTTGTGGTGGATAAGCATGACCTCTGAATTTCCAGTCCCATGGTGAGTCAGTGTTTGACAATCCTTACGGAAGTTTCGGAAAGAAAGGAAAAATTATTAGATAAAAAGTATTGACAATAGAAGTTGGTTTGTATATAATTCTGTCATGTTACCGATAACAATTTGATTTCTTGTAAAATGTTAACGGTATCATAGAAATGCAGAAACAGGAGACCGAGGAAATGGAACATTTGGAAGGCGGAGTGACCATCGCTCGTATTGCGGAATTGGCAGGCACGTCTAAAATGACCGTATCCCGGGTGATCAATAAAAAAGGAAATGTAGCTGAGAAAACCCGTAAGCGTGTGGAGCAGGTCATTCGAGAAATGAATTATTCACCCAATGTGTTTGCCCAAAGTTTGGCAACAAACAAAACCGGCATCTTGGGGCTGCTGGCTAGCGGGAAGAATTTTGATTCAGCGGAAGGGTTTCGGAACATTATTTTCGGAATGGAAAACGAGGCCATTCGAGGCGGCTATGATGTATTGTTCATGGCGGGAGGAAAAGGGCAGGATGTGTTAGAACGCATTCGTCCCAGCCTGACGGAAGGCGTTGTGGTATTTGGTGACAGAATGGATCTCCGGCTACCAGAGTTTTTCGCCCAAAGGGGAATCCCCATGGTGGTTATTGGAAAGCGTGATTGGGGAACATACCACCCGGCATATTATTCTCCCGATTACTGTGATGGTTATCGAAAAGTTACTCGCTACTTATTTTCTCTTCATCATCAACGGATTGCCATGATAGGCGGTTTTCTAGATTTTGAGGCCGACTTGGAAAAATACAAGGGATATTGGGAAGCGCTGGAAGAAGCGGGTATCCCCCGGGATGAGACCTTAGAAGTGATGGAAGGCTGCTGGGATAATTTGGTTCGTTTGATGGAGAAAAAACGAGCAACAGCCTTGATCGTTAACGGACCGGAGGCGTGGAAGCAGGTTTTGAAGGAGATCGTGCAGAAAAAATATAAGATCCCTCAGGATTTCTCTCTAGTGCTTTCCGGTTTGGGCATGGACTATGAGGCTTCTAACATACGGCAGCTTTTAAATGTGGAGGAAATCACCCGATTGGAGATCCCTGACTATGAAATGGGAGTCCAAGCGGCAGGATATTTGTTTCGGCAACTTTCTGAATCCGGTGACAAGGAGGAGCCCCCGGAACACTTGGTTCCCATGCACTTCGTTTTGGGGGATTCGTGCAGAGACCTGAACTCTCTCTAAGAAAAAGAACTTCCTTTTAGGAGGTAGTTCTTTTTACTCCAAAATGTTACCGGTAACATTTTAAGGAAGATGCAGATTCTGCATTTTTCATATAGAGTCCATACAAACTAAATTTTTAGGAGGTACGAAACATGAAAGCCAAGAAAACCAAACTAGCCGCGCTGCTGTTGGCGGGAGCCATGCTGCTTTCTGCGGCAGGATGCTCTGGAAATGGAAACAGTTCCAGCCAGGACGCTGCTGGTGGCGAAAGCTCTCAGGCCAGCTCCAATACGGAAACTTCTGAAGTGGCTGAGGAGGGGCCCAAGGAAGAAGTCACCATCACTTTCATGACCAATGTGGGCTCTACCACGGACGACAAGATCAAGCCCTTGGTAGACGCGTATGAGGCGGAAGGTGTCACCATTGATTACCAGGCAGTGGCCGGCTCTACCAGCGACTATCAGCAAAAGCTTACCACGTTGTTTGCTTCCGGCACGTATCCCGATGTGCTGTATGTTCCCACCATTTGGACAAAGATGCATGCAGAACTGGGAGTAGTGGCATCCTTGGAAGGCAAAATCTCCCAGGACATTTTGGATGACTTCAATGAAGGTCCCTTGGAGACATGCATGTATAATGGCGAGCTGATGGGCCTGCCTATGGACAATGACTGCATCACTTTGTTCTATAACAAGGATCAAGTGGAAGCCGCAGGGATCGACAATATTCCTGAAAGCTATGACGACGCCTGGACTTGGGAGGAATTCCAGGAGGCAGCCGCCACTGCGAAAGAGGCTACTGGAACCATGCACGGCATGGTGTTCGGCAGCGATTTCTCCATCGAACTTCCCTTCTTCTGGCAGTCTGGGGCCACAGTTCTCAGCCCTGAGCTGGACTCTGTTACCGTCAATCAGCAGGGCACCATTGACACATTGAACTGGTTCCGCACCCTGGTGGATGAAGGACTGTGCAGCACCAATATTTTCCTTGGCGTAGACGACTCCGAATCCATGTTTGTCAGCCAGCAGGCACCTTTCTATGTGGCAAACTGCGGTTCTACCAGCAACCTGCTCACCAAAATCGACGGCGCCTTTGAGCTGGGAGTCACCTATCTGCCTCAGAACAAGGAACATGCCAACAAAATCGGCGGCTGGAACATTGAGATGATGAAAGAGAGCGAGCATCCCGAGGAAGCTCTGGCGTTCCTGGAGTATATGGTCTCCCCCGAAGTGATGAACGCCAAGTGCGAGTCTACTGGATCTATGCCTGCCAGAAAGTCTGCGGCGGATACCATTGAATTTGGCGCGCTGGATCCCTATGCCCCTGTCTTTATCGAAGAGATCGCCAATATTCCTGAATTTGCCATTACCGACAGCGTGAACGAGGAATATCAAACCTATAAGGGATTGATGACCCAGGAATTCCAGAACTTTATCTCTGATCCCAATGTTACGGCTGAAACCGCTGCGCAGAACATGCAGGCGGCAATCGAACAGGCTTTGGGTTTGGGTTAACAAATATGTAAGTGGCGGCGCGCTGTTTTAAAGCGCGGCTCCGGCTGCTGGGGCGGGTGAAAAGCCCGCCTCAGATTTTGCCGGAAAACTGCTTTTGGGGTTATCGTTTCATAAATAAAGGAGAAGTATCATGACGCGGAAACAGAAATTACTAAAATTGAGAAAAAAACTTACGCCCTATCTGTTTTTGCTTCCCGCAGTTGTTTTTTTCGGAGCCTACCTGCTCTATCCTGCTTGTTACGCACTGATAATGAGTTTCTTCAATTGGGGTGCTACTGTCGAGACTCAGTTTGTGGGACTGGATAATTTTTCCCATATGTTTTCCGACCATCTGTTTTATACATCTATCATCAATACATTGATCTATGTGTGCGCTGTGCCGTTTAAAGTGGTTTTGGCCATGGTTTTGGCGGCGCTGCTAAATCAGAAAATTAAGGGAGAAGGCTTTTTCCGAGCCACTCTGTTTTTTCCATTTGTGTTGTCAGAAGTGATCGTGGGTGTCATTTGGAAAGCAATGTTCAACCCAACCTACGGTTTTATCAACGTTGCACTTTCCTGGTTCGGCCTGCCGGGGCAGAACTGGCTTGCCACTGACAAAGCTATGTGGGTCATTATTTTGGTCAGTGTGTGGAAGGGATTGGGTTCCAATCTGATCATCTATATCGCTGGAATCAAAGGAATTTCCCCGGATTATTACGAGGCGGCCTCCATCGATGGGGCATCCGAACTGAAAAAGTTTTGGTACATCACGCTACCTTGTTTGAAACCCACCACCATTTTTGTGGTTACCACCGCTATCATCGGTTCTTTCAATATGTTTGACATCACCTATACCATGACAAAAGGTGGTCCCGGCACAGCTACCCTGACCTTTGTCCAGTATATTTACGACGTTGCGTTTACCAGGTTCCAGTTTGGCTACGCTTCGGCCTTGGCGTTTGTGTTTTTCGTAGTCTTGTTCGTGCTCACAATCTTGCAGCGGAAAATTTTGAGTCAAGGAAGCGACGGAGATTGATGGTAACAGGAAAGTCATCTCTGCCAAATCTACGTTTCATGTATTTTGTGGTAAAGGATTGATCCAAATGACGAAAACAAAACACAGGTTTTCTTTGGGAAGAGGGATTCTTTATCTGGTGCTGAGCCTGGCGGCTGCCACGATTTTCATTCCCTTTGTATGGGGCGTGTTGTCGTCGTTTAAAACTGCCAACGAGCTGTCCCAAATTCCTCCTACCCTGTTTCCTGAACAGATGGCCTGGGAAAACTACTCTCTGGTTCTGTCGGGAAGCAACTTCTTACGCAATTACTGGAACTCTTTTGTGATTACCCTTGGCACCACCACAGGTGTATTGATCGTGTGCAGTTTTACAGGGTATGCATTGGCTAAGTTTCAGTTTAAAGGGAAAACAGCCATCTTTTTGATTCTTCTGGGCACTATGATGCTGCCTGCCCAGCTGACCATGATCCCCGTGTTCATCTTGACCACCAATTTGAACCTGATCGATACCCATTTGGGTGTGATCCTGCCTGGTGTGGCCAGCGCCTACGGGGTGTTCCTGATGCGGCAGTTCATGATGACCATACCCAATGAAGTGATCGAGGCGGCAAGGATGGACGGCTGCGGAGAGCTGCGGATGATGTTCCGGATCGTTATGCCTCTCTCGTCTCCCATCCTGGCAACGCTGACGATCTTGACGGTGCTCAGCAGCTGGAACCAATTCCTCATGCCCTTGATCCTGCTCAATTCCCCGGAAATGGCCACGGTGCAGCTTGCAATGAGCAATTACCAAAATGATTACGGACAACAGCTGAACCTTCTCATGGCAGCCTCTGTATTGGCGGTGGTGCCTGTGGCAATTGTGTACCTGTTCTGTCAGAAATATATTGTGGCGGGCATTTCCATGGGAAGCGTGAAGGGCTGATCTTGACACTGGTTTTGAAAAGGAGTGAGACAGATGAGTTTCTATCGTTTGGAGCGGGATATTCCCGTAGAGGAAGGGTATGACGTTGCGGTGTTGGGCGGCGGCCCGGCGGGTTGTGCGGCAGCGGTGTCCGCTGCACGGCTTGGGGCGAAAGTCCTCCTGGTGGAGGCGATGGGCTGCCTGGGAGGCACGGGCACGTCCGGGCTGGTAACGGAGTTTGACCCCATGGCCAACGGCGAGCAGATGCTGGTAGGCGGCTGGATGCGGGAAGTGATGGAGACCCTGTATGAACGGGGATATGTGCCGGATCTGCTGAATCCCGAGCGGTGGAGGAAGCTGCAAATGCGCTGGACGCCTTTTGACGCGGAAGGGCTGAAGCTGCTGCTGGACGAGATGATGGAAAAGGAACATGTGGAGGTTCGCTTTTTCACCAAGGTGATTGACGCGGACGTGGAACCGGATCCCCTGCGGGTCAAGGGTGTGGTCCTTTCCAATGTGGAAGGATATCGGTATGTAAAAGCAAAGACCTATATCGATGCCACAGGAGATGCCATCCTCTCACACCTGTGTGGAGTGAAGTGTTGGGATGCGGGAACGGATACGCCTGATATTATGCCTCCCACGCTGTGCGCTTTGCTGACGGGTGTGGACTGGCACAAAATCAACCCTGCGGATATTGGCCTGCCGGAGCATCAGGAAAAGATCGATCAGGCTATTGCAGACGGATTTTTCTCCCAGGCGGACCACCATGTGCCGGGGTTGTTTATGAGCATGGGGCAGGTAGGTTCTCTGAACGCGGGGCATGTGTTTGGAATGAGCTCTACCAACTGCGCTAGTTTGTCTCGAGGCATGGTGCGGGGCCGCAGGCTGGTGCAGGAATATCTGGAATTTTACCGGAAATATTTTGATCTGCCCGATTTGCAGTTGGTGACCACCGCAGCCATGATGGGCATCCGTGAATCTCGGAGGATCTCGGGAGAGTACATATTGGGGTACGAAGATTATGCAGCGCGGCGTAAATTCCCGGACCAGATCGCTATTTTCGCCAAGGCCATCGATATCCACGTGTACGATTGTTCTGAAGAACAATACGAACGGTACTACAATTCCTTCAATAAAGTGGACCGTTATAAGCCCGGCGAGTATTACGGTATCCCTTATGGCGTTTTGGTCCCGAAGGGATCTGTGAACCTGTGGACGGCAGGCCGGTGCGTTTCGGCGGATGTGATGGTCCAGGGATCCCTGCGGGTGCAGCCCGCTGCAGCCATGATGGGTCAGGCCGCCGGCGTAGCCGCGGTGCAGCGCTGCCGCACGGGACAAACAGCCTGTGAACTGGACACCGAGGAGCTGGTGCGTTCCTTGCGGGCTCAGGGAGCCAATTTGCCTCAGGAGACCCTGTCCAAAACCATGACCCGGGGAGGAGTCCCTGAGAGCGCAGCGTGCAGTCATATTTAAAAAAGGGGAGTCAGTTTATGAGTGAAATGATCCAATACAAGAAAGAGCTTCCTGTCAAAGTAGAGACGGATGTCTTTATCGCCGGAGGTGGTCCGGCTGGTGTCAGTGCGGCTGTGGCGGCCAGTGAGGCGGGGGCAAAGGTGTTTTTGGCTGAAGCCTCCCAATCTTTTGGTGGCGCTGCTGTCACCATGTTGGTGCCGGCGTTCATGGAATTCGGGAACGGGAAGGAGTTTCTGGCAGCTGGCATTGGAAAGCGGGTTTTCGATTATTTGGCGGAAAACGCTCCTGAATCGGCCAAGCCCTATTGCCCGCCTAATATCCCGGTGGAGACGCTGAAACTGTGTTATGACCAGATGATGGATGAGTGCGGCGCGGAATACATTTTTCAAACTCAGGTGACGGATGTAATCGTGGAGCACGGGGAAATCCAATATGTGGTATGCGCTGGTAAAGGCGAAAGTTACGCGGTAAAGGCGAAAGTATACATCGACTGCACAGGAGACGCCGATTTGTGCGCTTATGCCGGTGCGGAGTTTGAACAAGGCGGAGAAAACGGCGAGGTGATGGGAAGCACCTTGTGCGGACTTTGGACTGGAATCCAGTGGGAAAACGTGGTTCATCCCGACAGCCGTATGCTGGAGCAAGCCTTTAAGGATCATGTGTTCACCCAAAACGACCTGCATCTGCCTGGAATGTGGGCCATCGCCAAAGGCGTGGGCGGCTCCAATGTGGGTCATGTGTTCGGCGTGGACGGTACGGATTCCGAAAGTCTGACCAAGGGAATGGTAGAGGCGAGAAAGCGGATGCAGGAGTACCGCCGGTATTACCGCGAGTATCTCAGCGGTTTTGAAGATGCTGAACTGGTTTGTTCCGCTCCCCAGCTGGGCATTCGGGAAAGCCGCAGGGTGGTGTGCGATTATCGCCTGGTGCTGCAGGATTTCTTGGATCAGGCTGTTTTCCCCGATGAGATCGGCCGTTACAGCTATAACATCGATATCCACGCCAATACGGTTGGGTTGGACGACTATGAGCTGTTTGAGAAAGAACATACCACCTACCGGTACAAGGCGGGGGAGAGCTATGGAATTCCCTACCGTACTTTGCCGGTAAAAGGCTTTTCAAATCTGCTGACTGCAGGCCGTTCTATCTGTTCGGATCGCTATATGCAGTCCTCTGTGCGAGTGATGCCTGGATGCTACATCACTGGACAGGCGGCAGGCACAGCGGCTG
>HF972686.1:74176-88886 GCA_000432995.1 Clostridium sp. CAG:1013
GATAGATGTCCACCAGGCTCCTGTTAAGCAGGTCCAAAAGCAGTTGAAAAAGATAGGCGCCTATCTGCCGAATTACAAGGAATAATATCCCGGAGAGAAAGGGGAACTTCCGGTTTCTTTTTCTCGAACACTTTCAAACAGCAGAATGCCCCGCGCGAAAGCGCGGGGTATTTTCTGTGAGGATAGCTTTGGTGAGAAAGAGGTATCTCCTGAAAAATGAAAAAGCCTGTCTGGAAAGACAGGCTTAGGTGCTTTTGGACGGCTGCGCGGCGTCAACTAATGTCTCATATTTTTTTAAAGAACGGTCCCAGGAAGAGAAGAGGGGATCCTTTCTGTGGTCGGTGAGCAGACCTGTGGACTGAAGGTAAGAGGACAGAAACTTCGTGACTTTCACCGCACCGAAATAGTTGAGATGATCCCCTTTGTCCCGGGTATCATGGTCCCAATCAATGCGGAGCAGGTCGTTTTTAAGGTTCAGATCCACATACTCGCAGCCCAATTCCTGGGAAAGCTGGTGGATCCCGTTGTGTTTGGAAGTGTTCCAGTTGACGGTGCTGGGTGTGCTCATGAGGAGAAACTTTGCTCCATGGTTTTCGCACAACTCCTGGATCTTTTCCACATAGTGCCGATTGAGGGGGAGGATCTTCTCTTGAAGCTGGGTGGGCTTCATATGATTTTGATTCGTGCTGGGACTGACTTTGGTACTGAACCGATAACCCTTGTTCTCGTCAGTCCAGGTATAGGAAGTTTCTTCTGTCAGGTCCTGCCAGGTGAGGTTTTTCCACCGGTTGTGGTAGCGGAAAATGGAAAACCGCTGTTTGAGCCAGGTCATAAGGGCGGTTTGAGGGCGGATTTTTCGGTAGATAGCGTTGGTTTCCAGGATGACTACCTTAGGAGATTGATCCTGAAAGGCTCGCTGGAGAAGCGCATAGGAGTAATCCAGGGTTTGACTGCTGGTGGCGCAAAGGTAGGAAGCATATCCTGTATCCCGCCAGATTTGCAAAGGAGAGATGGAGGAATAGGCTTCACTGTCGCCCAACACCAGCACGTCAATGGTGTTATCTTTTTCTCCTAGGACGCCGTTGGCCTTCACTTCTTCCATGCCGGATTCCATGGTATTGTCTTTGGGGGCGAACAGGAGGGAAGCTCCGGCTAAGAGAAGGGCCAGGCCCGCGGCGAAGAGGATCCAAGTGAAGATGCGTTTGACAATGGTCATAAAGGTTCCCTCCTTAAAAAGCGGCGTAGATGGGATCTATGGGGATATATCCCGCACCGTAGGCCCCGAAGATCACCAGATACAAGATCATCCCGTAGGCCGCAGCGAATCGGATGACTACGTGGCGTTTCCCAAGGCGTTGACGGAGGGGGATCCCTTTTTCCTGGAGAATTCCCACCAGAAGGACCAGCAGCAAGGTGACCACCACGATCCCGAAATCTTGAGGATCCATGCCGAAGGTGAACAGAGTTCCGTTCCACAGGGAATCCAGGGTAAAGTTGGTGAAGATCCGCCCGGCCATGGCCAAGCCTGCACGGAGACCATTGGCTCGGAAGAACAGCTCTCCCAGGCACACCAGCAGGAAGGTGCGGCAGATCTGAAAGCAGCGGTAGGGACGGCTTTGCCGGGAGATCCCCAGCTTGGAGGTGAAAGCGGCGGCCAGGGGATCCAGAGCGTTCCCGCCGGCAATGAGAGCAAAGTGGTACAGGCCAAAGAACAAGTAATGCCATCCGGCGCCGTGCCAAAGGCCGTTGCAAACCCAGACGCAGAACAGTACCAGACTTCCTCCCAGCAGGGGGCCGTAGTGGTTCCCCAGTCGTTTCCGTCCCCAGCTGGTCAGACGCTTCAGGGGTTTGGACAGGGACAGAGGGTAGAAGAGATAATCCTTGAACCAGGTTCCCAAAGTGATGTGCCAGCGCTTCCAAAATTCGGAGATGGACTTGGAAAAGAAGGGGCGTTGAAAATTTTCAGGAAGGGAGATGCCGAAAAGCTGTCCGCTTCCCAACACCACATCCATTGTGCCGGAAAAGTCCATGTACAGCTGGAACGTGTATCCCACCGCAGCCAGGGCAGTAACAAACCCGTCGTAGCGGTTGTAGTGGGTGAACACGTTTTGGATCAGCAGATTCAGCCGGTCGGCCACCACCATCTTTTTCACCAAGCCCCAAAGGATCCGCTGGCCCCCCAGAATCAGGTTGGCGTATTGCAGTTTGGGGGCTTCCCACAAGGATTGAGCGGTCTGGGAATACCGGCAGATGGGCCCCTCCATGATCTGAGGGAAAAAGCTCATAAACAAAGCCAACCGCAGCAGGTTCCGATCACCGGGGATCACCCGGCGGTACACATCGAACAAGTACCCCATAGCCTGCAAAGTGTAGAAGGAGATCCCAATGGGCAGCAGGAAGGAGGGGACCGGCAGAGTGATGGGCAGCCCCAGCCATCCCAGAAGGGAGTTGGCGTTTACAGCGAAAAAGTGGGTGTACTTTAAGCTCAGTAGGATGCCTAAATGCAGCAGAGCGGCGAAACCCATCACCAGGCGCTGCCGCCGGAGATACTGGGCTTTCACAGCTTTGCGCTGTTCCTTGGGGACTTCCAGCCGGCGGGCGTCCTCTTCCTTTTGGAGTGCGGATAGCCACAATCCCACATGGTGGATGGAAAGGGTGGACAGCAGCAGAAAGACGATCAGTTTTCCGCTGACGGCCCAGAAAAAGGCGTAATTAAACCCTAACAGGGCGATCCTGCGGCCTTTTTGGGGGAGGATGCCATAGAACCCCAGGGAAAGGGGCAGCAGTACCAGAAGGTACGCCAGAGAGTAGTAGGAGGAGATGGCCACTCATTATGCCTCCTCTCCCAGGCGGAGGATCATAGCCCAGATCTGCGCCGCGGAGTTGAAGTTGGAGGGAGTGATCTCCACAGCGGGGATGGTGATGTCAAAAGCGTCTTCCAATTCCGCCACCAGGGCAAGGATGGAGAGGGAATCCAGCAGGTGGCCGTCCACCAAGTCGGTGCAAGTGGCGTAGTCAATATCGGGCTGGATTTCTTCCAAGATTACCAATAAGCGTTCCATAGGAGCAGCTCCTTTCTTTTTAATAACAAGGTGAGTTGAGGGGATCGGTTTCCATAGGGCGCCGGAGAGTGCGGAGCTGTCCCTGGGTGTCCAGGAGGACCACTTGGGGAAGATCCCGGCTCAGGAACAGGGAGATGCCCTCTGTCATGGAGTAGGCCCCCGTGTTCTGGAAGGCCAGAAGATCTCCGGGCTTAAGCGCGGCAAGGGGAACTTGCTTTGCCAGCAAGTCGTGGATGGTGCACAGGGAACCGCACAGATTCCATAGCTGGACCTGATGGGGATCCCGGGGGCCCAGCAGCCGCAGAGGAGGGCAGCGCATACCCATGGACTGGCCGTAGTAGGCCAAATGGTGGATGCCTCCGTCCAAAATAGCGTAGTTTCCAGTGGCGTTGGTTTTGACATCCACTACCCGGGTCACGTAGGTGCCGCAGGAAGCGGCGATGCTTCGGCCAAGTTCCAGCGTGATGGGGCCCTGGTAGGCCATATGCTCCAGCAGGAAGGAGACTTCTTCCAAAAAAGCGGCTTCATCAAATTGATCCTCGGGGAAATAGGCCACGGGAAACCCAGGGCCCAATTCCAATTCCGGGGGTAGGAAGCCCAAGCGTTTTTCCCAGTCCTGAAACAGAGCGTCCAGGTAGTTTAGCTCCCGCTTCAGACGTTTCAGGGAGGTTTTCTGGGTGCCGGAAAAGTATTGGATCCCCCGAAGTTCCACAAAGGGATCGTTGGGGTACCGCTTCAGGATCCCTTCGATTTCCTGGGAGGTGATGCCAAACTGGTTGCCGCTGGTGAGACGGAGCAGAAGGGGAATCCGTTTCCGGGCCGCTACGGCTTCCTGACGCAGCAGGGCAAACTGGGCCATGGACTCCACGGTGTACAAACAGGAGGGACCCTGCTGGGCAATGAGTTGGGCCATGAGACCAGGTTCCTTATAGACCCCGGAGATCACGAATTTTTCCCGAGGCAGCCCCAACCGCTGGCAGATCCGAAGTTCTCCCGGGGAGCAGATCTCCAGCCGTTCCACCAGGCCGGAAAGTTCTCCTGCCAGGAAGGGGTTGGCCTTCACCGCGTAGCAAAGGCGGACGGAAGAAGGCAGAGTTTTTCGCAGGTGCTCCACCCGACGATTTAAAGTTTCCTTGTCAAAGAGGTATAAGGGGGTGGAACATTCCTTCAGGATTTCTAAGAGGCGTTCCTCCGTCATATAGATCACTCCTTTTTCAAAAAAATCAGCCTGGGGCGGAACGGTTTTCCGCCCGGCAAGGCTGACAGTCAAGCCCGGTCTCTTCCGGAGTCCTGAGGACCTGCCTGGGAAAGACAGTTTTTCTCTTCCAGAAGCCGGGTCCGGTCGATTTTTCCGTTTTTCGTTAAGGGGAGTTGATCCAGCCGGGAAAAAGATCCGGGGATCATGTAAACAGGCAGTACGGCCCGCAAGGCTCCCCGGACTTCCTGGGGGGAGGCTGCCCCTGTGTAAAAGCCTAAGAGCTTGTTTCTTCGCTGGTCAAAAACGCAGCAGCACTGGTCCACGCCAGGCAGCTGGGATGCTGCTCGCTGGATCTCTTCCAGTTCGATCCGGTGGCCCATGTATTTGATCTGAAAATCTTTCCTGCCTCGGAAGTACAGTTCTCCGTCTTGGCCATAGCTTGCCAAATCCCCTGTGCGGTAGATCCGGTCGGGCAAAACCTGATTGAGTGGATTTTGAACGAACCGTGCGGCGGTTTGTTCCGGCGCCCGGTAATATCCCAGGGCCAGAGAGCTTCCCCGCACACACAGTTCTCCCAGAGATCCCGGCTCAGTTACTTCCCGGTCATGAGAGTCCAGAAGGAACACCTGCCGGTTGGGAAAGGCTTTGCCGATGGGGATCCCTGACCCATAGTCACAGTGAGGATCCAACCTGTGATAGGTGCAGTTACAGGTGATCTCCGTGGGGCCGTACAGGTTGACGAATTCCGTCTGGGGCAGATGGGACCGCCAGTGTTCCAGGTGCTTTAGTGGCATTTCTTCCCCGCTGAACATGACTCGCCGGAGGGTTGTCGGCTGTCGATAGTCCAGACCGTGGAAAGTGCTCACAAGACACAGAGCGGACACCGCCCAGATCAGGACGGTCACCTGCCGGTCGCAGAGCCAGTCCACCAGTTCTTGGGGACGGGAAAAAAGCTCTTTGGGCAGGATGGAAAGGGTGGCCCCGGTTTTTAGGCAGGAGTAGATGTCTTTGACGGACACGTCGAAATCAAAGGGAGCCTGATTGCCTACCTTATCCTGAGGATCCAGGGGGAACAGGCTGGAAAAGGTGTCCATAAAATCCAGAACGCACCGATGGCTGACCACCACTCCTTTTGGGACGCCGGTGGAGCCGGAGGTGAAAATGGCGTACAAAGGGTCCGTGTCGATCATCTGCCGGCGGATCTGGTCCAGCTGTTCCCTGCGGAGTTTTTCTTGGGAAAGTTCTTCTACCAAAAGCAGAGAATCTCTGGGGAAAAGTTCCTGGGCCTGGTTCCAATATTCCTGGTTGGTAAGGACCCACGAAGGCTGGAGCACTTGGTGGATCTGAGCGATCCGAGCAGGGGGAAGCTGAGGGTTTATCAAGGCATAGAAGCCACCCCCGTACACGGAACCGAAAAATCCTGTAAGTGCCTGAATCCCCTTGTCCATAAAGATCGCTACGGATGCTCCTGGGGTCAGGCGGCCTGCCAGGGCGGAACCCACCCGAAGACACCTGTCTAAAAGCTGACGGTAGGTGACAGAGCCTTGGGCGTCTTCCACGGCGGTCTTTTCTGGGAAAGCTGCCGTGCTCTGTTCCAGATATTCCAATACGTTTTTCATAGGCTGCCCCCTTTCGGGAATCTTCCCACGGGGCGGCCTTGGCAGCCCTAGGGCGTGGGGTCCCGGTCCGGTTCAGCGGCTGCGGGGAAACACAGTGTGACCCGGAACAGGGAATCGGTATGTTCCACGGTACAGGAACCGTGCATTTTGTCCATCATGGTTCGGACGCTGGAAAGCCCGATGCAGGTGCTCTCCGTTTTTTGCGCGTCCTTGTCTGGGGCGTTTTCAAAGGCCACAAACAGTTCCTTTTCCTGCTCCCAGGCCCGGATCACCACTGGGGGAGAGGGTTTTGCGTACTTGGTGATGTTTGAGGTCAGGTTGTCGGTGATCCTCCGCAGGAAGGGACTGTGGACGGCTACCCGCATGTCTCCCAGTTGGAAATGGGTCTCACAGGGGAAACCGCACCGTTCCAGATGGAACACGGCCTCTTCCAGGCAGGGGATCAGAACATCCTTGGCGGGGGCGGGATTTTCCAAGTCCACAGCGGGACCCCGAGAAGCCAGGGAGTATTCCAAGATATTTTCCGAAAGTTGCTTGATCTGGTGGGCTTTGGCGTCGATCTTGTTCAGGTAGCCGAAAAACTGCTCCTCTCCCTGATACTTGTGATATCGGAGGATCTCCGTGTAAAGCAGCAGGGTGGTGAGAGGCGTCCGCAGGTCGTGGGACATTTGGGAGATCAAGGTCTGGTTGGCGGCATAGGTCCAAGCGGTCTGGTCCTGCTGGGCGCGCAGGGCAATGCGCATGGCGTCCAGGCTTTCCGCCAAAGAAGTTAGGTCGTTGCCCCCAGAGATAGTGATGGGGGTGTTCAAGTCCCCGGATTCCATGGCCTGGATCTCTCTTCTTAACTGGCGGATATACCGCACCACCCGCTGGCAGCCGATAAGAAAACAGATCAGAAACAGCAGAGAGCAGAAGATCACTTCTCCTATGGTGGCAAGAGTGAAATACCGGTACATGTCATCGCAGTAGATCAGCACGTCCGCGGTGCCATCGGCGAATTCCACCATGTAGTAGGAGACCCAGTCGTAATAGGGCACTTCCAGATCGTTTTCCTGAATAGCGGAATTCTGGGAGGCGTAGGAGGAGTATATCAGCACATTGTCCCGATAAATCTCCATCAGGACCAAGGGTTTGCCCCAGGTCCACCGGGAGATGGCCTGAGAGTCCTTGGCTGTCAGCCCGTTTTCTGTTACGTATTCCTGAAAGTCGGTGACTCGCTGTTCCGTGGTGTGTTGCTCGAAATCGGAGTTGAGAAAATAGTGGCTCAAAGCGGCGCCAATGCCCCAGTGCAGAGCGATGAACAGCAGCGCGCAAAATACTCCGGAAGAGAGCAGAAGCAGGAAAAATTGGGTGGAGATGCTGTGGCGCTTATTTTTGTGCGTCATAATTTGCCTCCCATCCAAACCGGTATCCCTTTCCCCAGATGGTTTTGATATAGGTGGGGCGCTGGGGATCGGTCTCCAATTTCAGCCGCAGTTTCCGGATATGGACCATCACGGTGCCGTTGGAGATGGGAAAATAAGGTTCCTGCCAGATATTCTCATAGATCCGCTGAGCGGAAAACACCTGTTGTGGGGACTGCATCAGCAGCCGGAGGATCTGGTACTCGATCTCCGTCAAGTCCTTTTCCTCTTCTCCCACCCAGACCTGGTTATGATCCAGAGCCAGCGTGACCCCGCAGCAGGTCAGGGTATTGTTGTCGTAGGTGGTGCCGGGCTGGCCTTTGCCTTGGTAAACGCAATACCGCCGGAGCAGGGCTTTCACTCGGGCGCTGAGTTCCGCGAAGGAAAAAGGCTTTGTGAGGTAGTCGTCTCCTCCCGCGGTGAGACCGATCAGCTTGTCGGACTCCTGGGCTTTGGCGGTGAGGAACAGGATGGGTATGGTGGAGGTTTTGCGGATCTCTTCGCAGACCCGCAGCCCGGACATCCCCGGCATCATCACGTCCAGGATGACTAGATCGATCTGGTTGTTCATCATACGCAGGGCCGTGGGGCCGTCGGGGGCCTCCAAGATGGAGTAGTTTTCCCCGGAAAGCAGGATCCGGATGCCTTCCCGGATCTCCTCTTCGTCTTCCACCAGTAAGATCGTTTGTTTTTCCACAGTATTTCTCTCCTTTCGAGGGGGTTAGGAACAAGCTCACCTGCTGCAAAAAAACGCCTTTCGCTCAGGTGCCGGGAGCACAGGCGCGAAAGGCGTTCACAAAGGGGATAAGGAGAGAACTGAGGGATTCAAACCATCAGTTACCTTTGCTGGAAGAAGTTGTTCCACTGTTCGCAGCCTGATTCGCGTCCTCTTTTCCGTTGGCGCTGCTCTGTTGGGAAGAGCTGGAAGTGCTGGAGCTCTTCTTGGTAGAGCTGTTCTTTTTGGTAGAGCTGTTTTTCTTAGTGGAGCTGTTTTTCTTGGAAGAAGCCTTCTTTTTGGAAGAGCCGCTCTTCTTGGAAGAAGTCTTTTTCTTGGAGGAAGCGTTCTTCTTAGAGGCGGTGTCCTTCTTAGAGGCATCCTCCTTCTTGGAAGAGTCTTCCTGCTTGCTGGAAGAGTCCGACTTTTTTTCTTCCTTCTTTTCGGAAGAGGATTGAGTCTGACTCTGTTTGGTTTTAGGGGTCTGGGCGGTGCCGGATTTTTGGCTGCCGCATCCGGTCAGTAAAGAGGTGGAGAGCAGCAGAGCCATCAGCAGAGCGCCCACACGGATCTTCGTATTTTTCTTGTTTTGCACTGTCATGAGGAAACACATCCTTACCTGTTTTAGATTTGTCTGTGGAGTTGTATCTCTCACTGACAGGGCCTATTGTAACAGGCAATTCTTAAAATCCACCCCAGTAGAGTGCTTAACAAGTTTTAAAGAATCTAAAGAAATCTTAAGGGCTTTCCAAGGCTATTGTACCGGGGAAATCTTGTGGGGTCAAGGAGCCGGTGAGAAAAAGAAAGCTCCCAGAAACCAATACTGTTTCTGGGAGTTTCATACTGAATAAAAAGGCCTACACGCTAAAACGCAAACGAAAAAAGAAAAAACCTAGGAACCACATGATTCCTAGGTTTTGACTTGGCTGCACTGAACGGAAATAAAATCGAACTGAAAACGCGGGCAAAAAAGAAACGCACTCCACAAAGTGAAGTGCGCGTCTTGGGAGCGGCAGCTTGCCGCTGGCGCACCAGGAGGGACTCGAACCCCCGACCTTTTGGTTCGTAGCCAAACACTCTATCCAGCTGAGCTACTGGCGCATCGGGCTGTTTTCTAACAGCCTAATTATTATAGTAAGAAAATCGAAGAATGTCAACCCTTTTTTAAAGGTTTTTGAAATTTTGTCACGGAAAATCCAAAAGGCGAGAGAACATTCACTTTTTCCAGGTGTTCACCCAGGATCAATTCCCCGCCTTCCATGTCCAGGGACGCCTTTAATACGCTCTGAGGACGGCTGCTGCGGTTGACCACTACGGTCAGGCTCTCCCGGGAATCCTCCGTAAAGATAAAGCGTTCAAAGGCCAGCAGATTTCCATTGGCGTACAAGGTCCGGTAAGAGCCTTGGCCCAGAATGGCTTTTTCCTGGGCTCGGAGCTGTCCCAGCCCTTTATACCAGGTAAGCAGGTTCTGACCCTCTCTGCCCCAGGGATAGCAGGCACGGTTGAAGGGATCACGATACCCCTCCATGCCGGCCTCGTCTCCGTAATACAGGCAGGGCACACCGGGGAGCAGGTACTGCATGAGAGACGCCAGCCTCAGCCGTTTCATGCCGGTTTCCCACTGTTCCGGGGAAAGGTGCTGGGCCGCTTGCCACTCTCTGCCTCGGTTGCCGGCGGGCTCACCTCCCAGAACGGTGAGAGCCCGTTCTGTGTCGTGGGTGCCGATGTGGTTCATCAGCAGCCGCAGGCATTGGGGCGGGTAGTTCTCCACAATGCTCTCCACGGTTTCCGCGAAGTTCCGGGGATCTTCCCCCAGCAGGAAGCCCAGAATGGCGTCCCGGAAGGGGTAGTTCATCACGGTATCCAGCTGGCCTCCCAGCAGATACCGGCGGCGGATGCCGTAGGCGGTCTTGTTGGAGGCGTCCTCCCACACTTCCCCCAGTACCAGAGCGTCGGGATTTTCCGCCTTAACGGCTCGGTTCAGGCTGTCCAGGAACTGGTCCGGCAGTTCGTCGGCCACGTCCAGCCGCCAGCCGGAGGCTCCCGCTTTCAGCCACTTCCGCACGATGCCGTTCTCTCCGTTGATATACTCGTCGTAGCTGGGTTCGGTTTCCTTCACATTGGGCAGGGTGTCAAAATTCCACCAGCACTCGTAGGAGTTAGGCCACTGACGGAAGGTGTACCAGGAATAGTAGGGAGACTGCTGGGAATTGTACGCGCCGGGAGTGGGGTAACGGCCCTCCCGGTTAAAGTAGACACTGTCGCTGCCGGTATGGCTGAACACTCCGTCGATGACCACCCGGATGCCCAGCTCTTTGGCGGCGGCGCACAGGGAACGGAAATCCTCCTCGTTGCCCAGCAGAGGGTCGATCTTGGAATAGTCCGCCGTGTCGTATCGGTGATTGGAATGGGACTCGAAAATGGGATTGCAGTAGATGCAGGTGACTCCCAAGCTCTTGAGATAGGGCAGTTTCTCCTCAATGCCTTTCAGGTCGCCGCCGAAAAAGTCGGTGTTGGTGATTTTGCCCTGAGCGTTGGGTGCCCAGTCCGGCTGAGCTTCCCAGTTTTCGTGGTAGGTCCGGCCGGTGGGGACGTTTTCCTTGGGAGTGCCGGACTTGTGGAACCGGTCCGGGAAGATCTGGTACATTACGCCGCCTTCCAGCCAGTCGGGGGTTTTAAATTCTTTTTGGTACACCGTGAGCTGCCACTGATTGTTGCCGCCGAAGATGCCGTCCCCGGCAAATCCTTTGGACAGCCGCTGACTGCCCCGGTGGGTGCGGATCTCAAAATGGTAGAAATAGAGCCCGGCCTTATCCGGGGTAAAGTGACATTCCCACCACTCCTGGTTGCTGCCGTTCATGCCGCACCAGAACAGGTCCAGCACCTGTGAGGGGTCACCTTCCCGCTGGATGACCAAATGGGCTCCCGAGCAGGAGATCTCCCGGGGAAGGGTGATACGGAAATGGACAGCAGTCCCCTCCGCCACGGCCCCCAGAGGGTCACGGTATTTTCTGCTGCGGGAATTAAACATAGCGCGCCTTCTTTCTTGGTCCTGGGTAGGACCAGGGATGTGTTCCACAAGGAAAGGCAGCGTAGGGCCGCGGCTTTCTGGTCCCGGCTTACGCTGCACTTTCCAAGTTAAATAGTGTGAGGAAGGATCCCCTTATTTTTCCACCTTTTTAGCTCCCAGATTCTTGGTCGGGGGCACAGGAGAAGCGTGCCAGATGTTTCCGGCGTACTCCCGGATGGCACGGTCGGCGGCGAAACGGCCTGCCCCGGCGATGTTCAGCAGGGACATGCGGTTCCAGCCGGTCTGATCCTGATAGAGCTTCTCGGCCCGCTGCTGAGCTTCATGGTAGGAACGCAGGTCGGCCAAAGCCATGTAGCGGTCCTCCTGGAGCAGGGTCTTGAAGATATCCTTAAACTGGCCGCCGTTCATGGAGCCCATTTCGTCCATGGCGCGGCGCACCAGGGCGTCGTTCTGGTACTGGTTCTGGGGATGATAGCCGGAGCGCTTCAGCTGCTCCACCTGAGAGGCGGTCATGCCGAAGAGAATGATATTCTCATCGCCCACGGTCTCGTGGATCTCCACATTGGCGCCGTCCAGAGTGCCCAGGGTAATGGCGCCGTTGATCATGAACTTCATGTTGCTGGTGCCGGAAGCCTCGGTGCCGGCCAGAGAGATCTGCTCGCTGATCTCCGCGGCGGGAGTGAGCAGCTCTGCCCAAGTGACGGAGTAGTTCTCCACAAACACGATCTTCAGCTTCTTGTTCACCCGCTCGTCAGCGTTGATGATCTTGGCCAGAGCCGCGATGAACTGGATGATCTGCTTGGCGAAATAGTAGCCGGGAGCGGCCTTGGCGCCGAAGAAATAGGTGTGGGGAGTGAAATCGGCATTGGGGTTCTCACGCAGCCACTGATAGGTGGCCAGAATATTCAGAGCGTTCATGTGCTGACGCTTGTACTCGTGGAGACGCTTTACCTGCACGTCGAACAGGGAATCGGGATCCACCACGTCGTTCTGAGTCTTTTTCAGGTACTTGGCCAGGCGCTCCTTGTTGGCGTGCTTGATATCCTGGAGCTGCTTGAGCACCGCGGCGTCATCCTTGTATTTTGCCAGACCACGCAGCTTGTCGGCGTCGTAGATGTAGTCCCGGCCGATCAGGTCGGTGATCATCCCAGCCAGCTTGGGGTTGGACTGGTTCAGCCACCGCCGATGGGCGATGCCGTTGGTCACGTTGGTAAACTTCTGAGGCTCTTCCTCGTAAAAGTCGTGGAACACGTCGTCCTTCAGGATCTCACTGTGGAGAGCGGACACGCCGTTGACGGTGTGAGAGCCGATGACGGCCAGGTTGGCCATCTTCACATAGCCGTCGTTGAGGGGGGCCATGCGGTAGATCTTGGCCTCGTCCACGCCCTTGGCACGCATCTCTTCCCAGAAGCGCCGGTCAATCTCCTCCACGATCTGATAGATTCGGGGCAGGCGCATCTTGAACAGGTCACGGTTCCAGGTCTCCAGAGCCTCGCTCATGACGGTGTGGTTGGTGTAGGCCACGGTCCGCTTCACGATATCCCAAGCAGCGTCCCAACCGTAGCCGCACTCGTCCAGCATCACGCGCATCATTTCGGGAATGGTGAGCACGGGATGGGTGTCGTTCAGATGGATGGCCGCCAGCTCGGGCAGCTGATCCAGGTTGCCGTGGGCGTACAGGTGCCGCCGGATGATGTCCTGGATAGAAGCGGACACCAGGAAATACTGCTGGGAAAGCCGCAGCAGCTTGCCGTCGGTGTGGTTGTCCTCGGGATAGAGCACCTTGGTGATGACTTCGCTCATGGCCTGCTGCTCCATGGCCCGCATGTAGTTGCCGCCGTTAAAGAGCTTCATGTCGAACTTGTCGTTTTCAGCCTTCCAGATGCGCAGCAGGCTGATTCCCTTGCCGTCCATGCCGGCGATGTACATGTCGTAGGGCACGGCGGTGACGGTGGTGTAATCCTTGTGGCGCACGGAGTGGTACTGGTCGTGCCACTGCTCCTCAATGTGTCCGCCGAAGTGGACTTCCACGGAGCTCTCAGGCACTTTTTGCAGCCAGACGCTGCCGCCGGGCAGCCAGAAATCGGGCAGCTCGGTCTGCCAGCCGTCTACCAGCTTCTGGCGGAAGATGCCGTACTCATACCGCAGGGAGTAGCCCATGGCGGGGTAACCCTGGGTGGCCAGGCCGTCCATGAAGCAGGCGGCCAGACGGCCCAAACCGCCGTTGCCCAGACCTGCGTCAGGCTCCTGCTCGTAAAGGGAGTCCAGCTTGATGCCGTAATCAGAAAGGGCCTTGCGGAAGTTTTCTTCCAGACCCAGATTATACAGGTTATTCCGCAGGGAACGGCCCAGCAGGAATTCCATGCACAGGTAATACACCTGCTTGGTGCCGGTCTTTTCCGCGTTGTTGACAAATTCGGTGCGGCCCTTGGTGAGCAGTTCCCGGACAATCAAAACGCTTGCCTTGTAATATTCCTCGTCGGTGGCGTTTTCTAAAGAGACCCCAAAGGTGTGGGCCAACCGGTCCTTGATGGCCTCCTTGATTTGTTCGACACTCAGCTTGTAATCCATTGAGATTCCTCCAAAAACTATTTAAACTGCATAAATTAGATTAAAAAATATGCTGCAATCAACTTTGCCATGTGCATTATAAACTAAAAAGACAGGAAAAACAATCGCAATAAATCCCCAAGCTGCTCTCAGATATTTGTACATTCTTTACAAATTGAGCTGTCAGCCTGGGGAAAACCCGCCATTCTTTTGGTTTTATCATAGCACAGATAGGGCGGGGATACAATAAAAAAACAGGTAAAAAACGTTTGCGGTTTTGAGTTTGGGCAGTTCGTTTGTGGAAAAAAACGTGAAATTGGAGAGAAAGCTCTTCCCGAAAAAGAGATTATGCAATATAATAGGTTTACGCGAGAGCACCAGCGGCTCTGGGAAAGGATGGAGTTTAGAATGGAAAAACGTCGGGTACGGCTGGAGATCAACGGGGTGGTCTGCGGGCTCATCACCCAGGAGAGCGACGAATATATGCGGTCCCTGGCGGAAGAGGTGGGGGATTTGATCACCGAGATCCAGATCGCCTCTCCTTATATTACCCTGGAAGCGGCCGCCATAACCGCGGCTCTGAGCTATTGTGACGACGCCAAAAAGAACGGGCAAAAGCGTCACGAGCTTCAGGAGCGGGTGGACGAGCTGGAAGTGGAAGCGGAAGTCTGGCAGGAGGAGCGGGACGATATGGTTAAAAACGGGCCCAATCCCCAGACCAGAGAACGAATTGAGACTTTGGAGCGGGAGAACACTGCCCTTCAGGAAGCCGCTCAAAATATGGAAGAATTGCAGGCCAGGATCACCGCCTTGGAGGATGAAAACGCTGCCCTGCGCCAGGAGACGGAGCAGATGGCTCAAATGGCCGCTCTGCGCCGGGAATTGGAGAGGCTCCAAGGGGAGAACGGCCGTCTGCGTCAGGCGGCGGAGGGATCTCCGGAGAAGGCCAAGCTGGTGGAAGAATTGGAAAAATTAGCCGCCGACAACGCGGCTTTAAAGCTTGCCGCAGAGGAGAAAGAGGCCCTGGTCCAGAAGGCAGAGCAGGAAAAGAAGGCCACAGTAGCCGCTGCCAAGCGGGCAGTGGAAGAGGCCAAGCGGCTGGTGGATCAGGCCAAGGAGGAAGCCGCTGCTG
>HF972686.1:88912-89814 GCA_000432995.1 Clostridium sp. CAG:1013
CTGCGGGAGCCGCCAGAGTCCAGGCGGGACGGCCGGCGGTGGAAGAAGCGAAACCGGAGGGGGACGTGGAGAAAAAGCCTGTCCGGAAACGGAAAAACCCCCTGCGCCATGAGGACGAGTACGAACAGGAAGGGTTCGTCAGCTTTTTTGAGAAGAAATGATGGAGACACAGTATTTTGAGATATTGGCCCCAGCTGGAGGCCCGGAAGCGCTCCGGGCGGCGGTGTTCGCTGGGGCGGACGCGGTGTATCTGGGCGGGCCGGCCTTTGGGGCCCGGGCCAACGCCAAGAATTTTTCCCGGCAAGAGCTGGCGGAAGCAGTGGCTTTCTGCCATGGCCGGGGCGTGCGCGTCCACGTGACGGTGAACACCTTGTTAAAAGAAAACGAGTTGCCTCAGGCGCTGGAGTTTGTGGAATTTCTCTGCTCTCTGCCGGTGGACGCGGTGCTGGTCCAAGACATGGGCCTGTTCGCTGCTTTGCGCCAGCGGGCGCCGGAGCTGCCTCTCCACGCCTCTACCCAGATGAGTCTCCACACTCCTGCTGGAGCCAAGTTCCTTTGGGAGCTGGGGGCCCAGCGTGTGGTGCTGTCCCGGGAGATGTCCCTGGAGGAGATCCGGGAGGTCCGGGAGAGTTGTCCCGTGGAGCTGGAAAGCTTTGTCCACGGGGCTTTGTGTATGTCTGTGTCGGGGCAGTGCTATTTCAGCGCTATGCTGGGAGGCCGCAGCGGTAACCGGGGTCTTTGCGCCCAGCCCTGTCGTCTGCCTTTTGCCGCGCCGGGAGGCACCGGCCACGACCTGTCTTTGAAGGATCTTTCTTTTGTCCGGGAAATTGGACAATTAAGGCAGGCGGGGGTGTGTTCCGCCAAGATCGAGGGTAGAATGAAACGGCCGGAATACGTGGCTG
>HF972686.1:89861-90759 GCA_000432995.1 Clostridium sp. CAG:1013
GCCGCTGACGGGGAAGAGGTCCCTCAGAAACTGCTCAGCGATTTGGAAGCGGTGTTTTCCCGGTCGGGATTTACCAAGGGGTATCTCACCGGACAGCGGGGAAAAGCTATGTTCGGCGTGCGCACCAAAGAGGACGTGACCGGTGCCACGGAGAAGGTGTTTTCCTCACTGCGTGGGCTGTACCGGGGGGAACTTCCCCGGACACCGGTGGACCTGGAACTGAGCCAGGAACAGGACAAGCTTACCCTGACGGTACGGGATCGGGAAGGCCGTCAGGCCGTCGCTTCCGCCTCTGGTGGGGAGGGACTTTCCCCTCTTGGGAAGGACCGGTGCGTCCAGCAGCTGAGCAAGACCGGCGGCACTCCTTTCCGGGCGGAAAACGTTACCGTCCCGGAGGAGGGCGTGGTCTGCGGTGTGTCCACCCTGAACGCCCTGCGCCGGGAGGCTTTGGAGGAGCTGCTGACCCTGCGGGAGAAGCGGGAGCCCATTCCCTTTACGGCAATGCCTCTTGATTTCCCGGCCCATCCCCGGCGGGAGGGTGAATTGCCTTTGCGGGCACAGTTCCGCAAGGTGGAACAGCTTTGCCCCCAGGCCAAAAAGTGCCGGGAGATCGTTCTGCCCCTGGAAACAGATCTGGACACTTTGAAACGTTTGCGCGAGGAAGGGTATCCGTCCCTTTTGCTGGACATTCCCAGGGCGTTGTTCGGAGAAGAAAAGCGTACAGTCCAGAAAATGGAACAGTGTATCGCTGCAGGTTTTGACAAATTTGTCTGCGGAAATCTGGGTGCTTTGGAGCTGGTCCGCCAGCTGGGCGGGGAAGCCCACGGCGGGTTCTCCCTGAACATTTTCAACGCGGCTGCCCTGGAAAAGTTCCGAGAGTTGGGGCTTTCCACGGCGG